>NZ_CP011272.1:4356090-4667240 GCF_001610875.1 Pirellula sp. SH-Sr6A | reverse complement strand
TTCGATCGATAGTCCTGATTGATATCCTCCCAACCCGTAAAGAACGCCTGCGACCGTGCTCACCGTCATGTGGGTTCGAAAGTCTGCCATGATCTTCAACGCTTTGCTAGCGAAATGGAACCGGCATCGATCCGGCCTAGGAATGGCTGCATTCTGAGATACCTGTTTCCTCGGCCGGCCAACGGGGCAGGGGAGGGCAGGGGAGATGCATATCAAAAGAGCAGGGGGGAGCGTAAGGTCGGTCGGGAAATCGAGAATGGGTATTTACGGAGGTTGGGCAATCGCGATATAGTCCGCGCTTCCAGTCCACCTGCAGAGCAAAGGAATGCGAGCACTATGCAAACGTACGACATCATCATGCTGATCGTGCTAGCTGCGACAACGATCTTCGGGGCAATCAAAGGTTTTGCCTGGCAGGTCGCTTCGCTGGCCTCGATTGTGGCCAGCTATTTTGTCGCGTACCACTTTCGCAATGAAGTGGCCAAGATGATCAACGCTGATCCGCCTTGGAATCTGTTTTTGGCCATGCTGTTGCTGTACTTCGGATCGAGCTTCGTGATCTGGATGGCCTTTCGTTTGGTCAGCACCTCGATCGACAAGGTGAAGTTGCGCGAATTCGATCGACACTTGGGTGCAGGCTTTGGTTTGGTCAAAGGTATTCTATTTTGCCTTTTGATCACGATGTTTGCGATGTCATTGCTTGGACCCGCTCAACAGCAGCGGATCGCCAACTCGAAGAGCGGGCTTTATATCAGTCGCATCCTGGCGAGCGCGGGTGGATTGCTGCCGGTTGAGATCAAACAAGTTGTCGGGCCGTACATTCAAAATGTAGAACAGAAGTTGCAGCAGAATCAGTGGCCGGATGGCCAAGTTCCCGCGGGGTATCCTGTGTCCGAGGCAGGGCAGGGGGGGTGGGGAGGAACCTTGAGCCCATCTCCGGTGGGTAATGAAACGAGCGGATCTTGGTTTCAACCCAGCAGCCCGACCCCAGCGCCTAGCGGCAATCTATGGCCTCCTTTGGGAGGGAGTCAGCCAGCGGGGCAGGGGGGAGCATCCTATCCGTCCAGCACGGGATATCCACCGAGCAACGGGGGCATACAGCCCGGTTGGCCCAGCGATATATTGCCTCGCTAATTCGGTGCAACGATTGGTTTATTTAGGCGTTGCTTGCAGGCTTGCAGCGAGCGTGAAAAGGGCGAATGTTCCGAGCCAATGCTCTCCTTCGTAGTGACCGCTGAAGACGTATTGAAAGCCGACGCGCGCGTGTTCTCGGGCGGACTGAAGAAGCCGAGTTCGCAATGGGTCCGAGTTCGATAGCGAATGGGCGATACCCAGCATGCACCAGGCTCGAGAGAAATCGAGGCCTGCAAGATGGACTAATTTACCGTCGGTCACATCGCTTACTTCCACGGGTTGAAGAAGTTTGGAGTTCGAGGATGGGTTTCCGTCGGAGTCGTTCTGGAACAGTTCCGGCAAGTACGCCGCGAGCCATGCGGTGAATTCATCGGGAGAGAGAACGCGGCGCATCAAGTCGGCTTCATTGAGCGTGGGAGAAAAGAAATCTTCACCGGAGGGTTCGAACGCGGCGGTAGCGGACTGATCGCGAAGGTAGTAGTCGCGAGCGCGTTGAAGGACCAGAGAGAGAAGAGCTTCATTGCCGACGGTTTTCGCGTAATCGAGGGTGAGTCCGAGTGCGAAGGCGGTATCGGGGTGGACTCCGGTCCGAATGGGAAACGACAGTCTGGGTAGATAGTCGATCGTCAGTGCAACGATCTTTTCTTCTAAAGGTCGCAACGCGCCGCGCCATCGTTGAGCTTCTGGGTCGGCGAACGGGTGGAGTTCGGTGGCGAGTTGCAGGAGCCAAGCCCATCCGTACATCCGTTCGAAGGATCGGTTTTCTTTCGAATCGAAGTAGCGAGTTTCGGCGAGAAGGTTTGACGCAGAGAGACTTGCAGAAAGCTTTTGGCGAGAAGGATCGGCGAGCGAGTGGGTAGGGTAGTGACGAAGGAGGTGGGCGAGTACCCAGTGCCCGTGGACGCTGCTGTGCCAGTCAAAGCATCCGTAGAACGCGGGGTGCATTTGTTTTGGGGAGAGGACGTCCTCGGGGCCTCGCAGGACTTGGTTCGGTTTATTCGGATATTCCCGATCGATCCCGGATAGGGCGAGTTGCGCGATCTCGGCGGCTTGTTCGTCCGAGAGACGTTTCCCGAGTTCGGGTACGGAGCCGGAGGTGCCCAAAGACGCCGGGCGGGGGAAAGGTTGTGCAGCGCGGAGGGGGAACGTCCCTGCTGCCAGAGCCATCGCTGCGGAGAGGCAAAACTGCCGTCGGTCAGGAGTCATGGTGCAATCGTTCTCGATCAAAAGCCCGTAAAGTTTCCGTAATCGGTAGCCGTTTTCATCGCGTCAAGGTGGACGCAACCCCTACAGCTTACTGGCTGAGCAACCGCCAAGGGCTGGGTCGTGGGTGGGGAAGGGAGGAATTTCCCCGCTCCGCAACGTCCGATAATGTTTCTTATGTTCGGTTTGATTCGCAGAAAACCCTGGTTTTTGGCGAGTGCGAGCCGGAGGGTCGAGTGGCGAGGGTCGAGTGGCGAGGGTCGAGTGGCGAGTGGCGAGGGTCGAGTGGCGAGTGGCGAGAGGCGAGGGGCGAGGGGCGAGGGGCGAGAGGCGAGAGGCGAGAGGCGAGAGGCGAGAGGCGGGAAGGCGGGAAGGCGGGAAGGCGAATTTTTCGGTGGACCCGATACACCCCCCCTGCTCTTGCCTGCCCGGTTGTACGGGCCTACAAAGGAATCAGCGATCCAGCTTCGCCAATCCGAATTTTCCCCCCAAACCGGAAAGCTTCGCGACCGCATGCGGGCCCCCATTCAGAGAATCATCTTGCCGCTGACCGCGCTGGGGGCGATCGGCGCTCTCCTCCGATTTGCTAGTTGGAAACTCCCGGAACTACCCATCGAGCAGTTGTCCGGAATGACGCTCTTCGCACCTGTATCGATTGTCGCGATTTGGTTGGGTTGGAGGCCGATTTGGCGATCCCGGGAGCTACTGACGCTCCTCATGGTATTGCTGCTCTCGTTCCTCCAGTGGAATACGGTCATGCTTTGGGGGCTGCCCCTGCAAGCCGTTCCGTTCGCCCTCGGAGTGAACGCTGCCCACTGGGGACTGTTTCTCCTTTTCGCCTCGACCATGGCCGGCCTCTTGCGATCCCTCTCGGGCCTCTCGCTGCACCCTTGCCGAATGTCGCTTCGCTTCAGCCCAGCAACCGCTCCCGCGCGGACGTTCCAATTCTCTCTGCGGCAAATCACCTTCCTCGCAACCCTGGCTTGCTTCGCCGTCTTGTTCTACAAAACCAGCGTTCTCGATCGTCCTGGATTTCTATTTCGCTCCGCTTGGTATCAGATCTTTCCAAGCGATCTGCGCACGATCGTTTCCGGTGCGGTGGGAGGTTTTCTTGCTCCGATTTGCTGGGGCGCCGTTTGGTGCGGACTGCAGTGGAAAAGCTGGCGACTCGCGGCCTTGATCGTTCTCATCCCGCTCTTGGCCATGCTCCGCGCGGGGGCAGGGGGGCTCTACTGGGATGCGCCCGTCGAGATCATGGGAACCGATGCACTGCAATCGAATCTGA
The DNA here is from genome assembly GCF_001610875.1 of Pirellula sp. SH-Sr6A. Taxonomy (NCBI): domain Bacteria; kingdom Pseudomonadati; phylum Planctomycetota; class Planctomycetia; order Pirellulales; family Pirellulaceae; genus Pirellula; species Pirellula sp. SH-Sr6A. The sequence goes on along the minus strand of NZ_CP011272.1, from coordinate 4,663,618 downwards.
ATCCGCTTGCCACCGATGTCGCTTGGCTCAAAGTCTCCGCGACTACGCCGAAAGCCCAAGCGACCTGGGCGGCCTGGTTGATCGAGGCTGCGGTGCAGATGCTATGGATCCTTCTTTCACTAACATGGATTCGAAAAGCCGGCTTTGAGATTTCTAGGTCGCCCCCCTCCCCTGCCCCGAGCCAACAACGTGACCCTACCCCCTTCCCTTCGCCCTAGCCCCCTACCCTGCTCCGCGAGATGGGAGGTACCATGGAAATCATCGCCATTTCCAACCCTTGCTCCTAAGGAACCCACGAATGCCTCTCCCCAATCGACGAACGATCACCAAACAGCTCCTGCTCGCAGGCATTGCAAGTCGTTGCACCTTCGGTGGCGGTGGCCACTGCGAGAAAATTCTCGCTGCCGATCAACCCCCTGCCCCGCACTTCCCGGCTGTCCGCGAAGCGATGAAGGCGTTCGTCGAGGAGAAAGAAATTTCCGGCGCGGTGACCTTGGTCGCATCATCCGAGAAGGTCTTGCATCTGGATGCGACCGGCTTCGCAGATCTGGCGAGTCAAAAGCCATTGCAATCCGACAGCATCTTTTGGATCGCTTCGATGACCAAACCGATGACGGGCGTGTGCGTCATGATGTTGGTGGAAGAAGGAAAGCTGAAGCTCGATGCCCCCATTAGCGATTACTTGCCAGGTATGAAGGGGCTTGCACTGAGCGATGGAACTCCAGCCAGGATTACACTGCGACATTTGTTAACGCATACGTCCGGTATGGCGGAGCTTCCTGGCGGAGAGGCTTACTCGTCAAAGAACCTCAAAGAAGCGGCGTCTCGCTACGCCAAAGTGAAAGTTCTCTTTCCACCCGGTTCGAAATGGCAATACAGTCAGACATCCATCAATACAGCAGCATGTATTGTGGAGACCGTTTCCGGCAAGCCGTTTGATGTCTTTCTCGACGAGAGAGTTTGCAAACCGTTAGGGATGAAGGATACCACTTTCTATCTCTCTGATTCTCAGGCGCAGCGGCTTGCTAAGTCCTATCGAAGAACGGAGCAGGGGGAGTTGGAGGAGGCATCGATCGGTCTGCTCGGAGGGAAGAAACCGACGGATCGCGATCGCATGCCCGCGGCGAATGGAGGACTCTTTTCAACCGCCGCGGACTATTCGCGATTCGCTCGCATGTTGCTTCGCAAGGGAGAGTTGGATGGGGTTCGTATCCTATCGCCGAAAAGTGTTGCAGAGTTCTCCACCCCATCGGCAGGCGAAGTGATTACGGGCTTCACGCCGGGAAACACTTGGGGGATCGGCTGCTGTATCGTCCTCGATCCACAAGGCGTGACGAAGGATCTTTCGCCGGGGAGTTATGGTCACGGCGGCGCCTATGGCACGCAGGCTTGGATCGATCCGACCAAAGATCGTTGCTATATCTTGATGACCCAGCGGGCGAACTTCCCCAATGCCGACGCGTCCAACGTCCGCAAAGAGTTTCAAGAGAAAGCGGCAGCTGCATCGTAGCTGCCGGTTCTGAGCAGTGAACTTCTACCGCCGCTGACGATGAAAGGATGGTTGATCCTGGGAAGCGGAGGTAGCAGTTTCGGTTTGGGAGGGGACGCACCGGTCGGAGACCGGCTGTTGCTTGGGCTAGGCGGTGATGGTGGCGCCGTGGGTTTGGACGGAACCGTCTTCCAGTTGCTCGAGGAAGGTCCCCATGCGACGGAACTTCTCGTAGCGATCGGAGGCCAGTTGCGCCGCCGGCACTTTGAGCAGTCCGTCCAGGGTTTTGGACAAGTAGCCTTTGAGGCGCGAGGCCATTTCGTGGTGGTCTCGATGGGCTCCGCCGAGGGGCTCTTCGATCACATCGTCGACCACTCGTAGTTTGGAGAGGTGCGACGAGGTGAACCGCAAGGCGTCGGCCGCTTTCGGAGCGAACTGGTGGCTCTTCCAAAGGATCCCTGCGCATCCCTCCGGGCTGATGACGGAGTAGTAAGCATATTGCAACATGGCGATCTTGTTACCCACGCCAATGCCCAGTGCCCCGCCGGACCCCCCTTCCCCGATGACCACGCAGATGATGGGAACTTCCAGTTGGCTCATGAGGAACATGCTCTCGGCGATGACTTGCGCCTGCCCGCGTTCTTCGGCACCGACTCCTGGGTAAGCACCTGGAGTGTCGATGAAGCAGATGATGGGGAGCCCGTACTTTTCTGCCATCTTCATCTTGGACATGGCTTTGCGGTAGCCTTCCGGATGCGCGCACCCGAAGTGGCAAGCGGATCGTTCTTTGTACGTGCGTCCTTTTTGGTGGCCGACGACCATGACTTTGTGACGACCTAGTTTGGCGAAGCCGGTGAGCATGGCGCGGTCGTCGCCAAAGAATTTGTCCCCGTGCAATTCGACGAATTCGTCGAAGGCAAGATTCAGGTAGTCCTTGGTGTACGGACGGTCTTTGTGCCGTGAGACTTGGACGATCTGCCAAGGGCTCAGTTCGCCATAGATCTTTCTGGTCGTTTCCGTCCACTTGCGGCGAAGGGCATTGATCTGCTGTTCTTCATCCGGCGAGTGGGTTGGGGATTGCTCAAGCTGCTTGAGTTGAATCTCGATATCGAGCATCGGTTGTTCGAATTCAAAGCCAGGAGGAGTTGTTTCCATGGTGCAACTATTGGTTCGGAAGGTGTCCGTTGAAGATGGTTTGGTTTGAAACGGGGCGAGCAGGTTCGGGTATCGATGAATGCGATGCGTGTATTACGTGGGGTTATCGACTCGGCCTGCGGATGGCATGTCATCGAAGACCGAGACGTCAGGTTTCCTCGGTGGTTTTTTAAATATGGGTGTAGCGCGAATGATTTTGAGAACATCCCACATCGATTGAGGTCGGTCCTCGGGCTTTTTCGACATCATTTTGCGGATGACGTTGTTGAATTCGGGGGTGACGTTGTCGTTGACGACCAGCACGGACGGTGCCGCTGCGGTGAGGTGTTTGCTCAACAGGTCGTTTGGGGTATTGCCCGTGAACGGGGGTTTGCCGACGAGCATTTCGTAGAACATGCAGCCGAGGGAATAGATATCGCTGCGTGGGTCGAGGCCTTGCCCGCGAATTTGCTCGGGGGACATGTAGGAGCGGGTCCCTTCGACTTTGCTTTTGCCACCGAAGAGTTTGCTCAGCCCTGTTTTGGCTTTTTTGGCGATGGTGAAATCGATGAGTTTTACCAAGCCATCGCGATTGACGAGAATGTTATCGGGCTTGATATCGCAATGCACATAACCCTTGCTATGGAAGTAGTAGAGGGCTTCGCTGATTTGTTCGATGATCGAGGCCAGCATGTAAGCGATCGGTTCGGGACCTTTTCGCAACGCTTGCTTCAAGTTGATTTCGCTGAAGAGTTCAAGGACGATGAAAGGGGTGTCGGCGTCGGTGACGTACTCGACCAGCTTGATGATGTTCTTGTGATGGAGATTGCTGGCGATCTCGAACTCATGTTTGAGGAAGCCGATTTCTTCTTTATTCCCTCGTTGCTCGGGACGCAGCACTTTGAGGGCATAGCGATTGCCGTCGTCTTTGATTCCTTCCCAGACCTGACAAGTACTTCCGAGGCGGATCAAGCGGGCCAATCGGTATGGTCCCAGGAAGTCTCGAACTTTAACCATGAAAACCCTGTGTTTTGCCCGGGGATGGCTCCCCCTCCCCTGCCCTACCCTGGTCTGGGAAAAGAAAAACCCTTGCTTTGGAACGCTCCGAGGGCCCTCCCCTGCCCCGCGCTTCGCGGTTCGGCAGAGATCCCTAGAGGGCCTTACTATAAGCAAAAACCCCCTAGACGCAAAGGTTTAACCCATCCGGAGAAGTCCCCGATGCCAGGCTTCTAGCGAGAAGCAAGATGGGGTTTGACCGGTTCCGCGGGAAGACCGGGCGCTTTTTGGAAAGTCGGAATCAACTCGCCTGCGTCGAAGGAGAGGAGTCGCTTTTCCCCCACGAAATAATTGTGGTTGTCAGCCACGACGAGGTTGTAAGTGACTTCTTCCTTGGCGGAAGAAACCTCTTTGATCAACACATTTCCACTGGTCGTTCGAATCGCCATGCCCGGTTGAAGGTCCTTGGTCTTGATCCAACCTTTTCCAGTCACCCACCAGGGGTGGCCAAGTGTGCTGACGATCGATTCGCCGGACTCCAGTGTCATACTGCGGGTCGGAGCGGGTTCTCGACGAGTTGTTCGAATCACTGGCTTGAGACAGAGTTCCCCGGTCAGAATGTTCTGCGAGACAACTTGGTCCCCGATGCGAATCGATTCGATCGATGCAAGTCCCGTTTCGGTTTGTACTGTTGTACCCGCTACCAAGCATTCGCATGTGTTTTCTGGTAGCGTGAACGAAACTTGCACGGGGCGTGGAGTGTATACCGGCGAGGAATAATCTTGACCGTATTGGTAATTGATTTCTTTGGGGCCTAAGACTTCGATTTCTTGTTGTTTCTGCCACCAATTCCACCAAGTCTGCGCGGAGTCATCCAGCTTTTGACCGGACGTGGCTCGCAGTACCACGGCGATCTTACTTTGCTTTTCCCGAAGTTCGGCGTTGGAATTTGCAGCCGCTGCGGTATTCGCTTTCGCAAACCGTTCCGCCTCATCCATTGCGATACTAGCCGCCACTGCGTTCGTGGGGGACTGGATCGAAGCCACGTTGCGGCCCGATCTTAGACCCAGTCGGCGATTGGTGGCTGCCATTCGCGGCGCGATGTTGGGGCCACTACCCGCCGTTAAAATCTTATCGATCTGGATGACCTCATTCGTGTTTTGCAATTCCTGTTGACCAATGGTTTGCAATACCAGCGCGCCATTAGGTCGTGTGACGATCTGATTCTGTACTTCGATGTCCGATGCCATCAAGTCGAGAAGTTCGGGAACATACCATTCGCTTTCGACTTCTTTCAATCCCTTGATCGCAGAACCCGAGGTTGGAGAGCTCGGCTCCGCGATGGCCAGATCTGCAAGAGCAGAACACGCCTCCTTGGTCTGGAATCGACGAATCGTATTGACGAGGTGGACCGCGGTATCTCCCGAGTTTCGCACGGCGACAGCATGGAGAGCTGGCACGACTCCTGGGTCCTCTACCTTTTGAAGCCACTCAATCGCCTTCACGGTCTCTTTGCCACCGCGATCGATTTGCGAAGCCACTTCGCTTACCCGCGGATACCATTTCTTAAGGGAAGCCAAAGTCTCGGAATTCTGATCGAGAATGGATTGCCATTCCTCGGTGCTAACCCATCGATTCCCGATGCGGCGAAACCCAAGCGCTTTTCGCGCTTCGACATGGTTGGGTTGAAACGAAAGGACGCCGTACCAATGCGCCTTGGCTTGAGGCAGCCAATTTTGAGAGGTGCAATAAAGAGCCATAGAACGATGGCCCTCTAAATCTAAAACTTGATCACCGCGTTGCTTCCTGTATTTCCGAAGGCTTGATTTAAGGTCTTCTTCGGTGATCTCTTCAACTGATTTCCAATCCTTCTCCAATTGGATGAGACCCGATTGCCACGATAAGACCGATACGGCTCGTTTTGATGCATCTTCATTGTGGCTTAGTATGCTGGCGAGCAAGCTCGAGCGGTTCAGTGGGACACCTTTCGACTCATCCCGCAAAACATCTTGCACGGAACCGTATCGGGACGAGCTGCTCGATTCTTGATCTGGCCCGTCGCCATAGAGAATCGAACCCGTACCGACCTGAAGAACCAAACCGAGAGCCAACAAGCGGCTCATGTGACGACCCTTCGAATGCGTTCGCATCGCCAACTCCTTCGTGCCTTCGGGCAACTGAATACAAGAAGAGGTCAAGCAGTTGACAGCAGCAAGATCTGGCGTGAACTGCTTGAATAATAAAGCACTGACTCTGTCAAGTGTATAGAATCGGGAATTGTCGCGCCAACAGCTGGCGGAATAAAATCTGTTATTTCTGCAGTCGACCAATTTTGTGGGAGTTCGACGCACGCCATGAGCAAGCAAATCCTGTCCTGTGTCCGACTGGTTTCATTTCCCTATCTCCACGCTTCCAGTATGCCTGGTTGTTTCGGCATGTCACTGCGGTATGGGGGCCTCTTTCTACTTTGTTGGGGGTGTTTTTGGCAGGGAGTCGAAAGGGCTGTCCATGCACAAGATATGCCCGTCGGCGCCGAAGTGGCACGAGGTAACGCTCCCGAGGATAAAGCCGCTGGTCTCAGTATCGAATCCTCACCCACAAGTGCATTGGAGCAAACCACAGCAGATGTTCGTGAGCATGTAAAGAAGCATGGAATAATGCAGACGAGGCTTCAGCAGCTTCAGAATTCACTTCAGCAAACGGAGGTGGATTGGGTACGTATCCGACGCGAGCAATCCCGGCAGATGTCCATGCAACTCGCTGCATTGGAAGCTTCCGCTTTCTTGGGAAGTCTCGCAACGGACATGAATGACGAAATCAGGGCCGCGAGGAACGATCGGAACAATGTAAATTTCAACGCCGCGCAGGCAGGTCAGCAATTAAGAGAAGTCGTGCTTGCGAAAGCCCAATCGGACTTGAACGTACTCAGCCGAAACGAGGAACTAAGGCAGCTTGATGCGGTTACCCGTTCTGTCGTCAATCGCCGCATCAATACCATTCAAGAGATGCTCGATCTGCATCAAAAATGGCTTCAATGGCAGGTCGATTATGCTGGCTTTCTATTGAGGTATTGGCCTCACACCGATCCGGAACGCCGATTTTCCGAGGAGGAAATAAGGGGACGCCTTCAAGTGTTATTGCAGGCATCCGAGTCCGATTACGCTGCCATGATCGCGTGCTCGCTCCTTTACGAACGTCTCGGCAACCTTGACGAAGCTTGGACTTGGCTGGAACGAGCTGCGCAAGGTCCGATGTATTTTGAATCCACCGTACTTCACCTGCGACTCCAATTGCTTTCCGCGATGAAAAAACATCGGGAAGCCAAGATCTTGAATGCGAGGATCGCGAAACTGGAGTCGCTTTCGCCGTGCGACCGATGGATCAAAGCAAGGTGGTTGGCCGGTGAGAACAATTGGGGCAGCGCCGAATCGGAGTGGAAGAATCTTACCGACGAGAAAGATTTTCGAATCCCCGCCCATCGCACACTCTCGCTTTTGCATTTAAGAAGAGGCGACGCAAGCTCCTCTGCTCGCGAAAAGGCTTTCAAGGAGGCGAGCACCGCTCTCGATCTCACTCCCGACCCCGATTGGTTCTCGTACTTCGTGATCGCGAATGCGTGCGCAGCAATGCAACGAACCGATGATGCCATCGCCTATCTGAAGAAAGCAGACGAACTGGCGGACGAGGAAAACAAAGCTCTTTGCCAGAAGTTATCCGAGGCGATCGATCAGCAAAAGTATCTTGTGTGGGACGCGACGCGGCGCTGCGTCCCAGCACCCTGACTAGCAAATCTAGTCAGGGGAAAAAACCATGCATCCTGAGGGGTCGCCGGCGTCGGAGATCGCAATCGATGCATGTTCCAGGGAAGCTATTCTCGATCCCGGATTGCGAACGCTTCGAGCTGCACGAACTTGCCTTCCTCCATGCTGGCACCACCGATCGATACGAGGACTTTCGAGTCGATGGGTAGGAATCGATGGAAGAATCGCGGAGAAATCGAGCGACCGATCAAGTCCCATTTCTTCGTGCTGTCGTCCCAGCGAAGCATGTCCCCTTCGTGGGTACTGACAAAGAGGGATCCGTTCAAGCTCCATCCGGCTGCGCCGAAGCCTGCCATGGCTTGATCACCTAGAAGAGACGTCGACTCCGTCCAGGACTTTGTCGCAGGATCGTAAATTGCGACCTCTTTGGTGGGACCTTTCTTGTCCATCCCTCCGATCACGAAGATCTTCCCATGATGGGCGACAGTGGCGACGGCGCGTCGAACGAATGGAGGATTGGGGATGGCGTTCCATTTGGGTTGCTCGTCGGAAAGGTTCATCGACCAAGCGGTTTCGTGCCATTTCGTTTCCTCTTTGCCCGCCATCGCCCATCCCCCGACGACGTAGATGGTATCCCCGATGATCGCCGCGTCATGACTGGAGCGAGGTTCTGGGAGACTGGGCAGTTTCGACCAAGTCTTCGTTTTCCGATCAAATGCCTGCACCGAAGCTTGCGAATGAAGATCCTGCGGATCACCTGCTTTGTTCTTCGCAGAGAAACCTCCGATTAAGATCAGCTTCGAACCGTGGGCGACCATCCCTAGGCCTTGAAGCCGATCCCCGATGGCGATTTCTCTCCATTGAGGAGAGGTGTTTTGAAGATCGAGTTCGAGCAGTTTATTGGACTGTCCCTCTTCGGAATACGAGTGGGCGTCTCCGGTATTCCCTCCATAGACGTAAAGGTAATGGTCGGTATGAACCGCGCCAAAGCTTGTCGTCGGAAACGGCAAGGGAGGGAGCCGCTTGGTCACATCCTGTGTGGGCAGTTCGGGTGCCAAAAACGTGGCGGTGAAGTAGGTCGACTCGGTTTCGTAGCGAGTGTCGTGGAGTTGACCTGCGGAGGGATCGCTTGTCCCGAACATGATCCCCAAGACACCTTGGCGGAGAATTTTATCCTCGAAGGCTACTTTGCCGTCGTCGTTGGTATCTCCGCTCGCGAGTTCGTCTCCGGTGGAATTATAAAGGGTCACTTTGGTCTTCGCGAAAGGCTTTCCGGCATTCCAGGCATACACATCGATACCCTCTTCTGTGTCGATAATCTCGGCGAACAGTTTGGGTAATTTCGAAGGCTCTGCGATCGGTTGGCGGGCGACGTAGGGTGCATGGCTTTGGTGCATCGAGATGTACTGAAGTCGCGTCCCTTTGTAGACGCCGTAGGTCGCTTCGGCTACGAAAAGCCCATCGCGGGAGACCGGCTTGTCGGAGGTGCAACCGACTAAGTCAGCGGTTTCGATCTTGTTCAAGGTGAGTGGGGTCGTTTTGCCATCCAGGCTAAGCTCGACGAATTTACCTCCGGCGAGCGAGTCAGGCATTTTGTAGGATTGGTCCGCGATTCCTTCACCGAAGTAGTAGATGAGTTTCCCATGATCTCCCCGCACAAGCCATGGAAAGTGGGCTTGCGCGAGACCCGGCAGGGAGCTGAGAAACAATGCGAAGGATGCTGACCAAAAAAATGTTCGTTTCATAAATTGGTATTTCGTGTTGGAAGATGTGTTGGAATAGGACGCGTTCCTGCGCGCGATTTAGCTGGATGTAAGTTCAAGAGAAATATTCTGTTCTTTTCCCGGGGTGACCGTTACTTTGATCGTCCCGTTTTTTTGAAACTTCTTTGGAATTCCCAACTTTCGAGCTGAAGCCTGCGGAGGGGGCGCCCCGTTTCGGCTCGGCGATTCCCCTAAAGCAGGATCGGGATTGATACGGACCCAGAATTCGCCGGCGGTCGGACCTGAGTCTTCTGGGATCTCGAAGGAGCCGTTGGACAGGACACCGATTGCCGGAAGGCCTTGATCGACGGGCGTCAATACGATGGAGGCTTGATCAACCGGCCGGCTATCGATCATGACCGTCCCTCGAACGGCGACCCGTTCGAGCGAGGAATCGAAGCATCCAGTCGATAATGAAATAAGCAACAGGCTGCACCGAAGCTTCCCGGGGACGATAGCTCCTGACTTTCGGGACTTCGAGCCCGATTTTCCGGACTTTGAACCCGATTTTCCGGAATTGGAATTAGTGTCTTGGTTGCTCATTCCAGCCCTCCTAGCGGGAGGACTTCGCCACCTGCTCGCGTCGCGGCCGCGTTGTAAAGGACGATGTCGATGTTCTGGCTCCAGAACCGAACGCTTCCGTCGCCAAAGAGGAAGTTGCCCCCGCCGGTATGCTGGCTTGCATACCCTCCCATCGCAGCGGCGCGATGGAGGTTGAACGGAAAAAGGGTCGAGCCAAGTGCGATCTTGGGATACCCCACCGACCAGCGGGCCGTACCAAAGCGTACGGTGCCCGCGTAGGGAGCTGGCGCCGTAGCGGGCCAAAGGGAGTCGCGATAGTTGTAGACGGTCTCTCCTGCGAAGAGGGTGTTGGAGGTTCCGTCAGCGATGTCTCCGAACGTGCGCTGTGGGTTTTGGTAGCCAAAGCTGGGCCAATGGAGGCCGAACATTCCATCGGAAGGGGCCATGTAGTCATCGCTTCCCTCGCTGAGCAGATAGCTTGATGGGCCCCCTACTTCGTTGGCGGGTGCCATCGGAACGTCTCGGGGCAATGTCATGGATGGGCACAAATAGGTTGGAATCGTCTGCGCGGCGACTTGACGATTATTGGGATGCGAATAACTCAGACTGAAGTCCCAGAGCTGGAAGTTATTGGTTTGTTCCAGATGCGGGAGCGAAGCGACGAGCGGACTGATGAAATTGCTTTGCCACGAGCCAGCGGGGAAGCGTCTGTGGGCTGATTCGTAATTGTGCAGTCCCAAGCCGATCTGCTTCAAGTTGTTGGAACATTGCATGCGACGGGCTGCTTCTCGAGCGGCTTGAACCGCAGGCAATAGCAATCCGACCAAGATTCCGATGATGGCGATGACCACCAGCAATTCCACCAAAGTAAACGCAGCGCGCGGCGTTCCACGAAAACGATACGACATCGTTCCTGTTCCTCTTCAAGAAAACCAAGTAGGGAAATCGCGATCGAGGGACCGGTGGAGAAGCGGGAAAGCTACTTCGGTGCAACAAACGCGACACGGAAAGCTTCCCTAGCTGGCTGCAGACAAAAGAATTGCCAATGGCTTGCGGGGTACTGCTGAGACACTGATTAAAACCTGGTATGCAAGAATGTCAATCCCCTCCCGTTCCCCCCTGCCCCGACGGTGCCCTCCCCTGCCCTCTCACAAGACGGATTCCATGGGGTATGATCACGGTCCGGATAAACAGTGCGGAAACTGTGTACGAATACTCTGTACAGACGAACAGCCGGGACAGATGCCTCGAATTCTGTTGCGTCGAGAACGTCACACCATCCCGCCCCGCCCTACCCTACCCTCCTCTCCCCGCATGTTGGATAGCAAAGCATGAAATGGATATTGGCACTGGATCAAGGTACGACGAGTTCTCGCGCGATTCTCTTCAATGCGATGGGAGAGATCGGAGGAATAGCACAGAAGGAGTTCACCCAGCATTATCCACACTCCGGTTGGGTGGAACACAACCCACATGAAATTTGGAGTTCTCAGCTTGAAGTCGCCCGGCAAGTGTTGCGCGAGAACAATGTGGCTGCTAGCGAGGTCGCGGCGATCGGGATCACCAATCAACGGGAAACCGCGGTTGTTTGGGATCGCAAGACCGGAGAACCCATCTATCCGGCGATCGTTTGGCAAGACCGCCGAACAGCCCAACTCTGCGACCAATTGCGAGCAGAGGGGCATGCCGACCGGATCCAGAAGAAATCAGGGTTGGTGATCGACGCTTATTTTACGGGGACGAAGTTTCAGTGGATCCTCGACCATGTCGACGGTGCCCGTGCTCGCGCCGAGGCGGGGGAATTGGCTTGTGGCACGATCGATACTTGGTTGGTATGGAATTTAACCAAAGGAAAAAATCACTGCACCGATCCGAGCAACGCATCGCGGACCATGCTCTTTGATTTGCAAACCAAGAGCTGGGACGATGAGCTTCTTCAGCTATTACGTGTTCCGAAGTCGATGTTGCCCACCATTGTTCCCAGCAGCGGAGTCCTCGCAGAAACAGCCGAAGGGATTTTCGAATCCTCCATCCCGGTAGCGGGGATCGCGGGAGATCAGCAAGCTGCTTTGTTTGGGCAGAATTGCCACAAGCATGGGATGGTCAAGAATACGTACGGCACGGGTTGTTTCATGTTGATGCAGGTCGGAGACGAGGTGAAGAGTTCCAAGCATCGACTCCTTTCGACGGTCGCTTGGCAAGCCGGGAGCGATCAGCCGATGCAGTATGCATTAGAAGGGAGCGTTTTTATCGCGGGGGCTGCAGTGCAGTGGTTGCGAGACGGTCTAGGGTTGATCGAGTCCTCGTCGCAGGTCGAAGAGCTCGCTGCCAGCGTACCGGATACAGGAGGCGTTTACTTTGTGCCGGCGTTGGCGGGGTTGGGCGCACCCCATTGGGATTCGTATGCCCGAGGGACGATTTGTGGATTGACGCGTGGTACGACCAAAGCCCATTTGGCCCGTGCAGCGCTCGAAGGCATCGCCTTCCAAGTCGCGGATGTGCTCGATGCCATGCGTCAAGACTCAGGTCTACCGATCGAGGAACTCCGGTGCGATGGAGGGGCCTCTGTCAACGGATTGCTCATGCAGTTTCAAGCGGACATGTTGCAGTGCCCTGTCGTGCGTCCCAAGATCGTCGAAACGACCGCCCTCGGCGCTGCGTTTCTCGCTGGCCTCGGTGTTGGATACTGGAAAGATATAGGCGAACTGGAAGCGACTTGGAAATCAGAACAAGTCTTTGAGCCGAAGATGGCTGTCGCGGATGTGAATCGCTTGCGAGCGCAGTGGGCAGAGGCAGTTCAGCGATCGATGGGATGGGTGAAGCCATGATGGTGGGCGAGACGTCTATACCAAGCCGAGAATCGCAATGGGCTCGGGTAGCCGATCGAGGGACGACTTGGGATGTGATCATCATCGGCGGAGGTGCGACCGGAGCAGGGATCGCAATGGATGCCGCGATGCGAGGTTTCTCGGTGCTGGTGCTCGAAGCCCATGATTTTGGCAAAGGAACATCGAGTCGTTCCACGAAGCTCGTTCACGGTGGGGTGCGGTATTTGGAACAATTTCAGTTTCAAATGGTTCGCGAGTCGTTGAGGGAGCGAGGCCGACTCCTTGTCAATGCACCCGATACGGTCCACGAACTCGAGTTCATTATTCCCTGTCGGCGTATTTGGGAGCGATGGTTCTACGGTATCGGATTGAAGCTTTATGATTTCTTGGCGATCGGCTCGCAGACCAAGCGATCGAGGCAAGTCAGTCGCGGCGATCTTTATCAGCGATTGCCAGGGCTCGCGAAGGGAAAGTTTATAGGAGGGGTCTCCTATAGCGATGGTCAGTTCGATGACACCCGCCTGTTGATGGATACCATTTTGGCTGCGGTCGATTCTCAGGCTTGTTGTCTGAATTACGCCAACGTTGTTTCTTTGCTCCGAGGGGGCGAGGGGAAAGTTTCCGGCGTTGTCGTGCGCGATGAAGAGACAGGGACTTCATTTGACGTTCGGGGGCGTGCGGTCATCAATGCGACGGGCCCATTTTGCGATGCGGTTCGACGGATGGACCGGCCGGCGATCGAGCCCTTGGTGGCGGCGAGTCAAGGTGTGCATCTCGTCTTGCCTCGCACGTTCTTTGGTGCCTCGAGCGCGATGATCGTTCCGAAAACGACGGATGGTCGGGTTCTCTTTATGATTCCTTGGTTGGGCCATTTGCTGGTTGGCACGACCGACACGGCGATTCCCCAGGCGACCGAGGAACCTGTCCCGTTTGCCGACGAAGTCAAGTTTTTGCTCGACACGATCGAGGCGTACTGCGGGAGACGTCCACGGCCCGAAGAGTGCTTGAGCGTGTTCACCGGGATACGTCCGCTCGTCAAAGGAGATCCCAACCAAGCAACAAAGAAACTATCTCGGGATCATACGATCGAAGTGAGTCCGTCGGGATTGTTGACCATCACGGGTGGAAAGTGGACCACGTATCGGCATATGGCAGAAGATTGCGTCGATCGCATCATTGAAGAGTTCGGGTTTGCGAAGAGAGAATGCAGAACCTACGACCACAGATTGAGTCGGCGAGAGGGGATGGGGCTTCCACTGCCGAAGGAATCGTTACCGGCGTGGCCCTTGCAGGATAGCTCCACACTCGCACCGATTTTGTCACCTCAGGATCTTGTGCGAGCCATTCGATTCGAAATGGCGCGCACTGTCGAAGACGTGCTCGCACGCCGAACCCGAGCGCTCTTTTTGAATGCCTTGGAGGCCGTGGCGTTAGCACCTTACGCTGCCAGGCTCCTGGCCCATGAATTGGGGCGGGATGCAAGGTGGGAGGCCGACCAGATCGCACAATTTCGAACGCTTGCTGAGAACTACATGCCGCAACGATTTATGTCCCCTCCCCTTCCCTCTCCTGTGAACTGATTTTCGAGTTTGAGTATGAACAATTATGTGGCCGAGTTTATTGGAACAATGCTCCTCATCCTTTTGGGAAACGGCGTGGTATGCAATGTCGTTTTGTCCGGCACGAAGGGGAAAGGAGCGGGATGGATCGTCATCGCCGTTGGCTGGGGGATCGCGGTTTTTTGCGGTGCGACGGTATCCAAGGAAGGGAGCGGTGCCCATTTGAATCCGGCTCTCACGTTGGGGCTGGTTGCCGCGGGCAAATTCTCCGCTTCGTTAGCGCTCGGATACATCCTGGCGCAGATGGCGGGGGCCATGGCAGGTGCGGCCCTGGTGTACGGTTTCTATCGAGCTCATTTCCAAGCGGAACCATCGGCCGATAGCAAGCTGGCTTGTTTTGCCACCTCCCCTGCCCTGCCCGGCAAAGCACAAGCCTTTTTTTGCGAAGTCATCGCGACGTTTGCCTTGGTTTTCACAATTCTTTTGTTCCAGTCGGGTGAGTTGAAACCTGCGAGTGCTATCGAAGGAGCGACTGCGGCCAGCAAGGCGGAGACACTGGTCGGCCTTGGTACCGTCGATTTGCTTCCCGTTACATTGCTGGTGATCGGGATCGGTCTTTCCCTCGGGGGAACAACCGGTTACGCGATCAATCCGGCTCGCGATTTCGGTCCTCGATTGGTCCATGCGATCCTTCCAATTCCAGGAAAGAGGGACAGCGATTGGTCGTACGCTTGGGTCCCCATCATGGGCCCTATCGCGGGAGGAATTCTCGCGGCCGCTCTTTACCTTGCAATCCAATAGTTCGTGATTCGGAGAATAGAAAATGTGGTGGCTAGGAATTCTTATCGCGATCTGCATCGAGACGAGTTGGCCTGAGTTTCGGGGCGGAGATCGCGATGGCGTCGTGAAGCAGTCCAAGATCCCGTTGGAATGGTCGGAGGATCGGAACATCGCTTGGCGCGTCGAACTCCCGGGTTTGGGTTGGTCCTCGCCGGTGATCGAGGATGGGTGCATCTTTTTGACCACTGCCGTACCGCAGGGGCCTGGCCTATCGCTTCAAGTGCTCGCACTGTCAGAACGAGACGGAAAGCGTTTATGGAGCCGCGAAGTGGTTGCGTTACCGAATGCGCCGGCGATTCATTTGAAGAACAGTCATGCGAGTCCCACACCCATCTTGAACGATGGGTTCCTCTATGTGCACTTCGGAACGCATGGTACGGCCAAGCTTTCGCAGAAAACGGGTGAGATGGTGTGGCTTTGCCAGGATCTCAAGTATTCGCCTGTGCATGGTAGCGGTGGGTCTCCGGTGTTGCATGCCAACAGGCTTTTTGTGATCTGCGATGGAAGCCAAAGTCCTTTCGTTGCAGCGATCGATGCCAGTTCGGGTCAAGTCGTTTGGAAGAGGGCGAGAACGGTCGGAGCCAGGATTTCCCATTCCTTTGGTACACCACGGGTGGCGAAGGTAAACGAGCAATGGCAACTGCTTGCACCGGGGCCCGATCACATGGCCGGGTACGACCTGAACACGGGCGAGGAAATTTGGAAGGTTCGGGCTCCGGGTTGGTCGGTTGTTCCTCAACCGATCGTGGGGCATGGCATGGTCTTTTACAACCATGATTTCGACCATCCTGAACTTATGGCCGTACGGCTCGGTGGTGAGGGGGATCTAACCGAGAGTCACGTCGTGTGGAGACAAAAGAAGGGCGCTCCCAGTACACCAACTCCCGTCTTGGTCGGAGAGGAACTGTATTACGTATCGGATGATGGCATCGCGTCGTGCGTCGATGCGAAGACGGGCGCAAAGCATTGGATGGAACGGCTCGGTGGAAACTTCTCCGCGTCACCAGTCTGGGTGCAAGGAAAGCTTCTCTTTGTCGATGAATCCGGCGTGGCGACTTGGGTGGAAGCCAGCAAGACATTCCGGGTTATCGGGAAAAATGAGCTGCCAGGAAGAGCCTTTGCAACCCCTGCGTTCCAGGGTGATTCCATGTTCCTGCGAACGGAAAAGTTCCTTTACAAGGTAACTAGCGACGAGAAAGAGTAAGGTTGTCGATCAGTCTTGTCGTCCCCAGCCTAGCCGCGATGATTGCCACCGCCACATCGTCGATTTGCTCAAGCGGTTCCAGCGTCAGGGCATCGACGATTCGAGCGTAGTCAATCGCATCGATTGGGGCCGTGTGCAATATCTCTGCCATAGCGGCTTCGATTTTAGCCACGTCGACGACGTTTTGTTCCACCAGTTCGCGCGCGTGTTGCAAGGCTCTCCAGAGCCCGAGTGCGCGCGTCCGTTCTGTCGTGCTCAAGTATCGATTTCGACTGCTCATCGCCAGTCCGTCAGCCTCTCGGATCGTATCGCAGATTTCGATGCGGATGGGGAGGTTCAATTCCTCGACCATTGTTCGAATCACTGCGACCTGCTGATAGTCTTTGCGACCGAAGAACGCGACGTGAGCGGGTGCCATCATAAAGAGTTTGAAGACGATCGTTGCCACGCCTCGAAAGTGACCAGGTCGGATTTCCCCTTCCCACAAACGCGATACCGCCGGCGGGTCAATAAAGGTGGAGTGCCCAGGTGCATAGATTTGTTCCGAGGATGGAACGAAAACGTAATCGCAATTTATTTTGCGGAGTAGTTCAAGGTCGCAATCGAGTGTTCGCGGATACTTGGAGAAGTCCTCGTGGGGACCGAATTGGGTCGGATTCACGAAGATAGTTGCCACGGCAATATCGCAATCGCGTTTGGCTTGTTCGACCAGAGAGAGATGACCTGCATGCAACGCGCCCATGGTGGGAACGAGACCGACGGAACGACCGGTGGAACGTTCGTGCGTCAGCTGCGAGTAGATCTCATGTGGGGAATGAACGACTCGCACGTCTGGTGGCCTTATGGAAAAGAAGATTCAACGGGCTTATGTGCCGAAGTACGCTACGGCATTCTGGAATAGCTTGAGTCCTTCACCGTGTTTTGGTTGCGAATCGCGTCGGGTCCACTGCGGATGATTGGTCGGGAACAGATGTCGTTCAGGGTGCGGCATCAATCCGAAGATGCGGCCGGAGGGGTCGCAGATACCTGCCACGTTCATTTCCGCACCGTTGGGGTTGGTGGGATGGGGCAGGATCGCATCTCCCGTGGTACCGTCGGCGCTGCAGTACTGGATGGCGATTTGCTCGTTGGCGATCAAGTGTTTTCGTGATGCATCGTCTCGAAAGAGAAATCGACCTTCGGCGTGTGCCATAGGGTAATAGCACGTATCGATTCCCTTCAAGAAGACGCACTTCGACGACGAGGGTTTCAGGTGGACCCAGCGGTCTTCGAATCGGCCCTGTTGATTCCAAGTCAGTGTGGCTGGAGGAGTCGCATCGTCGCTGTCGAAAAAGATCCCTAATCGCATCATGATTTGGAATCCGTTGCAAATACCGAGGACCAATCGATCCTCCTGCTTGAACATCTCGAGCATATCGCCCAGGAATGTGTGAATCTGCGTGGCTAAAATTCGCCCTGCCGAAATGTCGTCTCCGTAGCTGAATCCACCGGGAAAGCACAGGATTTGGAATTTGGAAGCCAGCGTGCTGTTTTCGATCAATTGATTGACGTGCAGGCGTACCGGTTCCGCGCCAGCCAGCTCGAAAGCGTAGGCGGTTTCCTGATCGCAGTTGGTTCCAGGGGCCCGCAACACAAGGACTTTCGGTTTCGCCATGCCTAAATCAATTCTTCTATAGGAGGTAGCTGGACTCAAGTCCTGACAATTTAACCCATTTAACGGGCTTTGGCAGTCCAGATAAGAGGACGCTGGCAGGTGAGTTGGAAGCGGCGTGTACGGTCGGCGATTACTCGATCTTCAGCTCATCCACATTGACGTAACGGTACTTGCCACGATTTCGCTCCGCCAAGGCGCGGATCCAGCCGCCGTCGGTTTCGGGGGGGCCGGATCGAAACTGGATCGTATGGATTGTGGTCCCAGCTCGCGCCGCGCGCTCTTGGATATCGTCCATCTCGGATTGCGTGATGCCTGGCAAATCGCCGTCGGTCATAAAGAAGAGGACTTCCGGGCCGTAGGAGAGTCCCGTCCGCAGGGCGGGAATGTGTTCGGTTCCACCGCTGGCGATCACGTTCCGAACGAACTGGGTGGCCCTTCCCTTCTCGGTCTTGTCGGCGGATAAGAGTCGGTTTCTGCCGCCGCGGGCTCCTGCCAGGGGGCTCGGGGATTCATTGTAAAAGACAACTTGGAACTGATTTCCTGGGGTCAAGCTTTCGATGCTTTGAAGGAGTTCTCTCTTCGCGAGAAAAAGTGGGGCTCCTCCCTGGGTGTTCATGGAATCGGAACGGTCCAGTACATAGACGAACGAGGCGCCAGTTCCTTCCACTCCGAGAAAGGTCGTGGTGGTTTGATTGAGTCCCTTGCCGGCTCCGGGGCCCGAGCCGGACAATTTTCCGGTTCCCGTTCCTGCCGTTCCTTCCCCCAGCGCGTTTTCGCCGGATCCATCGCCGTTTGCAACGGAGTCTTTGGGGAGCAGGTCGGCGACAAGTTCTTCGAGCGATGCTGCACCGGGAGTGTCGACTTGTACGGCCGCCATTTTTTCAGACGCTTTCGCGGAGTCTGACGATGCGGCTGCCGAGGCGCCACCCATCAGGAAATAGTCACTGCCCCGCCCGGTATGATGGACCACCGCAATTCCTACGGGGCGATCCATCTCCCCTTGGGTGCCTCGCGACGTCGGACGAAATAGCCAAGCGATGAGCAACAACGCGAGCGTGTGAAAGACACAACTCGAAACCCAGGCCCGGTGATCGCTCCAATGCTTCATCGTGAAGCGAGGGATGGATCGATCGCGTCGTTGCAACAACTCGGGACCTGGTTTGGCACTCATGTTCATTCCGATTGGATGAAATTACGCGATCAGTTCCTGGACCGGGGCCACGTGTTCGACGCCGACCAACTTTTGATCGAGGCCGCTGTAGAAATAGGAAAGCTTGTTGGGATCCAGTCCCATTTGGGTCAACACGGTCGCGTGAAGATTCTTCACGTGAAGGGGGCGTTCGACGGCGGCAGCACCAAGCTCATCAGTGGTGCCAACGGACTGTCCGCCTTTGATACCACCTCCTGCCATCCACATGGTGAAACCGTACGAGTTATGGTCTCGCCCCGTGCTGGCTTGGTATTCCGCGACCGGTTGGCGTCCAAACTCCCCGCCCCACACGACCAAGGTGCTGTCGAGCAAGCCTCGGCGTTTCAAGTCCTTTAGAAGGGCTGCGATCGGTTTATCGGTGCGTCCAGCATGGAGATTGTGATTGGTTTCCAAGTCTCCGTGTGCATCCCAGTTGGCATCGTTGTGAGAGCCGCCGGAATAGAGCTGGATGAATCGAACGCCCCGCTCGACCATGCGTCGGGCAAGCAAGCATCGGCGCCCGAAATCGTCGGTCTTCGGATCTCCGACCCCGTAAAGGTCGAGCGTCTCTTGGGTTTCTTGAGCCAAGTCGACGACTTCCGGGGCCGACTGCTGCATTTTGAATGCGAGCTCATAGCTCTTGATGCGTGCGGCAAGCTCGGAGTTGTGGGCTCGCTGTTCCATGTGAGCCGTATTGTTTTCCGAAATGGCGTCGATGAGTTCCCGTTGCAGTTCGCGCGAAACACCTGCGGGGGGTTGCAGGTCAAGGAGAGGAGCCCCTTTGGCTCGAAGGATCGTTCCCTGGTAATTCGCGGGCATGTATCCACTTGACCAGTTCTTCGCGCCGCTGATCGGGCCGCCGGAGGGATCGAGCATGACGACATAGCCGGGCAGGTCCTCGTTCACGGTTCCGAGGCCATAGTTGATCCAGGAACCGAGCGATGGAGATCCGCTGAGGATCTTGCCGGAATTCATCATGAGCATCGCCGATCCGTGGATCGGAGAATCCGCCGTCATCGAATGGAGGAAGGCGATATCGTCGACGCAATGTCCAAGGTTCGGGAAGAGGTCGCTGACCCACTTTCCGCATTCGCCATACTGTTTGAATTTCCATCGAGGTTCAACAATCCGTCCCTCATTGCGGTGGCCTCCCCGGCCGAACGTTTTGACGGTGATGGTCTTATTGTCCATCCCCACCATGTTGGGCTTGTAATCGAATGTATCGATCTGACTGGGACCACCGTACATGAACAGAAAAATGACCGACTTGGCTTTGGCTGCCTCTTTGGGCAAGTAAGCAGAGGGGACAGGTCGTTGTTGATCGGCCTGGGCCTTCGAAAAGAACCCGTCACCGCTGAGGAGCGAAGTCAGCGCGACACCGCCGAAACCGCAACCGGTTTGCCAAAGGAGTTCCCTGCGTGTTCGTCCACAGAAATTGGCTTTTGTCATGGCTTTGCCTAAGTTCCCTTAATCCAAGTAGAGGAATTCGTTGCTGTTGAGAAGGACGAGACAGTACTCTCGGAACGCATCCGATTCGCTCAATCGGAATTTGTCCCTCAGGATTTGAATACGCCGCACACCGCGTTCGATCTCCGAACGATCGGCGGGACGGGTGTTAACCGTTTCGATCGCCAACGCGAGTCTCTCTTCGAGCGAGTCCCTTTGTGGGGCCACGAAGTTTGCCAAGAGTGTCGCATGCTTTTGAATGAACCCTCCGTTCAGCATATTGAGGGCTTGCGCGGCTTGAGTTGTCAAAAAGCGAGCTTCGCAGGTCACATCGGTTTCAGGGTAGTCGAAGACCGATAGTTCGGGCGGAACGAGCGATCGTTTGATGTGAATGTAGATAC
The DNA here is from genome assembly GCF_001610875.1 of Pirellula sp. SH-Sr6A. Classification (NCBI taxonomy): domain Bacteria; kingdom Pseudomonadati; phylum Planctomycetota; class Planctomycetia; order Pirellulales; family Pirellulaceae; genus Pirellula; species Pirellula sp. SH-Sr6A. The sequence goes on along the minus strand of NZ_CP011272.1, from coordinate 4,642,832 downwards.
TGCGACGCGACTGTTCTCGCTGGGACGAATTGTTCCACCCCTTGCCAGGGACACTTTGCGTCGCTTTTACGTCGTCGGAAACCTCCGGGAAGATGCTGGGGCCATACTTCGAATACTCGATACGACCCGAGACGGCTAAGACTGAGTCCCGCAATTCTTCTGCGCTGAGGCGCCTCGCGTTGAAGCGTGCGAAGAGATCGTTTTGAGGATCCTTTTCGACATCCTCATCGCCGGCGATCGAACTTTGACGATACGTTTCACTCAACAGCATCATGCGATGAAGCGGTTTAAGACGCCAATCGCTCCGAACAAGCTCCTGCACCAAAAAGTCGAGCAGCTCGGGATGCGTGGGGGGATCGCCCATCTGACCGAAGTTGTTTGCCGACCGAACGATTCCACGTCCAAAGTGATGTTGCCAAATGCGATTGACAATCACCCGCCCGGTAAGACGGTTGGAGTCGGAGGTAAGCCATCGCGCGAGGACGATTCTACGGCCGGCGGAACTGGCTCCTGGCTGCGAGTTCTGGATCTTCGGTGCAGCCTCTTGAAAAAGTTCGGGATAGTCCGGATCGACTTTGTCTCCTTCGGCTTGGGGAGAACCGCGCAGCAGGAGATGCGTGTCCGGAGGAGCGGACTCTTTTCTCGCCAGTCCCAAACGAAACTCCGTCTGGAGCTGTTCGATTTTCTTGTTGACCTGATCGAGTTCTTGTTTGAGCGCCTCGTATTCCATCCAGCGACCTTCCGTGAGTTGGTCCTTGAGCTTGGAAGCGATCACTTTGTCGCGATCGGGGCTCTTTGCGGCCGTCTTATCCTCGTCATTCATCGTCGCGATCCCTTCGTTCTCGATCTCGCGGCGAAGGCGACGAATCTCTTTGATGCGTTCCTTGAATTGAACGGATTGTTGTCTCACCTCGGCGGTGGAGACATCGATTTGTGAATTGCTACGCTCATCGCCTCGCGAACCGTACGAAGTCACGTCGCGCAGGAATGCCACCATCTGGTAGTAGTCTTTTTGGGGGATCGGATCGATCTTGTGGTCGTGGCATCGGGCGCAGTTAACGGTGAGACCCATGATCCCTTGCCCGATCGTGGTTACCAAGTCGTCGTATTCGTCGAACCGAGCTTGGAGGGGATCGGCCGGTTCATCGTCCCAAATACCGAGACGATAGAATCCGGTCGCGGTGAGCGATTCCGTCGTCGGCGATTCCACTTCGTCGCCCGCCAGCTGTTCGATGATGAATTGTCGGTAGGATTTGTCCTCATTGAACGATTCGATCACGTAATCGCGATAGTGGTACGCGTTCGGCTTGGGGCCGTCACGCTCAAAGCTATTGGTCTCCGCATAACGAACCACGTCGAGCCAGTCGCGAGCCATCCTCTCGCCAAATCGCGGGTCCGATAGGAGTTCGTCGACCAGTTTCTCGTAGGCCTCATCGGTCGGATTTGCAGCAAAGGATTCCACGACGGATTGCTCGGGGGGCACGCCAAGAACGTCGAAATACAGGCGCCGAATGAGGGTGCGAGGTTCTGCTCGTCCGGATGTAGCAAGCCCCTTCTCCAACCACCCCGATGCGATAAACGCGTCGATCGGATTTTGCCGCACAAACGCGGGTTCCTTTCCAAGCGTGGGGGACGCGGACTCGGTAGGGATGCGAGGGTTGGACAGGGGGAGAAACGCCCAATGCGCTTTGTACTCCGCTCCCTGCTCGATCCAACGACGGATCAAATCGGCTTGGGCAGGCGTCAAACCTTCTCCTTCGGGGGGCATGCGAACGGAAGGATCCGAGCTGGTGATCCGTTTCAGCAGTTCGCTTTCCTCAGGGGAGTTCGGAACAATCGCTCGACTCCCGCTTTCGGCCTCGCGGGTGGCCAAATCGAATTCGTGCAGCGCCAGGCCCGACTCCTTGGTGTCCGTCCCGTGGCAGGAGTAGCAATTCTTGGCCAGCAACGGACGGATCTGTTTGGCGAAATCGATATCCACCGCGCAAACGCTCCGACTTTGGAATCCGACGAGCAGGAACCCCAGGAACAGGGCCAGGGAAAGAACTCCCTTTGCAATCGTCGACCCGACATGGATCGGATGCAGCCAGACAGTCGGATGCAGGCAGTTAGTCGGATGCAGGCAGTTAGTCGGACGCAGCCTGATAGCGGGTAGCGAAGTAGAAGGCGTCGAAGGGTGGAGTGAAGACGAGAGGTCTTGGTTGAATAAGAGCATTTTATGCTGTGGTCGTTGGGATTCAGGCAGGTGGGGATGGGGGGCTGCTATGGGGCCGCACTTGCTCGAGTCGGCCGGGCGAGGCGGGAGCGAAAGAGGGCCGCTGTTGCAGGGGATCGTTAGCTCCTTCCGAACCCGCCTATTCTACTATTTGGACGGCTTAGAATGTATGCGATAGTTTGTCATCGAGTCGGAAAAAGATGCCTGCGGTCTGGTAGCGGCTGCCGGACAATTAACCGTTTCTTAACAATTAGCTCCTTTAGAATTGAAGAAGTTCTGGAACAATTCCCGGACCCTGCAACGGCGGCCGGAATGCTACCGTTTCGCGAAGGACGTGTTTCCTTTCCCCGTGCCTGCGAGAATCATGCGAAATTCCAAGCCAATTCTTTGTTTATGGGGGCTACTGCTCGGAGCCCTGTCGGTGTCCTCGGTTGCCTGGGGACAGTCGGTGGACGCCAAGCTTTCGGCTTACAAACCGAGTCCTGGCCCTTCGGGGCAGTTGAAGTCGGTCGGCTCCGACACCATGAACACGTTGATGTTGCAGTGGACGGAGAAGTTCAAAACCTACTATCGGGGTGTTCGGACAGAGGTAGAGGGACAAGGCTCGTCGAAGGCGATGCCGGCGCTCATCGAGGGCGCGGCCAGCTTTGGACCGATGAGCCGGGATGCAAAAACCAACGAGATCGCAGACTTTGAGAAAAAGTTCGGTTACAAGCCGACCTTGCTTCCCACCGGAATCGATTTGTTGGCGATTTATGTGCACCGGGATTGCCCGCTCGATTCCATCACCTTGGAGCAGGCCGATGCGATTTTTTCCAGCACTCGGAAGCTGGGTGGGGAGCCGATTTTGACTTGGGGGCAACTCGGGCTGACGGGGGAATACGAGAAGCAGCCCATTGCGTTGTTCGGCCGCAATGCCGCATCGGGAACGTATGGTTTTTTCAAAGAAAAAGTGCTCGGGAACGGGGACTTTCTGGATAGCGTGAACGAGCAGCCGGGGAGCACGGCGGTGATTTCTTCCATCGGGGAAAACAAATTCGCGATGGGTTACAGCGGTATCGGTTACAAGACGGCTGCGGTGAAGGCACTCAAGCTCTCTTCGAAGAATGGTGCGCCAGCTATCGAGCCATCCGCAGAAAATGCCTACAATGGGTCCTATCCGCTGGCTCGGTATTTGTATTTGGCCGTGAATTACAAACCGACCAGCAAACTGGAGCCTCTCCGCCGAGAATTCATCAAGTTCATCTTCAGCAAAGAAGGACAGGAACTGTTGGTGAAAGATGGGTATTTCCCCGTCGATGCTAAGATTGCGGAAAAGGCTTTCAAGATGGTTGGCATCCAGTAAACGACGGATTGTTTACCACCCCATTACGACGGAATGATTTTTACGGACTGACCTCGCACTGAAGCGAAACTCGTGAATCAAGCCGAAAACGTAACCATCCGCCCCCATCGAGATCGTAATTCATCTCGGTGGGTTCGCATGTCGGATCGGATCGCAAAGCAAGTGATCACCATCGGGGGGATCGGAACCATCTTCGTCGTGATGTTGGTGGTTTTTGTCTTGGTCGGGAATGTGCTTCCCCTGTTCCAGGCCAATCGATCGCATCCGCTCGGCGCGATTCCCTCGGCGAGCAGCGAACCAGTTCTGGCTGCAGGAGTGGACGAGTATGGAGAGGTTCTTTGGACCCTCGATGCCACATCCACCCTTCGCTTTTACTCCGTTAGCTCGGGGGAAGTCCTCGAAACGCATTCTCCCGTGGGCGAAGCAAATGCCACGCCGGCGGCAGAGGGTGGGCGAGCCACGTGCGTTTCGGTGTCGGACGACGATGCGAGCTTGCTCGTAGGCTACGCAGATGGATCGGTGCGACCGATCACATTCGGCTACCAGGTCGCATTTCTCAAAGCGAGCGAATTGCCGGCCGAGGTTCAGTTCACCCAGCAGGATTGGATGGTTTTCGATGGTGCCATTTATCGCCAGACCAACTCGGGGCTGATCCGACGTCAGCGCATCGACGGCTTGGTTTTTCATCCTTCGGTACCTCTTTTCGCATCTGCGGTCGTGGCGGTGGACTGGAAGACTCCCCAGGCCGTATCCAGTTTCGACGCGTCGGTGACTTGGCTGTGGGGCGCAACCGATGGGAACGCGTTGGTGTTGGCCCGTACCGACAATAAGGTGAATGCGATCACCGACGCGGTAAGTCAGGAGTCCACGCAGTGGCAGCATCGACCAGAGCGCGATCCCAGCTCGCCATGGTATGGGCTGATGATCGACTCGCGTGGAACGAGTTTGGCGGCGGTTGATCGCACAGGAAAGGTCACCTATTGGAACGCCGAAGAGGACGGCAAGCTTCTGGCGTCTAAAACTCACCTTTCGCTGGCGGGGAGCGAAAGCCAGCTGACTTGCACGACCCCTCTATTGGGGAGAACCTCGTTTGTATTGGGAGCGGAATCGGGACATATCGAAGCGGTGGCGATGTCGGCGGTCGAGCAAACCCAGGAATTGATGTCGATCCATCGCTTTGAAGGAGATCTCGGCTCGGTGAAGTCGATGGCTGCTTCTCCTACAGCTAGAGTGCTCGCAGGGATATTCGAGGACGGTGATTTGGCGATCTACTACGTACCGACGAATCGGAGACTGGCCAAATGGAAGGTGGGTGACGAGGGGGGAGATTCGACGGGGAGCAAGGTTCAATCCGTTGTCGAAAACAAGGGTGCTTCGGTGCAGCCTTCGGTTTTCTTTTCCTCGAATGCTGAAGTGGTGGGTGCGGTGACGGACCGCGGGGTATCTCTCTGGCGTGTCACCATTCCGCACCCCGAGGCGAGTTGGATGGGATTCTTTGGTCGGCTTTGGTATGAGGGGTATCCCTCTCCGCAGCATGTGTGGCAGAGCAGCACGGGAAACATCGAAGGGGAATACAAATTCGGGTTTATGCCTTTGATTTTCGGTACGTTCAAAGCGACGTTTTATTCCATGTTGATCGGAGCTCCGATCGCGCTGATGGCTGCGATATTCGGGAGCGAGTTTATGAGCAGTCGATGGCGAACGCGGTTTAAGCCCGCGATTGAGTTGATGGCGAGCGTCCCGAGCGTCGTGTTGGGATTCATTGGAGCGTTGGTTTTAGCCCCTCTTCTTCGCGATCATTTGATGGCGTGTTTGCTGGCTGTTCCGATGGTCCTCTTCCTGTTCTTGTTGGGGGCGCACTGTTGGCTGTTGCTTCCGAATCGATTGGCGATTCGGGCGAAACATTGGCGGCTGCCGATTTTGATTGTCTTGATTCCAATAGGCGTTTACCTTGCCACACTTGTCGCAGCACCTCTCGAAGAGGTTCTTTTTGGGGGAAGCGTGACACAGTGGCTGGCGGGGCAGATCGGTTCCGGGTGGCCGGGTTGGTTTTCCATCGGATTGCTTCCCATCGCGCTGTTGGTGGCATGGGTCATGAGCGGGCCGTTGAATCCGAGGATGCAGTCGATTGCAGCGTCGATGACACCCTTTCGATTTGCTATCTTCAATTTAGGATTCTTCCTGTTGGGGGTAGTATCCGTCTTCGTTCTGAGCGCGTTGATCGCGACCGCATTGCATGGGATCGGCCTCGACCCGCGAGGGCCCGTGCTGGGACCCTATCAAGAGCGTAATGCGCTCTTGGTGGGATGTATTTTGGGGTTCGCGATTATCCCGTTGATCTACACCATTTCCGAGGATGCGCTTCAATCGGTGCCTCAGCATTTGCGAAGTGCTTCCTTGGGGTGCGGAGCGACGACTTGGCAGACGACCATTCGCGTGGTGGTGCCAACAGCGATGAGCGGTCTCTTTAGCGCGATGATGATCGGTTTTGGTCGCGCGGTAGGAGAGACTATGGTGGTATTGATGGCTGCCGGGAACACACCGTTGATGGATATCAATCCAATGAATGGGTATCGCACCCTATCGGCCACCTTGGCGACGGAGTTGCCCGAAGCGGCCCGGGGATCGACGCATTACCACGGGCTCTTTTTGGCCGCGCTCCTCTTGTTCTGTTTTACGTTGGTAGCGAACACGGTCGCGGAGTTGGTGAGAATGCGATTCAGAAAGCGAGCGTATCAGTTATGAGCTCGCATGCTCGCAGTCGACCTACAGGTCGCAATTTGATTGCTCAAGGGGAACCGCTCGTATGGCTAACGGGTGGCATGTTTGCGATCGCTTGTGCGATGATTGTCTCTCTATTGGGATTGATACTTTACCAAGGCCTATCGACGCTTTGGCCTCGTTCCTATGTCGTTTTTGCCTTGGACGACGGCGGTTTGGCGAGTGGCGAGTGGATCGCTTCGCAGCCTTATCGTCTCACACCGGAGTCGATCGCAGAGTTTCCAGAGCGGACTCAAGAGAAAGCTCGCACGCTGTTGCAAGGTCGCTCCTCGGTCGCATCGGAACAGATCTATCTTCGAACTGGGAACTATGACGTTGGGAATCGCCATTTCGCGTATGTCCCTGCTATCGGAGTTGAGACCAAAGAGCCTTCGCGGCCTGCGGGGATTTGGTTGGTGGAACGGCTGGAATGGGGAGTCCTTTACGGCTTCCCTACCCAATTCACCTCCGAGTTCTCCCCGGAGATGGACCGCGAGTACTCGATGCAGACGGGACTTTTGGATCAGATCGATCGTTTTCGCCCGTCAGGGGATTCGGCGCAAGGAGCTGAGGGTGATGCCGCCGTATCGGCCTTTGATCAGACGGTCGAGCAGCTCCAGTCTCAGTTGGATGCGAAAGCAAAAGCCTTGGAAGAGGCCTATCGGGCGGAGGGGTCTGGAACACCAGCTCGTGTTCAAAAAATCGATGATATTCCGGGTGCCGTGGCGACTTCCCATCGCAAAATGGTGAGGGTGCAACGGGAACTGGAACACGCCAAACACGAATTGGGACGGCTCGATCAACAGGTCGCAAAACTTCGTTTGGCCGTTCGCAAAGCGGAGTTGGCTGAAAAAACCGATCTGTTAAGCCGGCTCGACGAAGGTATCGAACTCGCCACGACGCTTGGTACTGTGGAGCAGCAATGGACCGACATTCGATCCGGTCTTCAGCTGTGTGCCGAAGCTTTGACGAGCGAACAAAAGCAAAGCGCTGCCATGCAGGCGCTTCGAAAGGCGGTCGACGAACAGCAGGAACAAGAGGTTGCGCCGGTGAAGGAGGGGCTTCAGTCCTGGCTGACCGAGTTCACTGGATCGCTCCCCGATCGTTCTCGTATTTCTGTAGAGAAGGCAGTCGAAGAGGCCCGTACGGTTGCGTCTAAGCAGTTTGAGATCAATACGGAGATTGGTCGTTTGGAGTGGATTCGGGGATCGGAGCAAGTCACCTTTGCTTTACCGATTGCGGAGCCTATTTCCGAGGGAGCGGTGGATGCCGACCGAATAGGACTCGGAATTGTATCCCTGCCCGATTCCGACGGACTAGCCAGTTACTACTGGCGTTCGGAACAAGGGACTGCGCCGATGGCGTTTCAAACGAAAGCCGTGGCGACAGCGGATATGGTGAGATGGTTTGAACCCAATCGTCTGACCTTTTTTGGCAAGCTCGGGGTGTATGCGAGTCGTTGGTTCGAGTTTCTTGCAGGGGAGCCCCGTGAAGCGGGAGTGGAAGGGGGATTTTTCCCGGCTATCTGGGGAACCGTCGTCATGACACTCTTGATGTCATTGGCAGTGATGCCCTTTGGGGTGATGGCTGCGTTGTACATGCGGGAGTATGCGAGACCGGGGTGGGTCCTCAGTCTGATTCGGATCAGTATCAATAATTTGGCCGGGGTGCCGAGTATTGTGTACGGAGTTTTTGGATTGGCGTTCTTTTGTTACACGATCGGTGGCTACATCGATGGTGGCCCGAAGAAAGCTGGTTTTGACCCTTGGCCGAGTGCGACCTGGTTCGCCGCGTGCGCGGCGACGGTGGTGGCGGGAACGATTGCCTTTTTCTTGGCGTTCTTAGGGTCCGGTTCTCCGGCACATATGACGAAGTGGCGCAAGCGTGTGTCGTCATTCGCCGCAGTGTTCTGGATCCTGTGTTTGATTGGGTTCGTCGCGTTGGTCGTCAAGGTCCCGTTTTTCGATGGTTTTTACCAAGCGAGCCTACCTAACCCGACTTTTGGGAAGGGGTGTTTGTTGTGGGCATCGTGCACGCTGGCACTGCTGACACTGCCGGTGGTGATTGTTGCGACGGAGGAAGCTCTCGCGGCGGTTCCCAACTCCCTTCGGGAAGGTTCGTATGCGTGCGGAGCTGGGAAATGGCAAACGTTGCAGCGAATCGTTTTGCCCTATGCGAGACCCGGAATCATTACGGGCTTTATCTTGTCCATGGCTCGCGGTGCGGGAGAGGTTGCGCCGATGATGTTGGTGGGAGCGATTCCGTTGGCGACCGAGTTGCCCTTGGATCTGGAGTTCCCGTTTTTCCATGGCTCCCGATCTTTCATGCATCTGGGTTTTCAAATTTTCTCACTTGGATTTCAAAGTCAAAATAGCGAGGCGGCCAAGCCGATGGTGTTCACAGCAACCTTGCTTTTGTTGACGATCGTAACGTTTTTGAACATCGCCGCAATTTGGTTGAGAGCTAGGTTGCGGAAACGATTCCAAAGCAGCCAGTTTTAGAAAGGTTCTTTTCGAAATGGATCGCCTCAAAGCCATCGCAGACGGCCAAACGGTCGAATCGGTGGTGCATGAAGATGTGCTCGCTGCGGAACCCGTGTTGAAGATTCAGAACTTCAATTTGTTTTACGGTCGCAAGCAGGCATTGCACAGCATCACGATGCCGATCGCCAAGGGCCAGGTGACGGCATTGATCGGTCCGAGCGGTTGTGGCAAATCGACTTTGCTTCGAAGCGTCAACCGCATGAACGACTTGATCGACTCGGTGCGCATCGAAGGGGATATGATTCTCGGAAACGATTCGATCTTCGCACCCGGAGTGGACGTAATTCAGCTTCGCAAGCGGATGGGGATGGTTTTTCAGAAGCCGAATCCGTTTCCGATGAGCATCTTCGAAAATGTTGTCTATCCCCTGCGAATCGATGGGGAGCGGAATAAATCAAAACTGATGGAGGTCTGCGAGCAGTCCCTTCGCGGAGCTGCCCTCTGGGAGGAGGTGAAGGACCGATTGCACGAAAGCGGGCTGGGGCTGTCCGGTGGTCAGCAGCAGCGTTTGTGTATAGCCCGGGCGATCGCGAGCGATCCGGAAGTCCTTTTGCTGGACGAGCCATGCTCGGCGCTCGACCCGATCGCGACCGGAAAGATCGAAGACCTCATCGATGTGCTCAAAGGCAATTATTCGATTTTGATCGTGACCCATAACATGCAGCAAGCTTCTCGGGTGAGCAATTTCACCGCTTTCATGTATCTCGGGCGACTGGTGGAGTTGGGACTTACCTCCACCATCTTCACGAAACCCAGACTGAAAGAGACCGAGGATTACATCACCGGCCGATTCGGATGATGTTGGCGGTTTGAAGAGAAAAGGAGAAGAGCAACCAAGTGCCGCTGGTGGGACTCGAACCCACACGGGGCAATTACGCCCCAGCAGATTTTAAGTCTGCTGCGTCTGCCATTTCGCCACAGCGGCTTGGTAATTGCAAACGCGAAGTTTGCAGATCGGCGGCAGTAGTTTAAACCAATCCTGTTGGTTCAGCTAGCGGACGCCTGCAAGATCAAACAGTATTGATGGCGTTGATGAGGAGCCGGAGCCGGCCGTAATTGCGCCGGTTGAAATGGAACACGAGGCGGGGCAGGTGCGCGACCTCCACTTCGGAGGATTCTTCCGGGAACGCATCGCGCTGGCTGATCTGTCCTGATACCACAATATCTGCGAACTCTTTGTTCAGGTCTGCAACCGTCTGTTCCTCAAGCCGGTGGTTCAGTCGGAGAACCAAGTTCTCATCGACATAGCGCATCGAATGGTAATTGCGGTAGAAGCCGAGGATCTCCTCCACGGTTTCTTCGACCGAGTGGCTGACGCGGTAGAGGTGAACATCCTCAGGGCTAATGAGTTTGTTTTCTAAGAGTTCGCGGATGAAAAAAGTCTCGAGTCCCTTCCAGAAGTTTCCTCCAGGTTGGTCTTGGAGAATAAGGGGTAGCATGGTTTGTTTGCCGGTTTGGAGGAGGGTGAGTATCTCGAGTGTCTCATCGAGTGTTCCAAAACCACCCGGGCAGCAGACCACGGCGCTGCACTCCTTGATAAACATGAGCTTGCGCGTGAAGAAGTATTTAAGTGTGACGAGCTTCGGGTCCCCTTGGATGTAGGGATTCGCGGATTGTTCGAAGGGGAGCATGATATTAAGTCCCATCGACATTTCACGGCCCGCACCCTTGTGGCCCGCTTCCATGATTCCGCCCCCCGCACCGGTGACGACCATCCATCCCAATTCCGCCATCCGAGCTGCCAATGCAGAGGCTTGGACGTAATTGGGATGATCGGGTGGTGTTCGGGCTGAACCAAAGATCGTTACTTTGCGACGTCTTCGAAAGGGCTGGAAAACCTTGAATGCGTATCGGAGCTCTCGAAGCGAGCGGCTTAGAATTTTCAAGTCCCCTCGGGCGGTCCCGTCCAAGTGAAGCCGGTCGACCGTCCGCTTCATCATGTCGATCAAATCTTCGCTCTCCAGGGCGAAGGAAGGTTCATCGGCCGGCTGAGGTCTTGCCTTTTCGTCTTCGCCCAGGGCCGCGGGTGGAACGGGCACGGCTGCGGGTGGAACGGGGGGCTGAAGTGGTGGAAGCTCTTTTTCTGAATCGCTCATGCGTGCTCCAAGGGAATTCAAGGCTTCGAAGGCAGAAGAGGAGTCGATAAGATACCACATTCGATTCGCGAGGAAAAATCATGCGTTTCCAGCGCATTGCGAAACGCGATGCGAATCGAGAGCGGGAATCAATCGCTCGCGTAGGCAGGTGGAAGAGGGATACAGGATTCTTAACCAATGACAAGTATGTTTATTACGATCGATGGCATCGATGGTGCGGGGAAATCGACCCAGATGGATCTGCTTAGCGAGCTTCTTCGCACTCGAGGGCATCGCGTAACACGCCTGCGGGATCCAGGTAGCACGCCGCTGGGGGAATCGATACGCGAGATTTTGCTCCATCGGGAGGATATCCCGCTTTGCAGCACATCCGAGATGCTTTTGTACATGGCCGCGCGAGCCCAATTGGTGCAGGATCTTGTTCTGCCAGCGATCCAACGGGGGGATACGGTCGTGTGCGACCGATTTCTTCTCGCGAACGTCGTATACCAAGGTTCGGCGGGGGGACTGGATACCGAATCCCTCTGGCAGGTAGGACACATTGCCACGCAGGGGCTTCGGCCAAACAAGACCATCCTTCTCGATTTGCCTCCGGAAGTAGCGTTCCAAAGGATTCAACGAGGCCAAGATCGATTGGAGAAGCGGGGGCTGGAATACTTTGAGCGCGTGCGACAGGGGTTTCTCGAGCAAGTCGCCAAAGCAGGGGAAAAGCATGTGATCGTGGATGCCACACAAGATGTCGAGACTATCCATGCCGCGATCTCACGATTTGTGATCGAGCCTTAAGGTTCGTTCGTCACTATCCAAATGGGGCGCGGTTTCCGGTCGATCCCCATTTCCTTGGAGTTCCTCCTACCTCCATTGGCACGGGCGCTCGGGAGGTTTGGAACGTGTTGCGGTTCTGGGGTGTTGATGGATTCAGTCTATTTTGAATGCGCAAGGGGGTAGGAAATTCCTTGTCTGCGTTATGCTGTAGGGTTGTTGAGACCGTTCTTTATTCCGATCGATGATCAAGAAGTTTGCGATATGGTTTTCTGTGCCGCTACATGTCCGCCCCGTTCCGAGAAGGGGAGATGGGTTCTTTTGCGACTGGTCTGGTTGTTCTTCGGTTGGGCTGTTCAGTCCCCAGGGGCCGTTCGAGCAGCCGAGGGAGATTCGTACCCCCTCGCCGTAGCGGGTGGGGGAGGGAAGCTCTTCATTGCGGACCGGGGCAACGCAACGGTCTGGCTGCTGGAGGGGAAAGAGGTAAAACCGCACTTCCAAGGTTCTCCAAAATTTCGCACTCCTCTCAATGCCGTTCGATGTTTGACCGTCGCGCCGGATGGGAGTTTGATGGCTGGTGATTCGTCCACGCGCGAGGTCTACCGGTTCGACGCCTTGGCCAAACCGATTGGAGTCACGGGGGGGAAGATAGGGATTCCCATGGATATCGCCGTGGCGGCCAACGGCGACTTGTTCGTCGCCGACTTGGAACTCCACACCGTTTTTCGCGTGGATGCCAAATCGGGCACGACCGAGGTCCACGTGAAAGTCCCAGCCCCGCGGGGGGTGGCGATCGACAGCCAGAACCGACTATGGGTCGTGAGCCATGGCAAGTCGCCGCTGCTGCGGGTCCTGCCGGACAAGTCGATAGAGAAGGTGGTGGAGGATCCGGTGTTCCAGTTCGCGCACCAGGTTCGCGTGCATGCGAACGGCGACGCATTTGTTTCGGACGGCTATGGAAAATGCGTCTGGCGAATCCCTGCCTCGGGGAGCCCGAGCAAGCTGGATTCGGGAGATAAGCTCATCAATCCCGTGGGATTGCATATCGAAGGGAATAGCTTGTGGATTGCTGACCCACGCGCGAGCGCGATTTTCCGGTGGGACCTCACCCAGCCGACGAAAGATTCCTTAGAGGTCGTCCACAGGTTTGGGGAACGCTAGCAAACAAGCTGATCTTGCGTCGGTTTCCCAAATTCGCGAAACTCCGCCCCTTCTCGGATTGAAAAGGATTTCACGAGGCTAGGGAACGAAGCTATGCGAGGGTTGAAGACGATTGCTGCCGCGCTGGTTTGGATGGCGGCGCTGAGTTGCAGTCAGCGATTGCTCTCCTTTGAAAACCGAGTGGGAGATTGCGTCGCATTGTTCTTTACCAAGGCCGAATGTCCTGCGTGCCGTTCGGTGCAAGGGTCTGTTCAGCGAGCGATTGAGTCGGGGTGGGCGATTCGAACACTCGACGGTGCTCGAGAAAAGTCCTTGGTAGCCCGTTGGCACATTGAGAAGTATCCGACCGTTGTATTGATTCGAAATGGTCGCGAGGTGGATCGTTTGATCGGAGAGCCTCAATTCGACGAGCTGGCTCGCCGGATGCTGGCTGCTTCGTCGGTCGACAGTATTCGGGTTCTTTCGCCCTCAAGCGTTGCGTCTGTCGTAAGGGGTCAGTCCCCATCGGCGGCCGTCCCTTTATCCGATGTCCCAACCAGTACGAATCTTGCACTCACGCCGGCCTCCCACCGCGCGCCAGCCATCGAACGGAATCGTTCCGAACCGCGTCCTCCCTCCAACCCTGCCGAAGCGACGGTCAGGATTCGGGTCGACGAGCCGCAGCACGAAGCGATCGGCACCGGGACCATTATCGATACATTCCAGGGAGAAGCTCTCGTACTGACGTGCGGTCACCTGTTTCGCGACACGCGAGGTGGCACCCGCATTCTGGTCGAGACCTTTTTCGGGGGACAGCCACGTACGTACAACGCCACCTTGATCGACTTTCAAGCGGGCGAGGCAGACATTGGATTGATCAGTTTTCGTCCGGAAGGAGTGGTTCCGACCGCGCGCTTGATGAACCATCGGGAGAAGCTCAACGAGGGAGACGCGGTCTATAGCTGGGGCTGCGATCATGGGACCAATCCTTCGCGCCGCGATTCGCGAATTACCAAGCTCAATCGCTATTTGGGAGCTCCCAATGTCGAGGTGTATGGGGCGCCGGTTCAAGGTCGTAGCGGGGGAGGATTGTTCAACGCGCGCGGCGAGTTGATCGGCGTCTGCTATGCGGCCGACAACGAGTTGAACGAAGGGCTCTACAACGCACCCGAAGTGGTCTATCAGCAGTTGATGAGGCTGGGATTGAACCGGCTCTTCACCCATCCGGAGTCGGGGGAGGTTGCTCAAGCCATCGCTGCGGTCCCACCCACAGTCGCTGCCGCAATCCCGGATCGGCCTGCTCCCGTTCGCCCGAAACTAACCGTTTTGTTCGAAGAGAATGGTCAAAGCCAGAAGTGGGAAATCAACGATCCCACCCCGGAACTGGTTCAAAGCTTGCAAAGCCAATCCCTCCGCCGTTAGGGGGTCATTTCTTCAACCACGCCAAAACAATGCGGCGCATACTCGAAGCCGTTACAATGCTAGGGCAAAATCCGTGACCTCCCGATGGATGCCCTATGAAACGTCTCAATTTTGATTCCGGCGCTGTCGGGATCGGTATTTCCCGATTTGCGGTGGCTGCTTGTTTCTCGCTGGCAGGCTCATCGATCCAGGCTCAATCCCCTGCCGTCGACTCATCAGTCGTTCCTGCTTCGGCACCGGTGGAACGCGTCGATTTCGTCGAACACATCCGTCCCCTTCTCGAGCGGGTTTGTTCGGATTGCCATAACGATGAAAACAGCGAAGGAAATGTTTCCTTCGAAGGGATCGCCAAGGAAACCGATCATGCGTCGCACGCCGACATCTGGTGGAAAGCCCTGAAGAACGTGCGCGCAGGAATCATGCCACCTTCCGGCTCGGAACGGTTGAGCGATGCCGAAAAGGAGATGCTCGCTACGTGGGTGAAAACCGAGGCCTTCGGGATCGATTTGATGAATCCAGATCCTGGGCGCGGTGTCATTCGTCGATTGAACCGCGCCGAATACGGCAATACCATCCAAGACTTGATGGGGATCACGTTCGATGCGAGTTTGTTCTTCCCACCCGACGACTCGGGGCACGGCTTTGATAACGTTGGAGACGCTCTTTCCTTTTCGCCGATGTTGATGGAGAAGTATCTCAAGGCGGCACGATTGGTGGTCGATCTAGCGGTGCCGACGGTGTCCAAGATCGTTCCCAAGCAGGAATTCACGGGGCGCGATTTCTTGAAGAATGGCGAACCCATGAAAGGAAGCTCGGTGGATGGAAAAGTCCCCGCCAAGGTCGTGCGGTCCCTGCAAGTCTCCGAGGCAGGCGAATACCGTATCAACATCGGAGTGAAACTGCACGGATCCTTTGATTTTGATCCAGCTCGCTACCGCGTTTGGGTTCGTTGGGACGATCAACTAAAGAGTGACGAGGAGTACGGGTGGAACGAGAACAAGCTTTTGGTCAGCGAGTATCGAGAGCAACTCGAAGCAGGAGATCACCGCATCGAGTTTGAATTACAGCCTGTTGCACCGAAGAGCGACGAGGAAGAAAAGAGCGCTCCAGGAATGTCCACCAATGTTCGCTTCGAGATCGCTTATGTGAGGATCGAAGGGCCGACGGGCACGACAAAGCTTGTTGCCCCACCTCATTACGAGCGATTCTTTACCAGGCCGGAACCACCCGATGCGCCGGAGCAACGAAGGGAATACGCGTTGGAGTTGCTGGAGCGATTCGCATCCCGAGCGTTCCGAGGACCGGTCGAGCGATCGACGGTGGAGAGACTGGTCACCATCGCAGAAGGGAAGTGGCGTTTGCCGGGAGCAACCTTTGAGTCCGGAATCGCCGAGGCAATGGTGAGCGTGTTGGCTTCACCTCGATTTCTGTTTCGGATCGATCCCCCTATCGAAGGTGATGAAAATCGAGCCTACGGGCCGACGGACGAGCGGACGCTGGCGGCGCGACTCTCCTATTTTTTGTGGTCGACCATGCCCGATGGCGAGTTGATCGGTTTGGCTGAGAAAGGGGCGTTGCGAGCCAATCTCGGACCGCAAGTCGATCGGATGCTAAGAGATCCCAAAGCCTCGCAATTCGTTTCGAACTTCGTTGGCCAGTGGCTTCGGACTCGCGATGTGACGCAGATCGCTATCGACCCCTTGGTCGTTCTGGGGCATCAAGAGGAATTCGATCGTTTGAGGGAGGCATTTCGCGGGCGGTTTCGACGTAGACCGGGTGAGCCGGTCGATCCGAGTGAACAAAAGGATCGAGCAAGGTTCCAAGAGTTGCGCGAGGTGTCGGACCGATTCAATGCCGATTTGAAGCGTGCGATGCGACGCGAGACGGAGATGCTGGTGGAGCATATTGTTACGGAAGATCGGTCCCTGCTCGATTTGTTCGACTGCGACTATACGTTCCTGAATGAGCGGTTGGCGGAGCACTACGGCATTTCCGGAGTGCGGGGAGACGAGATGCGTCGTGTCGAATTGCCGCCGGACAGTCCGCGAGGTGGGGTGATGACCCACGCATCCATGCTTTTGGTAACGTCGAATCCGACGCGCACGTCGCCAGTCAAGCGAGGACTGTTCGTTTTGGATAATTTGCTAGGGACCCCTGCCCCGCCGGCTCCTGCGGCTGTTCCAGAGTTAGAGGATTCAGGATCTCGATTTGAAGGACGCGAGCCGAGTTTGCGCGAGTTGCTGTCAGTCCATCGCGAATCCGCTCTTTGCGCTTCCTGTCACGCGCGTATGGATCCGCTGGGACTGGCGCTGGAGAACTTCAACGCCCTCGGAATGTGGCGCACCGATGAAAAGGGGGTGGCAATCGATCCGACTGGAAGCTTGATCACCGGCGAGTCCTTTCAAGACATTCGGGAACTCAAGAAGGTTTTGCGGCAGAACCATGCCGGCGACTTGTACCGCTGTGTCACGGAAAAACTGATGACCTTCGCATTGGGGTGGGGGATCGAACCCACCGACGAGCACAGCGTCGACAAAATCGTCGAAGCTCTGGAGCAAAACGGAGGTAAGTTTCGCGTATTGCTCGACGGAGTGATCCAGTCATCCCCTTTCCAAAACCAACGCTATATAACTCGACAACCCTAACCTCTCTGCAAAGCGAATCGATGATGAAACAAAACTACCGAATTCACCGGGAAAACAAGATGTTGCACCGTCGCGCCTTTCTGCGAGCCTCCGGATTGTCGATTGCTGTCCCGGCAATGTTGTCATGGGGGGCGGGCCGGAATGTTCGTGCAGCAGTGGCATCGGGGCGGCAAGCGGTGACAGCCACCGGCGCTCCGCTGCGCATGGCATTCATGTCGATTCCAAACGGAGTCCAGCAGGACCATTGGTTCCCTAAAGAGGGATTTGAGCTGAACGAAACGATGCTGCCCTTGGAGCCGGTGAAATCCCATTTTCAAGTCCTCGGTGGACTGGATCACATCAATGCCACGGCAGGTCCGGATGGGGCTGGCGATCATGCGAGAGCCAATGCAACATTCTTAACCGGCATGCGCGCGCGAAAAACGGCAGGGAGCGATATCCAAGTGGGCGTGTCGATCGACCAAGTCGCAGCGCAACGATTGGGGAGCGTCACACGGTTTCCTTCGCTCGAGCTGACCTCGGACTTGATTCGCAATTCAGGGAGTTGCGATTCCGGCTACGCGTGCGCCTACCAATACAATTTGGCATGGAGTTCCCCCACGACCCCGATGACGCCTGAAGCGAATCCTAGGTTGGTTTTTGAAAGGCTTTTCGGTGCGGGAGAGCCTGGTGAAAGGGAAAAGAACTTCTTGCAGAGGCAAGCGACACAGCGGAGCGTGCTCGATTTTGTTCTCGAAGAAGCGAAGAGCTTGGAACGCAATTTGGGCATCAACGATCGTCGCAAGTTCGACGAATACTTGAGCGTGGTCCGCGAGATGGAAAAGCGTATCGAAGCTGCGGAGAAGTTCGAAGAGGCCCCATCCACCACACAGCCACAGCCCGTCGGCATCCCTCCAGACTTTGCCTCCTATATGGAGATTATGTACGACATGCTCGCTCTCGCGTTCCAAACCGATTCGACACGGATCGCGACATTGCTCCTTGCGTACGACGGTAGTAACAAGATCTTCCCGCAAATTGGTATTCCAGAGGGGCATCACTACCTCACGCACAATCAACGCGTGCCGGAGTTGGCGAAAAAAGTAGCGAGAATCGACCAGTACTATTTGGAGTCGTTCGCGAAGTTTTTGGATCGACTTTCGCGTATGGAAGACATCGATGGGCAATCGATTTTGCACAATTCCATGATCGTGTATGGCGGTGCGATCGCCGATGGCAATCGTCACACGCATGAGAACTTACCGGTGATCCTCGCAGGGCATGCGGGAGGAAGATTCCATCCGGGGCAATACCGCGCTCTCGAAAAGCAACCGATGTCGAACTTGTTCGTCACGATGTTGAACGAGTTCGGAGTCGAAGTCGACTCGTTCGGCGATTCCAATGGCAGGATTGAGACCCTCTAATCGCCCTGGAATGGGCCACGATGCCATCGAACTACCGAGGACGCAGGGAGCCGCCGCTTCCTCTGGGATCAGGCAGGAGCGGATTGGAAGGTAACCCTGTGGTAGGCTGTCCGGGATTGCTGGAACCGGGGGAGCTGGCTCGCTGCATATTCGGTGGCAGCGGTCCTTCGATTCGGCTGATATTTCCTTTGATCGCTCCGGTCTTGAGTTGGATCGAGATGTTGGGTAGTCGAGTGTCGATGAAGTCGCTGGGGGAACCGTCATTGGGATAAAGGGTGAACAAGGCAGCTTGCCGAGGCGAACCGGAGACGATCACGGTATCTTCTTTGGCTGCGTACTTGAGGCTGTGTCCCTCCATGGTCACACGCCCTTTATCGGTGATCGATTCCACTTGCACACGGCTGACCGCTTCAAGCTCCCAGGCGGGAGGGGGGGCCTCGCCACGATTGCTCGGGGAGATCTGGTTGTAGCTTAACTCGCCTCCATCGAACAAATTGAGTTGATCCGCGCTGAGTCGTGTTTGGTTTTTTCCAAGGCGTTCAGCGCGATGCACGTTGACTTGGTCCTCCCAAGATGCGATCGGGCCCATCAGCGCATCGATACGGTCAAAGAAACTTGCTTTCTTCGTTCGCAGGTCCCCTTCTAGGCGGCCGGTGAAGCTCAGGTGCAAGCATTGGAGGGTGTTGGTCTTCGACGAAGTCGTCGTGGCCGGGGTTCCAAAAGCGGGTAGACTTGCGGTCATCGCATAACGTCGACTCCAGACTTCACCGGGTCCGTAACCCAAAAAGGTTTGCGTTGGGGCATAGATGTCGAGTCGTGGCAGCCTCATATGTTCCGCAGAGCGACGCTGCATCGCCAAGTCGGTTTCGGCCATTTTGATGTCGACATCTTCTTCGAATCGGATGATCTCGACTTGAGCTTTCGGTCCTCCAGGCGTCCTCGTCGGCTGGAGTGCGATCGCCTGTGCCATCTCGACCGATAGGGATCGCGACTGGACGAAGATATGAGAAATCGTGTCGGCGGCAGATTGAATCCGGCACGTGAGATCGACTCCTCCGCCGAACCTCGCGATCTTGCCGTCGAACGTCATCCGCTCTCCCCAACGAAGCCGAGGAGGCTCCAGCCACTTCACGAGAGAGGAGTTGGCGGTGGGGGAAGGAGAGCCGTTCGAAAGGGTGTTGGGGAGTCCCAATCCAGGGACGCTGACGAGGGTTGCTGCACCAGGCGTCTCCGGTTGAAGCGGGATGGCTTCCGGGGGGATAACCAATTCGCCGGGGTGATCGATATGAAATACATTTTCGCTTTGCGTCAGTTTCAGCTCTGGTGCGACCACTTCTCCGCGTCCGACCGTGATACGCGCAGGTTCGCCCATAATGTACAGATCCATTGTCTCCGGAGCGACTTCGATCATCCGAAGTTGCTTTCCTGATGCGGTGAAGGGCCAAGGGCTAGCGCTGTCGAGCATTTCCTTCCGCATTTCAAAGGGACCTTCGAGCGAAAGACCTTCGACGGAACTTTTCTTGCCTACGCTCTTGACGACCATGTCGAGAGAGTTCGCAGCAACGGACAGGGGATCGGGACGTGGTGGCGGAACAATATCTTGCACCGAGGCTGCCCCTCCGCTTAAGAGATTCGTCGGTTGACGAACGACATTGGGATTCGCATTGCCGCCGGCTCCGATGGAGGGCTGTGGGAACTGCGCAGGAAGCTGTGGTAGAGCCGAAGGGGTTGGGCCGGATTGGGATGAGGAAGTCGACGATGCGAGCGCAAGCTCGGAGTCGGATTCCGGATATCGGAATTTGAGATTCATTTTCTGCACATGAGCGATGAGTTGGGGCGATTCCACCCGTACATCTCCTGATGCCGTCATCGCTTCGGGGAGCCACCTTGGAACGGGCTCATTCAAGTAAAAGCGTTGGAGTTTCGCGATCCGGTTTTGATCGGTCGGGCGAAGCCACAGGTCGAGCTTGTCGGCGACGAATGTACCCTGCGTGGAGTTGTTGATGTTGGCGCTCCCGACGATCGAAACGACATCGAGTTGATCAGAGGGGCGGACGAGCAGTTTTTGGCCCCAGGAGAGTTTCCACGTCTCGCGCTCGGATTCCATTTGTGCGACACCGGGACCGCTGGCGACCACGGTTCCGAGTCGGTCGATGGGAGCTGTAGCGCCGGTGTTGGACTTCTGAAAGAGTTTCGGGTTGCCGAAGAGGATTTCGGGAGCCCAAACCTGCATGTTCTCGCGTCGTAAATAGACTGGCGAGGATTCTTGGGCGACGGTGAGAGGCAGGGTGTTGCTCAGGTGGATTTCCCCATTGAGAAAATCGATAAACAACCGCTGGCCCAACGCTTCGACTTGCATGCCCGGTGCAAGGAGCTTCATCCACCCAGAGCGATCCGAAGGCGTCTTGCCTAGCGCGCCGACGGCCGTGAGTTTATCGAGTTTCCACGGCGAAGGTTTGCGAGGTTCGCTCGCGTCCGGGGCTGGTTGGATCGGATCGTCGTGGAATCCGATTTGCATGGTTAAATCTTCACAGTCGAACGTGTCGATCGGAAGGCCTTCGACGCGATGTTCCATGTGAACGCCACCCCGCAGCATGGCTTCGGACTGCTGGAAATGGAATGTGAATCGTCCACCGCATTTCAGCACTGCATGGGCTGGGCGTTGTGCCGCATCCTTTATTTTGTCGCTCGGCCAAAGACCTCCGTTTTTGAGACCGATTCGTACGCGGTCGACGTAGGTCAATTCCATGCTTTCCAATCCATCGAACGGAGTCTTCACACCAGGGGGGACGGGCTCCTCGGTGCTCAAGAGTTTTTGTTCGAGATTGATCGTGAGAAAGTGCCCTTCGATCAGGGAGTCTCCCATCTGCATCTTGATCCCTTTGTCGGTCCAAATCTGACGCTTTTCGATTCGGACTTCGCTGGTCTCGATGAGGAGTCCGCTATTGCTCGAACCCTCGACTGGCGGTGAGTAGATTTGGATTTGTCCGAGCAGCCTACCGGTTTCTACGGGAGGAGGCTCGGAGGTCCAATCGGGGCGACGTTGGAACTGGATTTCCGCTCCTTCTGGATTCGAGATGAGGATCGCTCTTTTGGACGCCCCGGAACTACGTTGTGGAATGAGGATGGTAAGCGGTTTGATATGCCAGCGGGTTTCGCTGATCTCGACCCGCTCTCGGTAGAGAAGTGTTCCGCTTTCGGTCGTGAGAACTTGGGGGGATTTCCTTTGCCACGAGTCTTCGCGAAAAAAGACGTCCCACCATTCATCGGCATCGGGCAATACGGCCGCAGACCACCGTCGTTCTGTGCTTCGCGTTTTGTGGTTGATCCAAGGTACAAACGTGAGGTGATAGACTGCGAAGCAAATCGCTAGGGGAACAAAGACTCGTAGATACTCGCGCGAGAAGATCATGAGACTCGATTCGGGATGCACTCATCCCATAACCCCTTTGCTTTCAGCAATCGCTCGACCAGTTCGCGAATCGCTCCTCGTCCTCCCGGGGAGGTCATGACCCACTTTGCATTCTGGCGAACCTCGGACGCAGCGTCCTCTACGGTCGCGCTCAATCCGACTTCGTACATCACACTGAGATCGGGAAGATCATCACCGATGTAGCATACCTCGTGCGGTTCGCACCCCGCCTGTTGGATCATCTCGCGCGCGGCTGGAAGTTTGTCTTCAAAACCTTGGCGGACCAGCGTGATACCTAGTTCCGCAGCGCGAATTTTGACGATGTGCGAGTTGCGCGCGGTGAGCAACCCGAATTGAAACCCCGCCTTGCACCAAAGTCGAATGGCATGTCCGTCCCGCACGTGAAAGGTTTTGCTTTCGATTCCCGCGTTGTCGATGGTGATGGAGCCATCGGTCAGGACGCCGTCGACATCCGAAAGGATCAGTTTGATTGGCTTGGCTACGTCGTTATCTTTGGGTGCCACTCTGGATGCCTTGTGACTGTGGAGTATCGAGATTGTTATGTCGATTAGTATTTGCGACCGAAGATGCGAAGAGACGACGGAGGAGCGTCCCAGTCTTCTTCCTGGCGATCCTGTTCTTCAGGGGGTGAGGATTGGGGATCGCTCGCTGCGTCTCGCTTCGCCTGCGTCGGAGCGAATGCGATGTTTTGAAGGTGTTCGATTTCCAGCACGTCGGTGATGTCGATCATCCCTACGGGTTTGTCGTCGCGGTTCACGACCGGTAGCTCGCTGATCTTGCGTGCGACCATGACATCCACCGCGTCGCTCAGGCGGGCCCCGGATTGGATTGCAGAAAAGGATTTCGTCATCCGCTCGGAGATAGGTCGATCCAGATCTTGATCCTTCCGTTGCTCCATCAGCTTTGCCAGATCGCTGTCGGTGAATATTCCTTCGAGGACTCCATTTTCGTCGACCAGCATGACTGCTCCCGTCCGACGGCCTGGTTTAGCGGCGTCGACCAGGATTTGACGGATCGTGTGCGACGAGAGAGCGAGGCGGCACTCCGATTGCGGACGCATGGCTTCGTCCACGCTCGCGAGTCGCTTTCCGAGGGCACCAGCGGGGTGTAATTCTGCGAAGTCCTGCATGCCGAAGCCTCTCGCTTCGCTCACGACGAGAGCGATCGCGTCTCCAATCGCCAACATGGAGGTGGTGCTCGTGCTGGGCGCGAGATTATGCTGGCAGGCTTCGCGACAGGGGGGCAGAATGAGGGCGATGTCGGCGGCTCTCGCGAGAGGGCTGTTGCCGGCGCTCGTGATAGCGATCAAGCCAGCCGCGCGGCGGCTGACAAACGGCAGAATGCGAACGATCTCTTCCGTCGTGCCGCTGTTGGACAGGAGGAGCATGACATCGTTGGGGCCGACGCTTCCCAAGTCACCGTGGACGGCCTCGGACGGGTGTAGGAAGTGCGAACGTGTTCCGGTCGACGCGAAAGTCGCCGAGATCTTGCGGCCTACCAAGCCTGCTTTCCCGATCCCGCAAACGATGACACTCCCGCGCGTGGTGAGGATCTTGTCGACCGCGACCAAAAAATCTTCATCGAGAGATTCGGCGGTAGCTTGAATGGCAGCAGACGCTTGCTGGAGCACGTCTTTGCCTCGTGCCAGCCTGCTTTTTCGGGTGCTCGGCGAGACCGCTTGCTTTCGAGCGGGAAGTCCCATGATCGATAGCCATCCTTGGCGTAGTTGAAAACAATCCAAATCGCATTGACCCGGTGTACTGGAAAACCGGGTAGGCAGAACTTTCCGATGATCTGCATCTGGTAGCTTACCAAACCGAATCGAAGCGAGACAACAGAGATCTCGTCGGAACAAAGTGCGGAAGCGATCGTCCACGAAACGAAAAAAGGTGAGCCACAAAGCTCACCTTGAATCTGCGTTTGGATGAAACGACATGTCGTAGAAGGAATCTCTCCGCTAAGTGGGATTCCAGAATCGCATCGGGGATCGCCAACCGCACACCTAGCATCTCGGATACACTGCAGCCGGAGATAGCGAGGACAGCGAAAGGAAGAGAGATCGAACCAGCGCCACCAACCATCGAGCGGCGCTGGGAACCATCGGACTCTGCAAGGAGCCGATGGACTACTTCTTCTTTTTCTTCTTGTCGTCTGCCTCGTCCTCTTTTTTGACCTTCTTCTTTTTCTTCAAAGAGATCTTGGGGACGCGGACCTTGGCCATGCCGACGACGATGCTATCTTCGGACCACTTGTCGATGTCCTGCAATCGTTTGATTCGCTCGGCTCGGGTGAGCACATTTCGGGTCTTGATCGATCCTGCACGGACCTTCAAGCTCTTGTCGAGGGTCATGGAAATCAACTCCTAGTGGACATTAGCTGCGTTCGAAGGGTGAGGATTGTAGCGAGGGGCGAGTTGGCCGACAAGCCGCAATTGCTAACACAATTCGGGTCGCGGTTTTTCCCGGATGCGGGAAAAACCATATAATCGACGATGTGGATGAATTCGGGGGCGCCGGGCGTACGAGAATTACCGCTATCGGCGTTTGTTGCATGCCGATTGACCTTTTCCAGTAAGTAAACGCACCGAGAGGTCGTACGAACGTGTCCAAATCAGCTTCCGACCCGGCCTCGCTCCAACCACCTCGAATGCCGGTCCCACCCCCCGCTGCTTCTCCTCGCCTGGCTCCGCCGCCGGTGGCTAAAATTGACGGCACGAGAACCGTCCCCGGGGGCAGCAGCCCAGCGGAAACGTCTCAGATGGACGGGGAAGAAGATCGAGAGGATGAACTGACTTGGCGGGAAAAACTGTGGGTCCGTTTTGGTCTGCAGGAAACCCCCTCTTGGCTGACGAGTTTGATCGTCCACCTCGCCATTATTTTGTTGCTGGCAATCGTTCCGATCGCTGAAAAAATCGGGGATTCCATCACCATTCTCTCTGGGACATCCTCCGACACCAACGGAGAGGACGATTTGACGGCGTTCGAAATCAACCCCTCGGCGGAGGACTCCGAGATGCTGGAGAATCTGCCGGATGCCATCAGTCTCGATAGCTTGAACCTCGATTTGGCGACCCCCGCCCTTCCCACGGACGTGGCGGCCAACGATTTGGCGTTGGATTCTCCCGTTCTCGGCGGGTTGAAAGGGCGAACGGGAATTCTCAAGGAAACGCTTCTCAAAGCCTATGGTGGGACCCAAGGGACCGAAGATGCGGTCGCTGCCGGGCTCGATTGGCTCGCCAAGCAGCAGCGATCCGACGGTTCCTGGTCGTTGGTGGGACCCTACAAGGGAGGTGCGACGACCGAGAACAAGCCCGCGGCTACCGCGATGGCGATGTTGGCATTTCTAGGGGCGGGGAACACCCATCAATCTGGAGAGTACCAGTTTCAGGTGAAACGCGGTCTCGACTTCTTGATCGCGCAGCAGGATGAAGACGGTTTTTTTGCAAAGCGGGCTTCGGGGAATCAACGGACCTACGCGCAGGCTCAGTGCAGTATCGCAATTTGCGAGCTTTACGGCATGACCGGAGATCCCCAACTCGAGTCGATCGCCATGCGTTCCATTCAGTACGCGCAAATGGCCCAGGCCAAGGATGGTGGATGGCGATACAACCCCAAGGAACCCGGTGATATGAGCGTGACGGGGTGGTACGTGATGGCGCTCATGAGCGCTCGCATGGGTGGCCTGCTCGTCGATAGCAGCACGCTGGAGAACGTCCACCAATTCCTCGATTTGGTTCAGCGATCCGGCAGAGGGACGGCCAAGGCTCCGGATGGGGAGCGATACGCGTATCAACGTTATTCGGTGGGCACTCCCGCCATGACCGCTGAAGGCATGTTGTGCCGACTGTATTTGGGATGGAGCGCGACGGACAAGCGGATCCAAGAGGGGTGCGAACTCCTTTGCAGCAATCCGATTGCACAAGCCCCGGATCGGCGATCGTTTTACTATTGGTACTATGCAACCACCTCGTTGCATCACGTCGGCGGGGAATATTGGCGTCGTTGGAATGACGCCATGAAAGTAGAATTGCCGGCGTTGCAAGAAAAGTCGGGCCCCAACCGCGGGAGCTGGTCCGCTCAGGACGATCCACACGAAGGTGGAGGGGGTAGGCTCTATTCAACATGCTTCTCCATCTACTGTTTGGAGACGTATTACCGACACCTACCATTGAATCGAATGAGCGGAGAATGACCAAGATATACCAAGGGATCGGTCTTCGGTGCATGTATCCGGAGAATTGGAACCTCATCGAGGATACGGAGGATGGCCAAACAACTGGCTTCACCTTGGAAAGCCCCACTTCGGCTTTCATGACCGTCAGCGAGTACCCGTGGAATGTGTCCCCCCGGTCGGCCGTGGAGAGCAGCGCTGCTGCGATGATGGCCGAATACGAAGAGGTGGAGCAGCAACCGTTCGATCCACAACTCACTTTTCGAGGCGAAGTGCTGCAGGATAGCCGTGGAGCCGATTTGCAGTTTTACTTTCTCGATCTGCTCGTGACGTCGCGCTTGATCGCCTTCACCGTGGATCGCAAAACCTATCTCGTTCAAATCCAAGCGGAAGATCGAGACTTCATGACATTGGAGCAAGTCTTTCAGGCGATGCTCATCAGCATGTTGCAGTCGTTAGAGGCTTGAGACGTTCGGTTTCCATCGGCGCGTTCGTGAAGATGCGCTTGAGCATGGCGTGGGATCGCCGGATGGACTCTCAAACAAGCTGGTGGTTTCTGGATGCGACCAGAAAGGGGGGGCGCGAACCGCTGGGGGGCTCGTCCGCCATTGGGAGAGTGCGACTCCGCTGGGGCAGGAGCCAGTCGCGGACGACTGCTCCTGCATGATGATCCAGATTACTTTTCGGGGCGAGGCGATCGCTAGATGTGGCGTTCGCTCGATCTAGATGTAGAGATTGAAAATGTTTTCGAGCATCTCTTGGCGACCACTTTCGTTGGCCGCGGGTTCCCCTTTTTCGAGCATGTACTTCTCGAGAGAGGCGAAGTCCGCTTTGCCGGCTTCGATCTCGGCTCCGATCCCGCTGTCCCAGCTTCGATAGCGATTCTTGACGAAGGAGTCGAGAAGGCCTTCTTTGCGGATTTCGGCGGCGATGCGCAGACCTCGCGCGAATGCGTCCATTCCACCGACGTGTGCATGGAAGAGGTCGATCGGCTCAAAGCTCTCGCGTCTCACCTTCGCGTCAAAGTTCACACCGCCTGTCGTGAATCCACCGTACTTGAGCACCATCAGCATGGTTTGGGCGGTCAAGTAGTAGTCGGTGGGGAATTGGTCGGTATCCCATCCGAGGAGCAAGTCGCCGGTGTTGGCGTCGAGTGAACCGAGGACTCCCTGCATGCCGGAGTAATCCATTTCATGCATCATGGTGTGACCGGCCAAGGTTGCGTGGTTGGTCTCGAGATTGAGTTTGAAGTAAGGGAGCAAATCGTAGGCGCGGAGGAAATTGAGGCAGGCTGCCGCGTCGCTGTCGTATTGGTGCTTGGTCGGCTCCTTAGGTTTGGGCTCGATCAAGAACTGGCCCTTGAATCCGATCTTCTTTGCATAGTCGACGGCCATATGGAGCAGCTTGGCCAAATGGTCCAGCTCTCGTTTCATATCGGTGTTGTAGAGGCATTGGTATCCTTCGCGTCCACCCCAGAAGACATAGTTCTCTCCGCCGAGCCGGTGGGTGACTTCCATTGCCTTTTTGACTTGTGCGGCCGCATAAGCGAAGACTTCTGCGTTGCAGCTCGTGCCAGCCCCGTGCATAAAGCGAGGGTTGCTGAACATGTTCGCTGTCCCCCACAGCAGCTTCACTCCGGTCCCTTTTTGGTGCGCGAGAAGGGCGTCGGCGATCTTGTCAAAGTTCGCGTTGGTTTCACGGAGGGATTCCCCTTCCGGAGCGACGTCCCGGTCGTGGAAAGCGTAGTACGGGGCGTCCAGTTTCTGAAAGAGCTCGAACGCCACTTCCACACGCTTCAGCGCGTTTTCCACGGAATTGGAACCATCGTCCCAAGGCCGAACAGCGGTACCGGGGCCAAACGGGTCCGACCCCGTACCTCGCATGGTGTGCCAATAGACGATGCTGAACCGCAAGTGGTCCTTCATCGTTTTCCCTTCGATGATTTCATCGGGGTTGTACCAACGGAATGCGAGAGGATTCCGGCTTTTGGGGCCTTCGTACTGGATCTTGGAGATTTCGGGAAAGTAAGCCATGGCGATGCTTTCTGGAGCCGCTTGCGCGCGAACAAATTCGGTAGAGGTGAATCCCTGGACAGAAATGGAATTCAGGACGAGGCGTAGAGTTTACCTTGGGGCGCCGATTGTGGGAGAGCGGGGCGGGCCCAATAGCTGGAGGAAATCAAGAAGAAAAGTTGGGCTCGCGGTCCCTTGACTCGATTTCCATGGCGGCTTTTTCCAGTAAACTTAGTAATACACTCCTCTCAATCGATCGCACGCCGCTAATTGGGTTTTTGGGCATGACGCAAATAACTGCAGAGCGAATACAAGAGCTGATCGAAAAAAGTCGCCTGGTCGATGCGGCTCCTCTTCAGGATGCGTTTGACAAGATCCGGGCAAAGCATTCCGGATCCCTCCCTTCCGATCCAGTCGCGGTCTGCAAGGAGTTGGAGGAACTGGGGCTGATCACCCGCTGGCAAAGCGAAAAAATCCTACAGGGCAAGTACAAAGGATTTTTCTTAGGCCGTCACAAGCTGCTTGGACACCTTGGAAGCGGAGGGATGAGCAGCGTCTACTTGGCGGAACACTTGGGGATGAAGCACAAGCGTGCGATCAAGGTGTTGCCCAAATCCAAGCTTGGCAATAACAGCTATCTCGAGCGATTCCAGCGCGAGGCGAAAGCGATCGCCTCGCTCAACCATCCAAACATCGTTCGCGCCTACGACATCGACAACGAAAAAGACACTCACTATCTGGTGATGGAATATGTCGAAGGTGCGGACATGCAGACTTTGGTTCGCAAGCATGGTCCGCTTCCTTACGCCGTGGCAGCCCACTACATCGCTCAAGCGGCCAGGGGGCTACAGCATGCACATGATGCCGGACTGATTCACCGGGACGTCAAACCCGCGAACTTGCTCGTCGACAAGAAGGGGATGGTGAAGGTCCTCGATCTCGGATTGGCTCTCTTTGCGGAGGACACCGACGCTTCGTTGACCATGGAGTACAACGACAAAGTATTAGGAACTGCGGATTACTTGGCCCCCGAGCAAGCGATCAACAGTCATAAAGTCGATCATCGGGCTGACATGTACAGCTTGGGATGCACCCTTTATTTCTTGCTCACCGGGCATCCCCCATTCCCAGAGGGATCGATCGCCAGCCGGATTATCAAACACCAGAACAACACACCGGACGACATCCGCAAGGATCGCCCGGACATCCCCGGTGAATTGGAAGGTGTCTGCGTCAAGATGATGCAGAAGGATCCGAAATTCCGATACGGGTCGTGCGATCAAGTGGCCGATGTGCTGGAGGCTTGGTTGGAGAAGTACAAGAGTGAGGTGAAAGAGACTGCGTCGATTCTTGCGAACTTCTCGGTCGCCGATGTGCTGAACGACAAACTCAAATCGAATCGAGATTTGGATACGGTTTCCAATCGCAACGAAGGAACGATGGGAGGAAAGAGTTCCGCGATTGTCAAACTGTCCACGTCCGATAGCGGCGTGTTGCGAGCGATCGCGAAGGGTGACGGTTCGTCGATCGATAGTCAGATTGATTTGATGCACGATACGAGCGCCCCGAATCCCTCGAAGTCGAAGAGCCAGGCGATTGCACGAGCGCAGTCCCCGTTGACGGGTGGGAGCAAAGGGGGAGGGAGCGGGTCGCCTTTGGTCAAGCCGATGGCGGGCCGGCCTGCTGGCTCCGGAGTCGGCAAGAGCGGTGTTTCGACAGGGGCCGCGGGAAGCAAGCCGATGCCGTCCGGCCCCGGAAAAGCCCAACCGAGCGCGAAACCCGTCGTGGTTAACAGATCGGTGTCCCAACCGGCGAAAGCGGAAAGACCGGGGAAAGGCGGAGCGCGTCCCCAGACGAATCTGTGGATTTTGCTAGGTGTCGCCGGAGTTGTCGCAGTACTATTTGGGTTGATCGTCGCTATTCTCATGCTGCGGTCTTAACCGACGTTACTGCGAGCCGGCATGACTGCGAGCCGGGTCGTTATCGCCATCGCTTGGGAGTTGTTCTTCATGCCACGCATTCGTTGTTTCGTTCTTTGTCTTCACCTCATTGCGATCGTCTGCGCTACGGGGGTGGGAAGCGGAATCTGGCACCGATCTGCCCTGGCGGTGGTCTACCAAGACGGCACGCTCGCGGGGCTCAAAGCCGAGGTTTCCAAGGCGCGGGCCGCGATGGACGCGAAGAAACTGGAAGAAGCCTTGGAGGCGACCGCCTCGAGCGCGAAGCGAATTACGGCTCTCGCTCCCATGGCCAGCCCACGCGATCGGGGGGAGTTGCAAAGGCTCTATCAGCAGATTGCAGGCCTTCAAGAACTGCTTGCCATTGAAGGTGCCGACTTGGAGCCATTGCCGGATTGGAAAGAACTCATCGCTAAGAAGCCGGATGATTCAAACGGAACGCCGATGTCGAAGGCCGAAGGGGGGGATGCTGTCGTTTTCGAACGAGACATTGCACCGTGGATGGTCGATCAATGCGGAAGGTGTCACATTCAGAAATTCAGCGGTGGTTTTAGCATGGCCACTCTGGAAGCGCTCCGGAAGGGGGCCAAGGGAGGGGTGGTCTTGTTCCCAGGGGACGTCGTCGCCAGTCGCATTGTCGAAACCATCGAAACAGGAGATATGCCTCGGGGGGGAGGCAAAGTCGCGCCAGAGAACTTGGCCAAGCTCAAAAAATGGATCGAGCAGGGAGCCAAGACCGAGGGGATCTCTCCGCAAGCTCCCTTGGCTTCGATTGTCCGATCTTCGTCAGCCAATCGTCCCAATGGTCCGGATATGGCCGCAGGCCCCGACAAACCATTGCAAACAGCTGCACCGACAGGCAAGGAGACGGTTAGCTTTGCCCGCGACGTCGCGCCGATTTTAACTTCGAATTGCAATGGTTGTCACTACGCAGGAATGCGTCCGATGGGAGGGCTCGCTTTTAATAATTTCAATCAGCTCCTGCGCGGCGGTGACAGCGGTGCGATCGTAACGCCAGGCAAAGGGGCCGATAGTTTATTGGTCAAGAAACTGCGAGGGATGGCTGGGCAGCGGATGCCGGCAGGAGGGCGCCCCGCTTTGTCCGAAGACAATATTCGCCTCGTTACGACTTGGATCGATGAAGGTGCCTCGTTCGATGGCGAGAATAAGGAAGCGAGGCTTGATTCCGTCATCTCGCAGGCTTGGGCCTCCAAGGCTAAGCATGAGGAGCTTATGGAACGCCGGGTGTCTCGAGCCCGAGAGAAATGGCAAATTGTTGCACCGAAGTCGGAGCCCGACGAAGAGAAGGATGACCGATTTCACGTCATCGGCAATATCGGAGCGGATGGAGCCAAACGTCTCTTGGGAGCGATGAAGAATGCGGAGAAGGAAGTGAAGCGACTCTTCGGAGTTCGCAACAAAGAATCGCTGGTCAAAGGGGGCGTGACGGTCTTTGCGCTCAAGCAGCGATATGACTACAGCGAGTTTGGGACCATGCTGGAGAACCGTTCCCTACCTGCGGAATGGTCTGGGCATTGGCGTTCCGACGTTTTGGATGCCTACATCACTATTGTTTATGACTCGAGCGAGCCGAAGATATTGGAATCGTCTCTGGCGCAGCAGTTGGCGAGCCTTTGGATTGGGTCTCAAGAGGGGACGCCCAAATGGTTTGCGGATGGAGCGGGGCGGCAAGCCCTAGCGCAAATTTCGGGTGTGCAAGATGCACGCGTGAAGGCTTGGATGAACCGATTGCCAGAATCGATGAAGCAGATGGAGAATCTCAAGCGTTTTCTGGATGGTGGGCTCAACGATGAGGATTCCGCGACCATCGGATTTGGAATTGTGCGGTTTATGAACGACGGCAATCGGAAGAGACAGTACGATGCCCTCGTGCGGGCCTTGGCCGCGGGCACACCTTTCGATCAAGCGATGTTGAAGAACATCGGACCGCTCGAAGGGTTCTTACAACAAGTACTTGGACGGAAATAAACAGCTCTTATGGCTATTCAAACGGAGGCGCTTCCCGAATCGATCCCTGTTCCTGCGAGGAGTTTGGCGAATGTCGTGAAGATCTTGTTCAAATTGCAGCCCGCCCAGGTGGACGGGTTGTTGGAGCAAGGCTACGTAGCGGTAAATGGGAGAGTGAAGCGACAAGGTTGGTTTCGATGCGACGCAGGCGATGAGATTTCCGTCGATTTGGTCCCGCAGGCGATTGTGGCTCCGATCAAGCAGACGAAGAGAAAGCAGTCGTCGAGGACGATTGAATTTCTATACGACGACGACGACATTTCGCTTGTGAACAAGCCGGCGAATTTGCTGACGGTTCCCACAAAACACCGCGAAGCCCATACTCTGTTGTCGCTTGTCCAGCGGCGTTACCAATCGAAAGATCGGAATGCCCAAGCCTTTTGTGTGCATCGACTCGACCGCGGCGTGTCGGGGGTGTTGGTGATTGCCAAGTCGCTGGAGATGGCCGAACGGCTCCGCGATCAGTTCGCAGATCGCAAGCCGCATCGAAAGTATGTCGCCATCGTCGCGGGGGTTCCCAAAGCGCCAGAGGGGCGTCTGGTGAATTACTTGTCGACCGACGCCGATCTAAACCGGATCTTGGTCGCCGACGAGACACAGGGGGAGATCGCTATCACCAATTATAAAGTGCAATCCGCTTTGTCCGATGCGGCGGTACTCGAAGTGAAATTGGAAACGGGTCGGCGCAATCAGATCCGGGTGCAGTTGGCGGAGTTGGGGCATCCCATCTTGGGAGATCCACGCTATCGACCGCGGCAGGCGGCCCACTGGGCTTGGCAATTTCAACGCATCGCGTTGCATGCGGAATGCTTAGGGTTGAAGCATCCGAGAACGGGAGAGCCCCTCTTTTTCGAGACCGCGTGGCCCCAAGAGTTCCGGGATTTCGTTCGGACGCAGCGCAAGCAATCATGATGGTTGGGGCTCCTGCCACGATTCCTCCCCATTGGTTGCATGTCTTAGGTGCACCCGATGGTTGTGCCTCGCTCAAACGGAGAGCATGGAAGGTACTGCGCGAGGGGCAGCCTATCGAGCAGCATCTCGCCAACACGGATTGGATGCGAAGTTGGTCCATCGCTCAGACCGTAGGTGAGCCCGCGTCCGGGGCCGTGAAATTCCGGCTTCGATCCAATCGCACCCAACAGGATTGCGAGACGGTCGTTCTCTTTCCCAAGCAGGGAAGGCGCGCGACTGCGTGTATTTCATCGCAGATTGGGTGTGGGGTCGGATGTTTGTTCTGCGCCACTGGCACGATGGGGTTTCAGCGAAATCTAAGGCCCGAGGAGATGCTCGAACAAGTCTATTTAGCACGATGCTTGGCGCAGCGCGAAGGAAGGCATTTGCGCAACGTGGTGTTAATGGGGATGGGAGAGCCTCTGCACAACTTGGAGGCGGTGTGCGATTCGATCGCATTCATGGTGAGCGACCGAGGGTTCGGGCTGCGCGAGAGGTTCGTAACGGTTTCCACATCCGGCATTCCGTCGGCCATGTTGGCGTTGGTGCGACGATTTCCTGCGATCCGAATGGCGCTGAGTTTGCACACGGCGAATGGGAGCGATCGCCGGCTATTGATGCCCAAGGCCCCAAATGACTTGGAAGTCCTGCGCGAGACGGTGCGTGCTATCAATCGAATACAGGCGATCAGGGAAGAACATAAAGATGCACCGGAGTTCTGCGCCGTACCCGTGTGGATCGAGTATGTGTTGCTCGATGGTTGGAACGATTCGCTTCTCGATGCCGAGAGACTGTTGTCGTTTTGCAAGGGGCTTTGTGTCGAAGTGAACTTGATCCCACTCAATGGTACAGCGGTGGGGGACGGCAAGGCGCTCGCCCCCTCTCCCAGGGAGCGTCAGCAGGAGTTTGCGGCGGCATTGCGACGGGGGGGAATCACCACGACGATTCGCAATTCTTTTGGTGCGGGTGAGAATGCGGCGTGCGGTCAGTTGGTGACTTACTGAAAGAACGCTTTGACGAATTCGTCGGGTTGGAACTCCGCGAGATCCTCGAGGCTTTCGCCGAGACCGACGAACTTCACAGGGAGAGCGAATTGTTCCGCAATAGGGACGACGACGCCCCCTTTCGCGCTACCGTCGAGTTTGGCGAGAACGATTCCGGTGCAGCCGGCAGCTTGGGAAAAACCTTTGGCTTGGCTGATGGCATTTTGGCCAGCGGTCGCGTCGAGTACTAAGAGGACTTCATGCGGGGCATCGGGAATTTGTTTCGCGATGATCCGTTTGAGTTTCTCCAGTTCCTGCATCAGATTGCTTTGGGTTTGCAATCGGCCCGCGGTGTCGAGGATGCAAACATCGTACGATTCCGCGATGGCTTTTTGGCAAGTTCGAAAGACGACGGTGCCGGGATCCGAACCATGTTCCCCTTGGACGATGTCGCAACCGATTCGTTCCGACCAAATGCGGAGTTGCTCGACGGCAGCGGCTCGAAACGTGTCGCCGGCGCCGAGGAGGACTCGATTGCCTTCTCGGGTGAGGCGATGGGCAAGTTTCGCGATCGAAGTCGTTTTGCCAGAGCCATTGACGCCGACGACGAGGATAACCGTGGGGCCCGTTTTGGAGCGAGCCAGAGGGGATTGTTTGCTGCGGAGGGCATTCCCCAGTTCTTCGCGGATGACTTGAAAGGCCTCGTCCATATCGATCCGGCGGCCGCGGAACTGCGTGTGGATCGAGTCCCGGATTTTCGAAGCCATCCCGTTCCCCATATCGGTCTTAACGAGGATGGCGAAGAGTTCCTTCAAGAAATCATCATCGACCAACCGTCCTTCCGACTTCCAAAGGTCGCGTATGTCGGTGTTGAGCAGTTCATTGGTTTTGCTCAACGCCCGGCGCCACCAACTCGCTTTCGCCCCGTTGTCTTTGCCGTCTCGCTCCTGGGTATGGCCAGCGACGGCGGGTTCGACGGGCGTCGAGGACTCGGCGTTGTTTGTCGCATCGGACTTGGGTGCAGCCGATTGTTCTGGTGCTTCCGTTTTGGAAGAATCGGCTTCGGGCCGAGCGGAGTCTTTGGTTTTTCTATTCCAGAAAGCCATGGCGGTGCAACTTCTGCTTCTTCAATGAAGGGCTGGTGTCACGAACGAGACCGTTGGATCACGGGGTGATGACCGGAGGTGGATTGGTCGTCGACTCCGATGGTTTGGCCGAAGCGTTTCGTTGATTGCGTCCGGTGCGGCGTTGGATAGCGGCGCCAACAAATGCCCCGAATAACGGGTGGCATTTCGTTGGTTTGCTTTTAAATTCGGGGTGAAATTGCACAGCCAGAAAGAATGGGTGCGAGGGGAGTTCGAGTATTTCGACCAGACCTCCGTCGGGGCTGAGGCCGGAGAATTGCATACCATGTGCCTCGAATTGGCTTCGGTAGACATTGTTGAACTCGTAGCGGTGGCGATGCCGCTCCGAGACGGTGTTCTCCTGGTAGGCCTTGCTCGCGATCGAATCGGGTTGGAGCGAACAAGGCTGTGCACCGAGGCGCATCGTGCCTCCCATGTTCGTAACTTGTTTTTGTTCGTCCAGCAGGCAGATGACGGGGCTGGGAGTGTCTTTGTCGAACTCGGTAGAGTGAGCTCGTTCTAATCCGACGACATTGCGACCGAATTCGATGGCGGCGCACTGCATACCGAGGCAGATACCAAAGAAAGGAATCTCTCGTTCACGGGCGTAGCGAATGGCCTGCACTTTTCCTTCGACGCCCCGTTCGCCGAAACCGCCGGGGATCAAGATTCCGTCGTAGCCAGCCAAGATCCGTTCGGGGCCTTCTTCTTCGATATCGGCGCTTTGGATTCTCGCGATCCGAATTTGGGCTTGGTGGTGGATACCTGCGTGGTCGAGCGATTCGTAAATCGACTTGTACGCATCCTTGTGTTCCGCATATTTGCCGACGACTGCGATGCTGATCTCGTGTTTGGGATTGCGCAGTGCGAACATCAAGTTGTCCCACGCATCGAGTTTGAGCGGTTGGCCGGTGAGGTGGAATCTCTTCATCACGAACTCATCGAGTTTGTGATCGCGGAGCGACAGGGGGACTTCGTAAATCGAAAAATCCTTGTCGATTTCCTCGATAACGGCTTCCAAATCCACATTGCAGAAGAGGGCGATTTTTTCGCGTTCTTCGCGAGAGATGTGTTGTTCGCAGCGGCAGATCAGCATATCGGGCTGAATCCCGATTTGACGCAGCAGTCCGACCGAGTGCTGGGTGGGTTTTGTCTTGATTTCCGCAGCGGTCTTGAGGTAGGGGACCAAGGTGAGGTGGATGAAGAGGCAATTGTCCCGGCCGACGTCTTGCCGAAACTGGCGGATCGCTTCGAGGAACGGAAGGGATTCGATATCCCCTACGGTGCCACCGATTTCGGTGATGACGATATCGGTATCGCTATCGGCCATCCGGTGGATCGCCTCTTTGATCTCGTTGGTGATGTGCGGGATGACTTGGACGGTTTTCCCCAGGAATTGTCCCCGTCGTTCCTTTTCAATGACCCGCAAATAGATTTGTCCGGTCGTGTAATTGGAGTCACGCGTCAGCTTTCCGCTGGTAAAGCGTTCGTAGTGGCCTAGGTCCAAATCCGTTTCGCTACCATCGTCCAAGACATAGACTTCCCCGTGCTGGTAGGGGCTCATGGTGCCAGGGTCTACGTTGATGTAGGGGTCAAGCTTTTGCATGCGGACCCGCAGTCCGCGAGCTTCGAGCAGCATGCCGATCGAAGCGCTAGTAAGGCCTTTTCCAATGGAGCTAACAACCCCACCGGTAACGAAAATATGCTTGGTCATGGAATGGTAAACCGACGAATCAGCGGCAAAAGCGTAGTGGGGAGAGACCCGAGCTCCCAAAATCCTAGCATTGATCGTGGGGCATGACAAACGGACAGTTTTTACCTAGGAAGATCCCCCATTTGGGCTCGACGGGGGGGAGGTTCCTGGTTAATCTTCGCAGTTCGAAATTCCCGAACCCGGAATCGTTTCCAGACTATTATCCCCTTTTTTGCCAGCCATGTACGCGATCATTTGTGACGGCGGACGTCAATTCAAAGTTGAAAAAGACCAGCTTCTGGACATCGATTATCGCGACACGGCCGAAACCGGCGATAAGATCGAGTTCGACCGAGTCTTGGCCATCGGTGGCGATGCTGGGTTGAAGCTCGGCCAGCCGACCGTGTCGGGAGCGAAGGTTACCGCTTCGGTGGTCGGTCTTGAAAAAGGCGAAAAGATTTACATCCAGAAGTACCGCCGTCGTAAGAATTACGACGTGCGAACGGGGCACCGTCAAAAGTACACGCGAATCAAGATCGAGTCGATCGACGGCTAAAGGTCGGTGCGTCATCTGTATTTGACGGGGTATCGCGGTTGTGGAAAGACCACGATCGCGGAGCGGCTATCAGGGCTTCTAGGTTTGCCTTGGTGTGATACCGATGCAATGGTCGAAGCGAGTGCCGGTACGACGATTGCCAATATCTTCGCGAATTCCGGTGAGGAAGTCTTTCGCGATCTCGAGTCTGCGGCGATTCGGTCGCTCTCTTGTGCAACGACTCCAAGTATTGTCGCGCTGGGTGGCGGGGCGATATTGAGACCGCAAAACTTATCGCTTCTCAAAGCGTCGGGATGGGTAGCTTGGTTGCAGGCCTCCCCGCAGACCCTTGCCAATCGCATCTCTGGAGATCAGTCGACGGCATCGAGGCGGCCGGCGCTAAGTCAATTAGGGGTGCTTGCGGAGATCGAGGCGGTGCTTGCCAAGCGGTTGCCATTGTATCGTGAGGCGGCAGACCAAGCCTTCGACACCGAAGCGAACGGGATCGACAGTGTGGTGGAGCAGATTGCGGAAGCGTATCAACGGATCGCCGATTGAGTCGTCTTGCTCACGGATCGCTCGGGACGGATGCCCTCGGTTCGTAACGGTTGGATGCGGGCTCTCGCTCTGGGTGCCGGTTTCCGTAGATGGCGGTTGATTGCAGCAGGAACGGTCGTAGCGATATACTGCTACCCGCGCGGGATGCCACCAGTGTGTTTCCGTTACGTGTTCCGTTGTCCGATTGGTACCAGGTCGAAAGAGTATTCTGGATGGATTATTGGATCGTTGCGATCGGACTGCTACTGGGGCCGGCGGTGAACTTTGCGATTTATCAATTCGCATATGGCCCTAGGCCGATCAGTCCTTGGCAGCGTCGCGACTCCCGATGGTGGAGTCGACTTCCCATAGTCGGGTGGCTTTTTCGATGGGGGGATCGGGGCGAGTTGGGCGGTTGGTTTTGGCTGCGCCCAATGTTGATTGAGATTGCGATCCCAATGGTTCTCTATCTGTTGCATCGGCATGCGATGAGCGAGGGAATGGTTTTTCCGGGGGGCGGGCCGGTTCCTCGAATGGCGCTGTTCGGATCGTTCGTCTGTGTCTCGCTGTTGTTTTTATTTTTGGTGGCCGCGACGTTTATCGACTTTGATGAGCGAACGATTCCCGATCTGATCACGGTGCCCGGAACGTGGATTGGCATGGTGGGCACAACGCTCTTTCCTGATTGGAGATTGCGGGAGATCGATCCGGCATCGTTGGCAACGCCGCCGATCGCAAACCGCGCGCTACATGCCAACTCTGCTTTTGATTGGCCTTATTATTGGAGTCAAGGCGGGGATTGGGGGCTGATCATCGGCGTTCTGCTTTGGGGCGGATGGTGTTTCGCATTGCTCAATCGACGTTGGATCATGCGGCGAGGGTTGCGTAAAGCTTGGACCTACTTTTGGGCTGGGCTGGCGCGGGATCCCTGGACCCGATGGGTTGGAGCGATGGGCGCGGTCGGATTGGTTTGGATTGTTGGGACCTATTATTTCGGAGGCCCCGAGCACTGGGAAGGATTGTTGACTTCTCTGTTTGGGATTGGTTTGGGAGGGATGTTGGTTTGGTCCTTTCGATTGGTGGCCGCGTTGGTCATGGGCCGGGAAGCCCTCGGGTTTGGCGACGTGACTTTGATGGCCATGGTGGGGGCGTTTGTTGGCTGGCAAGTCGTATGGATATCCTTTTTCGTTTCCCCCTTCTTCGCATTGCTATTCGTTATCTTGTTCTGGGTCGTCACGAGAGATAGTTCCACTCCTTTTGGTCCGTACCTTTCGATGGGAGTGGCGTATGTACTGTGGGATTGGGCACGGTTGTGGAATGTGGTTTCCGTGATCTTGCTTCCCCCAGAGTTGCTGCTCCTGTTTTGGGGGTTGCTGCTCTTGGTTTTGGCCAGCATGTTGGGGAGCATCGAATTCGTGAAGCGATTAGTGGGATCACGCGAGGGATAAGGAAACAAACAGATGCACCGATCCATCGACTTGAGTTTGCGGCAATGCGCTCTTTACTTTGGCATTTTGGCGATCGTGATCGCTGGATTGGTGGGATTGGGGAACGAGTCGTGGAATCTACCCATGATCGTCGCCGGGGCGGTGGTAGTAGGGCATTTCTACACCGATCGACTGGAATGGTTTTCCCTGCATCGGTACTTGGTGTATCTGTTGATGATCTGCGGTGCGGTCGTCGCTGTTGGTCAGTTTTTGAATCAGTCGGTATCGAATCAGCTCATCGCGGTTGGCAATCTGTTGGTTTATGTGCAGTTGCCATTGATATTCCAAAAAAAGTCCAAACGGGTTTTTGAGCAGTGGGGAGTTTTTCTTCTGCTCGAGTTGGTTGTAGCTGCTTTGGTGAATGACAACGTGCTCTACGGAGTCTTGATGCTCCCCGTTTTGGGAGTGGGGTGCGCGGCGATGATGACGTTGGCGTACTACACATCCCAGGTCAAGCACAGCGAGTCCCAATCGGAGTCTTTGGGGTTCTGGTCTCGATTGTTGTACTGGTTGGGAAGAGAAGCAGCGACGAGCAAGCGGCGATCGGGAATTGCATTGCAAGCCAGCGAGCCGATCGATCGCGTGATCGCCAAGAGCCGGAGAGCTTGGGGGGGCGGTCGCACCAGTTTGGTTCCCCTGACGATGGCGGTTTTGGTTTTCACCGTCGGTTACTTTTACACGCTACCCCGACTGCAGGTGGGGGCGTACGAAGCGGAAAGCTGGGTGTCGGCGAGCGTTGGTTTTTCGGAGCAGGTGTCGCTCCGTTATTACGGTGACATTCGGCAAAACGAATCGCAAGTCTTTCGGATGCAAATGTTCAACGAAAAGACGGGTGGGGAATACCGCCCCAATCAACCTCCCTACATTCGATTGACGGTGTTGCACAAGTACTACGAGGGGCCGACGCGAGGTGTTTGGCAAAAGGGGGATTCCGCTGTCATCCTCGATCAGCGTTTCTTCCGAAGGGTGCCCAAGGCCCAGGAGATGGATGAAACGCTGGTAGAGGGTTCCGATCCGGTTGTCGTTTCGATACTGGAGAAGGCACCTGTGGGAGAGCCTGTAGCGGTGATTCCCCCCTTCTCCCATGCACCTCAACCCAGTGCGTTTTATGCGACGAGAAAGGATTGGCGCTTGATCGACTCGTCCGATGACTCGCGGACCAAAGCGCTCAAACGTCGTTACGCGTTCCGGACGTATGGCTTTTTTGGTGGCGAGGAGCGGTCGTTGCTACCCGATCTGGTGAATACGTTGGACTCGGACGATGGAGACGAAGGGCCTGACGTGGCATTGCGACTTTATCGTCGCGAAGAGCTGACCGAATTCCCTGCGAGTCTTTCCCCCGTCTTGGCAGTGCGGGACGAGATTTTGAGTCAAAGCGATGTGGAACCGACCAACAAACTCGCACGAGCTATGTTCCTCGAGCAATATCTCGCCAGCGGTAAGGACTTCAAGTACTCGCTTCGGCTCACTCCTCCCACCAATTCCCAGATCGATCCCATCGCGGACTTTTTGATCAACAAGAGGAAGGGGCATTGCGAGTACTTTGCTTCCTCCCTGGCTATGTTGCTTCGATCGATGAACATCCCAACACGAATCGTAAGTGGTTTCCGGCCGAGCGAATACAACGAGCTCGGAGGGTACTTCACCGTTCAACAGAAGCATGCGCACGTGTGGGTCGAGGCGTACTTTACCGTCGAGGAGCTCAAAAAAGGAAGGCTTCGCGAACCGATCCCTGCTTGGGTGAGCAAGGGGATGTGGTTGCGCATGGATCCAACGCCGGCGGGCGAGGGATCGAATGCAGGGGCCGCGGTGATACCGTCAGCCGGGCAAACATTGGGGGTCATGCAGGACCTATGGTCGGAGATGATCCTCAACATGGACAAATCCAGGCAAGGGAACATGTTCTCCATTTTCGCCGAGACATCGGAGGGTTCTTATGATGCTATGTGGGCGCAATTTCAGCAGTTTTTCGCGAAGCTTCAATCGAGCAGGTTGATCGGAGGATTGGCATCTCCCGATCGCTGGTTTTCGTGGCGAGCAGCGGTGGTGATTTGCGTGGCGGGTGCGCTTTCCGTGCTCGGCTACCGGACCTCGTTGTGGTTGTTCCCGCAATGGACCCCGAGGTTGGCGGTAACACGCAAAAAGAAATCGACCCGCACCTCGATCGCGTTTTACAATCGACTGGTCAAAGCCTTGAAGCGGCTCGGGTTCGAAAAAGCTTCTTGGCAGACACCGCAGGAGTTCTTAACCGCTGTCCGAAAACAACTGGAAGTAGAATCGATTCTCGTCGACGACCGCTCGCTCGACGATCGATTGCTCGCGGATAGTTTTTATCGTGTCCGCTATGGTGGCGAGGCTTCGTTGGATGCGCCAACCCTAGCGTCGTTGGAACGCGAGCTGCGCGCGTTGGAAACGATCAAGCGATCGAGGAGATGATCCCCTAGCGTTTGGTCCTGTCCGGGGTCATCGCGACTTTGAGGAACTGATTGCGGCGCAAAAGATGGAATTGGGCTGCGCTCGCGGTTTGGAAGCTGTTGTTGGCCATGACCCAAGCGAGATGTTTGAGGTTGGGAGTTTTCCAATCCATCACACCCACGATGATGTCGCCGGTACTCAGAGCTTGCCGTGCTGCAGGACTGTTCGGACGGACCTCGACAATCTTGAGTCCTCCTTCGTAGTCTTTGCCGATCGGTTCGACTTGCGCGGCGGGGACGGGAACAACGCGGATTCCGAGTTTGTCCCAAGCCATGCGGAGAATATCGGATTCATCCGAAACCGATGTCTTTCTAGGAAGGACCACGTTGTGCACGAGGGTTTCGCCACCGCGTTGGAGTTCGAGCTCGATCGTTTCTCCCGCAGGAAGCCCCAGCAGTGCGAGCTCGATATCCAGCGGTGTTTCAACCTTTTGGCCACCGATGGAGACGATTTCATCGCCGGGTTTGAATTCTCGCGATGATTCTTTGCTGCTGTTGCTTCGGTATTCGTCCAATACCAGTTGCATTCCATTGTCGGTGGAAATGCGAGAGCAGACCAAGCCATGCGATCCTGTAGTCCGGTATTGGGCGACAAGTTCGCTCATTACCGAGATCGCATTATCGATGGGGATCGCGAACCCGATTCCTTGAGCGCCGACTCGGACGGCCACATTGATACCGATGACTTCCCCATCGATATTCAGCAATGGACCGCCCGAGTTTCCTGGGTTGATATCGGCGTTCGTTTGAATCAGGTCAGTGTATTGTTGCGAGCCGTTGACCGGGATGTCCCGATGGAGCGCGCTGATGATTCCCACGGTTACGGTGTTCTGATAGCCGAAGGGGTTGCCGATGGCGATGACAGATTCTCCGCGAAGGAGATTATCGCTGCGTCCAACATGAATGACGGGCAAGTCCTTGTCGACGTTGATTTTGATCATAGCAAGATCCGTTTCGGGATCGTAGTTGATCAAGTTCGCGATGGTGGTTGTTCCATCGGCAAGGGTGACTTCGATCTTTTGAACGGCATCGACCACATGGTAGTTCGTGATGATCAGGCCGCGTCGGTCGATGATGACGCCGGTCCCCATGCCGTTGACTTCCTGAACGGTCGACACCCCGTTGGTCCCGGTGTTGGTGACCGTCTTGTTGCCTTGGATGTTGACGACAGCAGGCTCGGCTTTGCGAATGGCGCGAACGATGGGAGTGACCCGATCGTTTTCTTGTGCCCAAGCAGATGAGCAACCTACGAAATGGGACGTAGGTCCTACCCAAAACGAGGTGGCTAACAATCCGACGGAGATTGCCTGCAGCCGTTGGGTTAGGGTGCGTAGTTTCATGCTGGTCCGAAGCTTGGGTACGGAAGCGGATACTGGGTAGCCAAACCGGCTAGTGCGCGTGGCTTGCTAGCAATGCGGGAACGGTTCGGTAACGGTAGGATCGGTTGTTCCAAAGAAGCGGCATGATCTGCCGCACGGAAGCTATCCCAAGTCGACCCACGCGACAGTCTCTTTCCAGGTTCGCCAGTTTGACAATTTTCCTCCTTCTTATGGCAGTCATTGAAATAGGCGACAGGCCAATGGTAGATTGCGCGGTCTAGGATGGAGTCGAGGCTCCGTCACCTCCAGGTCTTCCAAGGATTGAGGAAATCGAAGCATGCGCTGCCCCTACTGTTCCAGTGACAACGACGCGGTTCGCGATTCAAGGAGTGTCGAGGACGGCAAGGCCATACGCAGGCGTCGATATTGCAATCAATGTTGTCGTCGGTTCACCACCTACGAACGAGTGGAGGGGCTACTACAAGTCGTGAAGAGGGACGGAAGCCACCAAGATTTCAGCCGGGCTAAGATCGCTCGGGGACTGCAAGCGGCCTGTTGGAAACGGAAGATCAGTGTCGAGCAAATCGAACGACTGGCCGCGGAAATCGAGTCGCACATCCTCGATCAGTACGAGAAAGAGGTTTCGAGCGAGGAGATCGGTGGTCTGTGCATGGAGTATTTGCGGGAGGTCGACCAAGTCGCTTTTGTTCGGTTCGCCAGCGTGTACCGCCGGTTTAGCGACATTCAAGATTTTGTGGAGGAGTTGCGGCCGATCTTGAAACGGAGTCAAAAGA
Source organism: Pirellula sp. SH-Sr6A (assembly GCF_001610875.1). Classification (NCBI taxonomy): domain Bacteria; kingdom Pseudomonadati; phylum Planctomycetota; class Planctomycetia; order Pirellulales; family Pirellulaceae; genus Pirellula; species Pirellula sp. SH-Sr6A. The sequence continues at coordinate 4,599,003 of NZ_CP011272.1, read as the reverse complement.
GCTGATCGGGACTCGACAAAACGCTACAATTTGTCGCATGAACTCTTGGATCGCACTGGCTCGCCCGCCAGGGGTGGGTTGGAAGGCTCTTTCCAGGGGGACTTTTTTCTATTCAGCGACGTTTCTCATCGAAAATCACCAGGGTACTATCATCGCCACGGCTACCGCAATCGACCCTCTTCAGGAACGCTGGAAGCATCTCGCGGGGCTTATCGATCAGGCTTTGGAGACACGCATCGCAGGATTGTCGGAGGATTGCCCCGATCGATTGCGGGATTCCATGCGGTATTCCTTGTTAGGACCTGGAAAAAGACTGCGTCCGGTCCTTTGTTTGCTCGCCTGCGAAACGCTCGGTGGTACGGCCGCGTCTGCGATTCCTTCTGCGATCGCTTTGGAAATGATCCACTGTTACTCGCTCATCCATGACGATTTGCCTGCGATGGACGATGACGATTTGCGTCGTGGACGGCCGACATGCCACATCCAGTTCGATGAGGCGACGGCCATCCTGGCCGGGGACGGTCTGCAGGCACTCGCTTTTCAGACATTGATGGAATCGGAGATGTCTCCTAGTCAGCAAGTGCAAAGCCTGCTGGTCTTGGCCAAGGCGGCGGGACCGGAGGGGATGGTTGCGGGGCAAGTCGACGATTTATGGGCCGAGAAACATGGAGGGGACGGCAGGTTGCTGCAATCGATCCATGCCCGCAAGACAGGCGCGATGATTCGAGGATCGGTCGAATTGGGGGGGATCGCGGCAGGTGCATCGGAGAAAGATCTGCGCGTGATGTCCCAATATGGCGATGCAATCGGAATTGCTTTCCAAATCGCCGATGACCTACTGGACGTCGAGAGCACCGCGGAGAACACTGGAAAACGGACTGGAAAAGACCAGGAACGTGGCAAGTTGACTTATCCCTCCATTTACGGGGTGGAGGATAGCAGGGCGAAGGCCCGGGAATTGGTTCTAAAGGCCGTCCGGTTGGTGGAACCTTATGGAGCTGCGGCAGTGCCCCTTCAGCAACTAGCAAAATACATCATCGACAGGAGTCACTAGGCATGCACGAACTGCTTTCGAAATTGGAGTCCTCTGAATCTCTGCATTCGATGAGCATCGAGCAGCTCGAGCAGTTGGGGAGCGAAATCCGAGATGTGCTCTGCAATCTCTTGGCGACCCGTACCGCTCACTTTGCCTCGAATCTCGGAGTCGTGGAGCTCTGTTTAGCGTTGCATAGTGTTTTCGACTTTCGACGGGATCGATTGATCTGGGACACCGGGCATCAGATCTATCCACATAAATTGATAACCGGTCGTTACAACGATTTTCAGAGCATACGCATGAAAGGGGGATTGATGGGTTACCCCAATCCTTCTGAAAGTGAGTATGACTTGTTTATGACCGGCCATGCCGGCTGTTCCGTATCGACCGCCCTCGGATTGAAGAGCGGCGACGATCTTCAAAATGAAGGAAGTCGAAAGAGCATCGCCGTGATCGGGGACGGAGCATTTCCGTCGGGGATCGTCTTTGAAGCGATGAACAATGCCGGGGAGCTAAACTCGGACTTGATCGTCATCCTCAACGATAACAAGATGTCGATTTGTCCACGCGTCGGTGCGGTCGCCAATTATCTGGATCGTTTGCGAACCAACCCCTTCTATACCGGGCTCAAGAGCGAGGTAGTGAAGGTACTCAACAAGCTCCCGCTGTTCGGCGATCCCGCAGAGAAACTCTTGGCTCAAATCAAAGAGGGGGTCAAGGCGGGGATGGTCGGCGGCATGTTGTTCGAGGAGTTTGGATTCCGCTATATCGGTCCGATCGACGGCCATGACATCCATCTGATGCGAAAGTACTTGGAGATGGTGAAGAATCAGAAAGGTCCGACGTTGCTCCATGTGGTGACCGAGAAAGGGCGAGGATACAAGCCCGCGGAACGGGATCCCGTCTACTTCCATACTCCGCCTGCATTCGAGGACGAAGATGGTTCCCCCAAGGTCCGCTCCACCCTGGAGAAGCCTGCGTTCACCAACTTCGCTCGCGATGCCATCTTGAGCCAGATGCATAAGAATGAAAAGGTGACGGTGATGACCGCGGCCATGTGCCAAGGGAACAAATTGGAACCGGTTCGCGACGCCTTCGCCGATCGCTTTTTTGATGTGGGAATCTGTGAATCGCATGCGGTCGCTTTCGCTGCTGGCCAAGCCAAAACCGGGTTGCGTCCGATCGTTGCCATTTATTCGACCTTCATGCAACGCTCGTACGACCAGATCTTTCAAGAAGTATCGCTGCAGAATCTTCCGGTTTGCATGATGATGGACCGAGCTGGATTGACCGGCCCGGATGGTCCGACGCACCACGGTGTGTTCGATATTGGCTACATGCGCGTTTTCCCGAATATCGTCATGATGGCTCCTGGGGATGCCACCGAAGTAGAACCGATGCTGGAGTTCGCGCTGCAGCACAATGGTCCAACTTCGATCCGCTATCCCAAATCGTCTGCATTGACGTTTGAACGCCCGTGCCAGCCGATCGAGCTTGGGAAATCCGAAACGATTCGTTGGGCGACCGATGGCGCCATCATCGCGTGCGGTGCCATGTTGCAGCAGGCCTTAGCCGCTGCAGATCTTCTCAAGCAAGAGGGGATTGAGGTAGCGGTGATCAATGCGAGATTCATCAAACCGCTCGACACGGAAATGCTTGCACAAGTGTTCGAAGAATGCCGATTTGTCGTGACGGTTGAGGAAGGTGCCTTGATGGGTGGATTTGGTTCGGCAGTTCTGGAGACGGCCTGTCAGCACGGTTGGGATACTCGAAGTCTCCGGACGCTCGGATTGCCCGATCGGTTTATCGAGCATGGTGAAAGGAACGACCTCCTCGCCGATCTAGGCTTGGATGCAGCTGGAATCGCAGTCGCCTGCCGAACTCTCAGCGCTCGTTACTCCGACGCTAGCCACGCGGGAGTGTGATGCCACGTGTCTGAACACTCCGTTGCATCTTGGAGGTCCCTGGGGCGCGAGAAACCTCGCGTCGTTGTGCTCGCTGCACCGAATCGACCCCGGGTGGAGTCGGAGTTGCCGAAACTGCTGCCTTGCATCGAACGTCATGCCGAAATTGTCGCGGTCGACAAAGCGTTTGAATATGACTTTGAGCATTGCACTTCCGATCTCGTCGTGGTGCTTGGCGGGGACGGGTCGATCCTGCAATCTGCGAGGCAGATGAAGCATCGGCAGAAGCCCGTGTTGGGAGTGAATCTCGGGAAGCTCGGATTCCTGGCGGCGATACAACCCGACAAATTCATGAATGTTTGGCCCGAAATCGCGAAGGGGCATTTCACCCTCACCAGTCATTTGATGTTGCAGAGCGATGTGTATCGCGGAGACGAATTGCTCCATTCGATGATCGGGCTGAACGAAGCGAGTATTCTCGGGGGACCGCCTTATTCAATGCTTTACATCGATCTTTTCATCGACGCAGCCTTGGCCACCACCTATGCGTGCGATGGCTTGATCATCAGTACTCCCATCGGTTCGACGGCGCATAATTTATCCGCAGGGGGACCGATTCTACGCCGAAATCTGCAAGCCTTTGTGATCTGTCCGATCAGTCCCCATACCCTGACGATGCGTCCGGTTGTCGATACGGCGGATCGGGTGTTTGATCTGATGCTCCGAGTCGATCATCCCACCGCGAGCTTGGTCGTCGACGGACGGGTGGTTTGCCATCTAGAACGAGATATGAAGGTTCGCATCGCTCGCGCGGATTCGTCCTTTCAGTTGATCGGTGTCCCTGGGCATGATGACTACCAAGCCTTGAGAGACAAGCTGGGGTGGAGCGGCAAGCCCAGGTTGGCGGAATAACTATGGGGTTGGAGAAGTCCGAAGCGATCCTGTTGCGTTCGGTCGCATGGAGCGAAACAAGCTTGGTGGTGACTCTGTTCACCCGCACCCATGGTAAAGTCTCCGCGGTGGCCAAGGGGGCTAGGCGGCTGAAGAGCCCGTTTGAGAACGCGCTCGATTTATTGGCCAAGTCCCAGATTGTCTTCATCGAGAAGCTGAACGATACCCTCGATATTCTTACCGAGGCCAAATTGGTGCGTCGGTTCAAAGGTGGTCAACATTCTTTGCTATCACTCTACGCAGCCTATTACCTCGCTGAGCTGACGCATGTGCTCACCGAGAACCATCAACCCATGGAGGAACATTTCGACGTTCTCGATGCGTCGTTCGTTAAGTTGGATGAAATGGAGGATCCTGCGAAGGTCGTGCTTCGATTTGAGATGGAATTCCTGCGAGCGCTTGGTCATTTACCGACGTTTGAGCTTTGCGCGGGATGCGGGAATTCTGTAGAGTCCGGGCGGAACCGAAGCTACTTGTTCGGAATCGACGCGGGAGGAGTGCTTTGTGATTCTTGCCTCGCAGGTCAACGGTATGTCCTGCGATTGCGCGAGGAGACAATCACTTTCCTGCGAATGGTTGCATCGGACGGCGATGGACTGGTCGACAGCGTGGGTAGTTACCGGGACCTATCCCCCACCACGCGAGGCGAAGTTCGATTTGCGATGGAGAAGTTCATTACCCATTTAGCGGATCGGCGATTGCGACTCATGGATTTCTTGGAGGAACTAAAACGTTGAGGAAGACCAAAAAGCTTCATAGCCTCCGGGTGAACCCTCGCACTTGGATGGTGCAGATCGTGTCTGGGATTGCACCTCAGATTCGATGGATGCATTTCGCCTGGGTCGTTTCGCTTTCCGGCTGCGCGACGCTGGGACTCACCAAGAAAGAGGACGAATACGATCTGGCCAAGCGAGCGATCGAGGGGTACCAAGACGCCGAAGGGAACTACGTGCGTCCCGAGGGGCGACTCGCCGAAAAACAACGGAAGAGCAATATGCCCGGATTGCTCAAAAATGTTCCTTTGATCGGAACCAGGCCCGCCAATCCCACGCTGGCCAAGACGCAGTTTCAACAAGCGGAGGAGACCTATCGCCAGGCCATCGACTTGTTCAAACAAGCGCAAAGTAGCCCGGAAGAGTCCCGTGATTCCCAGATCGCCGCGGCCGCTGAGTTGTTTGAAAAGGCTGGGAAACAGTTCGACGAGGCAGGAAAGAATTGGATCAGCTCCTACCTGCATCAAGACTCGCTTCTCATGGCTGCAGAAAGCTATTTCTTTGCCGAGCGCTATCCCAAGGCAGAAGATCGATACGTCAGGCTGGTGAAAGACTACCCCCGCACACGCTATCAAGACCATGTCGACAAACGGCGGATGGAAATCGGACTCTATTGGAACCAGTTCGATGATCAGTTCTACCATGTGAACTTCACCGACAAACGGAAACCGTGGAATGACACAGCCAAACATGGTATCCGCGTTTTGGAGAAGATGCGGCTCGACAGTCCGACGGGGAAGCTTGCGGATGACGTAACCATGGAACTGGCATCGAGCCATTTCCGAAATCAAAAGTGGATCGAGGCGCTCAATACGTATGACGAGCTCATCATGACATATCCCGATTCCCGACATCTCTACAGCGCTCATTTGCTCGGCATCAAATCCGCACTCGAATCCTATCGAGGCCCCGATTATTCCTTCGATCCGTTGGACAAAGCGGACAAGTTCTTCCGGAATTTGAAACAGTTTCCGGAGGATTATCGCCGCGATAAAGATGAGATCGACCGCATGTACACCGAGTTGGTGAATCGCAAAGCGGAGAGGCTTTATCACAATGCGGAGTATCGATTCAACAAAGGGGAGGCAGGCGCGGCGCGGTTAAAGTGTGAGGAGATCATTGAAAAGTTTGATCAAACCGCCTTTGCACAACCTGCCCGGGATATGCTCGCCAAGCTGAAAGAGATGCCCGATGAACCGACTCCGTATTTGTCCGAGTTGACGGTTCTGTTTCCAAGTCGCGATAAGACCGCTCCGCTCCGCAAACCCCTTCCTGAGGAAGTGATCGAGTCGGACCGCAAAGAGCGCGAAGCGAGAACGGCAAGGCTCTTGGAATCGACTCCCGTCGAAGGCGGAGTGATTCGAAGATGACCAAGAGCCTCGCGGGTGGAGTATTCCTGTTGCTCCTGTCGGTTTGTATTCCGGGATGTTTGGGATACAACATCGGCACGCGCAGCTTGTACCGAAACGATGTTCGGACTATTCACGTTCCGATCATCAAATCCAATTCATTCCGACCGGAGTTGGGAGTACAGCTCACCGAGACGCTTCAAAAAGAGATCGAACGAAGAACCTCCTACAAACTGGCCGATTTGGGTACTGCAGATTCCATTCTTACCTGCCGGATGACGGGCGATTCCAAACGAGTGATCGGCGAAACAGGAACGGACGAACCTCGTCTGCTTCAAACGGTGATGTCTATCGAGATGAGTTGGGTCGATCGACGCAATCTTCCTTTGGTCGAGACACGTTTTCTGCCACCTGGAGAGACGAGCTTCCTCTTTTCGGATAACGCGGACTTCGTTCCAGAAGCGGGGCAATCGATTTCGACGGCGAATATGAGAGTGGTGGAGCGATTGGCGAACCACATCGTCGATCAGATGGAAGCCCGCTGGTAAGGATGGATGATGCGAGCGGTGTTGCAGCGTGTTTCGAAAGCATCCGTAACGGTTGAAGGAACGGTTGTTGGCAAGATCGATCGAGGATGGATGGTTCTCCTCGGAATCCGCAGGGGAGATTGCCGCGAAACAGCAAAATGGCTTGCGGAAAAATGTGTCGGACTCCGAGCCTTCAGCGACGAAGCAGGAAAGATGAACCTATCGGTTCGCGATGTTTCGGGCTCGATGTTGATCGTGAGTCAGTTCACGCTCTACGGCGATTGCATCAAAGGCCGGCGACCTAGCTTCGATCAAGCGGAGGAGCCGGGGATCGCAAACGAATTGTATGAGTTTTTCTGCGAGCAAGTCGCCGCGCAAGGGGTTTCGGTCGAAAAGGGAATCTTTCGTGCCGACATGCAGGTATCGCTCGTCAACGACGGTCCGGTAACCCTGATCGTGGAGCGATGATAAGGCTCGACATGCTGCTAGAAAGTCGATAACTCAATCGCAGCTCGCACAGCATGCCTAGCAAGACAACGGGTAGGAGTGGGATTTGCCAGAGCGCATACACATCGGGCGCGAGCACGAAGGCAAGTGATAGGGTGACAAAGTAACAGATGCCGCGTCGCGGGTCAGTCGCCAGCATCCAAACGATCGGAAGCAGAAGGATGCACAGATCGTAATGGTAAAAATGAGGACTGAGCAGGATCGTCGCCAGCATCCACGTCATCCAGCGTTTGGGATCGTTCCAGCGCGATCGATCTTCCACGGCGGCGAGGAGCGCATAGAGGGCTAGCGGGAGACTGATGGCCATCTTTCCCCACCCAGACCAACCGATAGGCAGGCTGCTCGCCAAGCTGATCAGATTGCAGGACCAATCGAGATGAAAACCGTGTTGGTCGGTGTAGCGACCGGCGGTCGATGCGATGGACAGAAATCCGGCCCATGCTTCCTGCGGGAAGAACCATATGGCAGCCCCCCAAAGGACTGCCGTCGACAGAGCCATCCCACCTAAAAATCGCCATCGGCGATCGAGGACCATCAAGAGAGGGAGGAGGAAGCAGAGAGTCGGCTTGATCGTTACTAGACCGGCCACCAGTCCTGCTGCAAACCATCGCTCCTGTTTCAGCCAGCGGCATACGATCACAAAAAGGAGGAGCCATAGAACGCTCTTTTGCGCCAAGGTGATCGATAGGAGTAGAGGCGGAAAGAGGAGCACTGCAATCCAAAGATAGGGACGTACGCCTGGTGCTTGTCCCTCGATGGACTGCAGAAGAATCGATGCGAGGCAAGCGGCGCTGAGTAAGAACGCCAGCCAGCCCATCACTGCAAAGCGATACGGCAAGGCTCCCCAGGGGGAAAAGAAAAGATAATGGGGAGGTGGGTAGACCGGAGGGAAAAACTGATTGGCATCCCACTCAAATCCGGTGACCATCGGCTCGTGTTGCGAGGCGATGAATTGTTCGGAGTAGACCGACCCGATCTGTCCGTTCCAGATCATGTGCCCTCCGATCCATTCCTGCAAAAAGTCCGCGCCGTAGGGTGTGGATTGGAGGATGGTGGACCATTGGTAGTTGGGAGAAAAAAACAAGTAGATGCACCCGACTAAAAAAAACGCCAAGACGGGTAGCAATTGCCGATACGGCCAAGAGGTTGTGAGGGGTCCGTTGGTCGACGACGCGGCCGTTGGCGATTTGAAATCGTTGGCGCAGTTGTCCAGCATCGTGGGAACCCACTCGCGGTGGTGAGCATCAAAAGGGAAAGCGGTTTTCGGGGATTGTTCCCCATCGGTGGAGCGTAGGTCGCTGCGCGGCGAAGGTGGAGTGAAACAAGCCGCAGAGAGAGAAGATCCGAGTGGGGATCGCAGAGGGATCGATAGAATCGGAATAACCGGATCCACTCGATCAGAACCTTGGACACCCTCGCGGAAGCAGATTAGGGAGGATGTCCAAGCGTTCTCTAGATCGTTGCCTTAAAAGGAGGCGAGAGATGAGTGCCTTAGTCCAATGCGTCGAAGCCAGAGGTAACGGCCGCGGCTTTGGGTTTCGACTCTCGCAGGCCGCGGCTGAGGATATCTCGCAAAAGAGGCGAGTAATCTTCGTAACGGGCTTCGTCGGCGGGGCCATCGGAGTACTGGTAGATGGCATCGCGGGGTTTTGCCCCCAACGCAATAAGCGTGCTCGAGACCGTGCCGTAATCCGCGCCGCGCATCACCATATTGGCTCTGCCGGTAGGGGTTGGGGAACGTGCGAAGACTCGGCTCGCCACCGCAAGAAACTTGACAGGGGAATCCAGCGTTTGGAGCGTGAGCAGCCTGCTAGCAAGCTGAACGCGTTCATCGCGAGGGTCGTTCAAATTTCGTGCGCCAACGATATTGAGGCCAGCTCGCATCTCGATGACTTCGTTCTCGTACTCATGGTGGATCACGAACCCGCGATCGCGGTCTGCGATCACCAAATTGCAAGCTTCAAATTGATGCTTGTCAAGTTCTTCGAGGGCGCGGTCCATGCAGGATTGCGAGTTGCTTCCCCGAAGGACCTCTTTGCAGAGCAATCCTCGGGAGCGGTTGCTACCCAGCGGTTCGAGTGTTCGTCGGTTGCAGATCCCGACAAATACACCGTGCTGATTTACGCCCAACCAGGTTCCACCACTTCGTTGGTCAGTCGGGCAAAGGATTCGAGGCTTGCCAGCTTGGATGCTCGGGCCTGTACTCCGTCGGTCAAAAAACTCCTCTCGATTGGCTGCTACAAGTATGGGGCTTTCAGAAACCACGCGATATTGAATGGCTAGCAAGCACATCGCAACATTCGCTCTTTCTATGGTTGGAGCTTCAGAATCGAGCCACGGCTAACGGCATTTAATCGCACATACAGAGTGCAATTACGTGGCTCGCGACGGTCACTAATCTAACCTGACCGATACCCCCAAGTCACCCCCCTTTTTTCCAGATGCTAGCATAAATTGTGGAATACTTGTTAATAACAGAAGGGGGTATTTGCCTAGATTCTCCAGACCTCCGGATCGGTTTTTGGGGGGATCGACCGCCCCTAGCCGCGCGTCGTGAACGCTTTGGACTCGGGGTTAGAAGGTGCTCGGAACGGGCACCTATCGGAGTATCGGAAGAATCGATCTAGGGAGGAAACTACCCCATGGCACCAGGGGTGATCACCAAGGGTAGCGCTGCAATCTCGCTCTCGTCGGCGGCGATGATGTCTTCCAAGTCTTTGGTTCGGACGCAGTCGACGTAGCAACGGCGTTTCCCGTCGACTTCTTCTTCGACCAATCCGTGGATATCGGTGTGGAAGCCGGGGAACTGCTCGTTGAAATTGCGAGCGAAACGGAGGTACTCCACGATCGATTTGTTGAATCTCTCGCCGGGGATGAGAAGAGGAATTCCGGGTGGGTAGGGAGTCAAGAGAACGGCGGTGGCACGTCCTTCGAGATGATCGATTTCGACGCGATCGATTTCTTCATGGGCCATCATGGCAAACGCATCGGATGGCTTCATGGCCGGCTGCATCGGCGAGAGATACATCTCGGTCGTGACCTTCGCGACATCGTGTTTGCGATAGGTGTCGTGGATCTGTTGGCACAATTCGCGGAGTCCGATTCGCTCGTACTTGGGATATTGTTGGCAGAACTCGGGGAGGATTTTCCACATCGGTTGATTCTTGTCGTAGTCATCCTTGAACTGCTGCAGAGAGCTAAGCAGAGTGTTCCAGCGTCCCTTGGTGATTCCGATCGTGAACATGATGAAGAAGGAATAGAGCCCAGTCTTCTCGACGATGACCCCGTGTTCGACCAAGTATCGGGTGACGATCGAAGCCGGGATTCCGGTTTCCGCGAATTGGCCGGACACGTCCAAGCCGGGGGTGATCACGGTCGCTTTGATAGGGTCGAGCATGTTGAAGCCGGGTGCGACGCGTCCGAATCCATGCCACGAATCTTTCGTATGCAGCATCCAATCTTCGCGCGTTCCAATACCTTCCTCGGCCAACGTATCGGGTCCCCAGACCTTGAACCACCAATCGCTGCCCCATTCGTCGTCCACTTTGCGCATGGCGCGTCGGAAGTCGAGGGCTTCGACGATGGACTCTTCGACAAGCGAAGTCCCTCCCGGTGGTTCCATCATAGCGGCGGCCACATCGCAGGAGGCGATGATCGCATACTGCGGGGATGTTGATGCATGCATCAGATACGCTTCATTGAACGTATGGCGGTCGAGCTTTTTATATTGGGGCTCGCGTACCAAGATCTGCGACGCCTGCGAGATCCCTGCCAGCAGCTTGTGGGTGGAGTGGGTCGCGAAGATCATCGACTCTTTGGGAGCGGGTCGGTTTGGGCCGATCGCATGCATGTCTTTGTAGAAATGATGGAAGGCCGCGTGGGGCAACCAAGCTTCATCGAAATGGAGGGTGCCGATTTGACCATCGAGCATGCGTCGCAGCTCTTCGACGTTGTAAATGATTCCGTCGTAGGTGCTTTGCGTGATGGTCAAGATGCGAGGGCGGCGTTCCGGATATTGGGCTTGCGCTTCGCGCGCAAATGGGTTGGCCTCGATCTTCTTTTGGATGTTATCGGGATGGAACTCTTCCAATGGAATGGGGCCGATGATCCCTAGGTTGTTCCGCGTAGGCGTCAGAAAGACTGGGACGGCTCCGGTCATGATGATGGCATGAAGCACGGACTTGTGGCAGTTTCGGTCGACGACGACGATGTCGCCAGAAGCGACCGTTGAGTGCCACACGATCTTGTTGGATGTCGACGTTCCGTTGGTAACAAAGAAGCAGTGGTCGGCACCAAAGATCCGAGCTGCGTTCCGTTCGGAGGCCGCGACCGGACCTGTGTGGTCCAAGAGTTGGCCGAGTTCCTCCACCGCGTTGCACACATCGGCGCGCAGCATGTTCTCTCCAAAGAACTGGTGAAACATCTGACCGACGGGGCTTTTGAGGAAGGCGACTCCGCCGGAGTGTCCCGGACAGTGCCAGGAATACGAGCCGTCTTGAGCGTAGTGAACCATCGCGCGAAAGAAAGGAGGGGCCAATCCATCGAGATACGCCTTTGCCTCGCGCAGGATATGCCGCGCGACGAACTCGGGGGTATCTTCGAACATATGGATAAATCCATGCAGCTCTCGAAGAATGTCGTTCGGGATGTGCCGCGACGTTCGGGTTTCCCCGTACAAGAAGATCGGGATGTCCGCGTTCTTGAAACGGATTTCGGTGATGAAGTTCCGGATGTTCTCGAGCGCCGAGCCCATCGATTTCTCGTTCGCAAACTCGTCGTCGTCGATCGAGAGGATGAAGGCTGATGCGCGGCTCTGTTGTTGAGCGAATTGAGACAAGTCGCCATAGGTGGTGACCCCGGCGACTTCGATACCCTCACGTTCGATGGCATCGGCGAGCGCCCGAATACCCAATCCGGATGCATTGCCAGAACGGAAATCCTCGTCGATGATGACAACCGGAAACTTGAACTTCATAAAGAACCTTCTTCGAGGTATCAACCGCATGAAATCGTGGGGCTTACCACCCCCCAGCGCATGCTTCAAAGTACCGGAGCAGGGGCAAGTAGGAAAGCGGCAAATCGCATTTTCACTACCGATTCCAGGAGGGACGCCGTTGGACGGTTGAGCGGAGCGTTCCGCTAGGCTCCGATCGTGTGCAGCATTTTCGCCGTCTGCAAGATGGCTTCGCTCGGGATGGTATGCGGACCATCGAACTCGAGCAGTTTCCCGTCGAAACCAAGTTCGGAGAGCAACTCATAAAGCCACTGCCCCGTCGCGAACGGAAGGATGTTGTCCAAGCGACCATGGCTCTGGATGAGAGGTAAATTGCGAACCGGGTTGGAAGTTCTGCGCCAGTGTGATTCACAAATCAGTGCACCGGAGTAGGCGATCAAACCCGCGACGTTTTTGAGCGAACCTCGCAGCGCGGTATCGGTCGCGAGCATGGCTCCTTGAGAAAACCCTCCCAATACCACAGGAAGGGTATCCTCCAATTGGAAGTCGGATGCGATGGATTTTCTCGCTTCGTCGATGCAAGTTTGCAGTTGCTCCCGTGCGCCATCCAATTCGGGTGGGACGGTCTCGCGCATGGCATCGAAGGAGTTGGTTGCGGACATCAACATGAGCTGCGCCATGTTGAGAGGCCACCAAGCACGTCCGTCCGGAATGCCTTGCTCCTCCAGATCGATCGGGCCTTCCGGGCAAAGGAACCCAAACGGGGCGGTGTTGTCGGGCATGTAGTAGAGAAGATCGTCAAAGAGATTGACGAGATCGGTACCCGGTGCTCCGAAGCCATGCATCAACGTGACCAAGTAACGCGGTGCTGCTTTCGCGGGGAGGATGAACGCCGTGTTCAAACCTCCCAAGCAAGGTCGAGAGAACGACCAAGCTTCGGGATCGTATTTCATGGCTTGTTACTTTAATTCACGGAATGTGGACCAACTCAGATAGCCCAACGTACCAGAACAAACGAGAAATACGATATCCATCAAGAGGCTCTGATAACGAAAGAGCGACCCCATGCCAGCAAGGCTCATGATGAGATTGACGAGAAACAACAAGAAGACGAGGCCGGCGATCACAAGACCGCTCAAACATAAAGCTCTAGGCATCAACAACCTCGGTGCATTGCAAGGAAGTGCCCAGCCAAGGCCGGGTTCTCGATCGGAAGATACGCATTGGAGGCGGTCGGTTTGGCGCTCGAGGTGATGAAAATCAAGGACGACGAGGGGTGGTCTAGTGGGCTGAGGACCGAGGCTAGTATAGTTGAAGATTTTCGACTGTCATCGCCCCAGGCGAAGCTCTTGTTTTTTTCTTCAAATTCCCGTAACTGCCGGCGGAATCCGCGGTGCACCCCCTATGACTGGACTGCCGATGTCGCACAAAACCACCTCAGAAACTCAAGAATTTCCTAGCTCCTCGGAGGTTCGATCAAGGCTTCGAAGCACTATGCCGGTGACGCGTGAATGGGCTTACTTCGACCACGCTGCCGTCGCGCCACTCCCTTCCATGGCCGCGGACGCAGGGAGAGTTTTCTTGAATCAAGCCGAGAAGAGCGGGGATTGTTGCTGGCCGGAATGGTCGGCGATCGCAACCCGGCTGCGCGGAAACGCGGCTTCGCTCCTCCACTGCGAGGTCGAGGAAATCGCTCTGGTCCCCAACACCACCTTTGCGATCAACCTCATCGCCTCCGCATTCCCGTGGTTCTCTTCTCGCGCGAGTTCCCCACGGACCGAGGCGGCGCGGCCGAATGTGGTGGTCATTGAGAACGAGTTTTCGAGCAACTTGCTTCCATGGTTGGAGCTTGCTCGATCGGGGGTCGAGGTCCGCGTGGTGCCGGTGGATCCATCGGGGATCGTGTCCCTCGATCGATTGGCAGAACGAATCGATTCCGCGACGCGACTGGTGAGCATTAGCTGGGTGGGCTATTCGTCCGGTTATCGAATCGATTTACCGAAGGTTTGCGAACTTGTGCACTGCCGCGGTGCTGAATTGTTCCTGGATGCGATCCAGGGGCTCGGGGTGTTTTCGTGCGATGTGTCCCAACTTCCCATCGATTATCTGGCAGCCGATGGACACAAATGGTTGCTCGGGCCCGAAGGAGCCGGGCTTCTCTACATTCGCCGGGAGCGCCTCGCGAAACTGGAGAATCGCATGGTGGGGTGGAACTCGGTGCAAGGAGCACATCGGTTTCAAAATGCTGAAGTTCAATTCAAGTCCGATGCTTCGCGCTTCGAAGGAGGCTCTGCCAATCATCTCGGTATTGTGTGTTTGGATGCGAGTTTGCGACTCCTTTTAGACCTTGGAGTCCATCTTCCCTGCAGTGGTGTTGCGACGGCCGTACTCGAGAACGCAGACCTCATCGAAGAGTCCCTCCGAAGCTTGGGGGCCATCGTGTATCGGGATAAGGAGGCCGCGCAACGATCTGCTACGCATTGCAGCGGAATCATTTCGTTTGAAATCGAGGGTAAGGATCCGCAATCGATTCGAAATGCACTTATTCGGAACAAAGTGGTTACAAGTGTTCGTCACGGACGTTTGCGCGTCGCGACGCATGCCTACAATAACGCGGATGACGTTCAGCGGCTTTGCGATGCGATTCGGTCCTAGATCCTCGAGCTAGGGTATCGATGGAGTCGTAAGTTGCCTTCACGCGACTCCGTTGCGTTGAAGCGTTGATTCCTTTTTGTTCCTCGATTCCTTTTCCGATACCAATTCTCATGAGCCAGTTTTCACCGTCCAATCCCTACAACGCGCCGGTAGCGTCCAGTTTTGACCCCAATGCGACCGATCGAACACTCGGAGGCTTTACGAAGTTTCTGTTGATCATGTTTGTTGTCTTTGGGGTACTCGGCGTCGCGGGTGGATGCCTCGGATTGGTGCAGACGATCGGTGCGTTAGCGGTGACGAGCGCTGCGACGGGAGTCGGTGGCGACGCCGATGCCGGCGCAGCAGATGCCGGTGCGATGGTGGAAGGGGATGGGGTAGCGGAACCGACCGCCGATGGAAACGATCCATTCGCTGCGGATGGGGAAGCGGACGGGGCCGCGGCGGAGGGCATGGATGAAGAAGCGCGGGTGCGACGGATGACCGAAGCTGCCCAAAATGCATTCCCCGGTGCGATGGCGATTCAAATTGCGTTGCAGTTGGTGAGTATGATCGTTTCTGTGTTGATGTTGATCGGAGGGATCTTTGGATTGCAGCGCAAGAAGATCGGAGCGAGCTTGGTGCGAGGCACCTCTGCCTTCATGATCCCGTTTAAAATGGTCGAGTCTGGCATCGGTGGATATATAACGTGGAAAGTCATGGAGATCGGAAAGGACGAGTTCGGTCGCGAACTGAACCGACAGGGCGCACCAGATTTTGATCCGGCGGCTTTCTTCCAAATCATCGCCGTAGCGGCATTAGCCGGGATCATCATCTGGGGACTGGTGCTCATTGCGTTTTATTTGGTTGCCTTCTTGCACATGGGCAAAGCTTCGGTGAGCTCGAAGTTCGAATAGTTCGTCCTGGCTGTTCGACGAAGTCGAGAGAACAATGTCGAGAATGCGCGTCGAGAAAGAGAATTCAGCATGGGTCTTCGCCCTCAGATCGCCGTTTATACCGGGTCCTTTGATCCGGTAACGCTCGGGCATCTCCACATCATTGAACGAAGTGCGCAGCTCTATGAGGCGCTCATTATCGGGATCGGTGTGAATTCGGCCAAGCAATCATTGTTCGACACCGAGGAACGTTTGGAGCTTCTGCGTCGGGTGACT
This sequence comes from Pirellula sp. SH-Sr6A, assembly GCF_001610875.1. Classification (NCBI taxonomy): domain Bacteria; kingdom Pseudomonadati; phylum Planctomycetota; class Planctomycetia; order Pirellulales; family Pirellulaceae; genus Pirellula; species Pirellula sp. SH-Sr6A. Next base: position 4,583,199 of record NZ_CP011272.1, on the reverse strand, counting down.
TCGCACCTGCCGCATGTGAGCATCGAGGCCTTTGATGGTCTGGCAGTCGATTTCGTTCGCAGCGTGGGGGCGAAGGTGATGGTCCGTGGCGTCAGGCCTTTGACCGACATCGCGGGCGAGTTCACGATGATGATGGCGAACCGGCAGCTGGACCCCGATATCGAAACCGTCTTCTTGATGGCGGACGAAGAATTCGCGCACGTGTCCAGTTCGTTGATCAAGCAGATTGCTGCGCTCGGGCATGGCAGGTCGCTTGAACGGTTCGTTCCCGTCTCTGTTATCGAACCGCTGATGGAGAAGATGAGAGCAACTGGCTCTCGATGATCGTGGGCTCGCGATGGGAAGGCACTAGTAAGGAACGAACCTGGCGTCCTCGCGGGCAGGGGCGCCCCTACGATCCACATGAAGGCATCGTGTGGGAGCGAGGAGAAGGGGTCTATCTTTGGGCGTCGGATGGGAGACGCTATTTGGATTGCATTTCAGGGTATTCCGCCAACAACTTGGGGCATGCTCATCCGGAGCTTGTGCGCGTCGTGTCGCAGCAAGCGGCTCGCGGGGCTCATTTTCCTGGCAACGAAAGCGAGATCCGACACCGGTTGGAACGGGAGTTGTCGGCGCGAATGCAAATGCAGCTCCGCGGTGCGCGCGCACAGAAACAGGATTCCGAACTCGGTGTATGGCTATCGACGACCGGAGCACGCGCCATCGAAGTCGCTTGGAAAATCGCTTATGCCACTCGGTCAGGCGGCGTCGTTCGTTTCGACTTGGGATACCACGGCCGTTCGTTGGGGGCTAGTTTGCTGAGCGATACCCGTCGCAGTGGACTTGTCGAGGATTGGATAAAAGACGAGCCCAACGGCGTGCAAACGATTCCGTTCCCTCGCGGGAGTGGTGAGGAAACATTAGACGGAGCGTGCGATCGGAGTTTGCAGCTCTTCGAGAGGTTGATCGATCGCGATTCCCATCGATTGTCAATGCTCTTGATCGAGCCAGCGATCGGCGCGAGGGGATATTACTTCGCGCCGCCTTGGTACTACTGCAAGCTCGTGGAGTTGGCACGCCAAGCGGGGCTATTGGTAATCAGTGACGAGATCCAAATGGGGCTTGGAAGGCTTGGAGGCTGGTCGGGAGCGATGGCTGCAGGTTGGTTGCCCGACATGTGGGTGTTTGGCAAATCGCTGGGGGGCGGGTTGGTGCCGATCTCGGCGGTGGTAGGTAGTCAGCGTTGCCTCGACGCGATGGATCCGCAATTGGAGTCGGAGACGTTTGCGGGGCATCCCTTTTCCTGTGCGATTGCTTGCAAGGTGCTTGAGCTGCTCGGAGATTCGAGCATCATCACCTGTTCGCAGCGGATGCACGAGGGGCTCCGGCGACGACTCGTGGAGTTCCTTCCGGTGGAAAGTGTGATTGGGAGCGGGAGTGCCAGTGCCATTGATTTCGCGGCGATCGATTCGTTTGATGTCGCGAGGGATTGGGCGTGTCGGTATGTACTCGCTGCGCGGGAGTTGGGCGTGCTTTTGCATTTGACGGGACCTAATCGAGATCGAGTCGCTATCATTCCGCCGTTGGTGATCAGCGAGTCGGAGATGGATGAGATTCAAAACGTGTTGAGAACTGCTTGGGAAGCGATTCAGCGAAAAGAGGGAGAGACCGATGTTTTTGAGTGAGCCGCAATCGAGCAGTTACGACTGGAGGTTCCAGCTGTTTGGGTTTCCTGTCCGAGTGACGTGGTTGTTTTGGGCTTTCAGCGCGGCCTTCGGATACACGCAGGCTCGAGGGTTGCATGACATGTTCACGATGATGAACGTGCCATCCAATTTCGCGCTGCTGCTTTTGCTGTGGGTTCTCTGCTCGTTTGTGAGCATTCTGGTGCATGAACTCGGGCATGCTCTCGCCTTTCGGTACTTTGGGATCGATGCGGAAATCGTTCTCTATCAAATGGGCGGATTGGCCATCCCTGGAGCGGGGCTTTTGTGGGCGCGGCAGGGACGGCGATCAAGGCTCACGCACGCGAACCATCTGGTGATCTCGGCGGCTGGTCCTGCCATTCAGATCGCATTGGGAGTCGTGGTGGGGGCGATCGCGATCGGTTGTGGCATTCCTGTGTGGATGTTTAGCGATATCGCCGAGAGGTTGGGTATGGAGTGGGTTCGACTACCCCTTCCCTCCAACGCGTACTCGTACTGCGCGATCAACTTTCTGGTCAGTTGCAGTATTTGGTGGGCCCTTTTCAATTTGTTGCCTGTGTATCCCCTCGATGGCGGTCAGATCGCGCGGCACCTCATCGGCATCGTGATGCGACGTGATGGGCTTCAAGAGGCATGCATGCTCGGAGTGATCGTGGGCGCGTTGGTCGCAGTTTGGTTTTATCAAACAGGAGGAGGTCCGATTGGGACCTTGTTCTTCGCCTCGTTGGCGTACTCCAATTGGCAGATGCTGCAACAGGGAAGAGGTGGTTCTGTCTGGTAAAGGTCTTTGGAGGGATGTTGCGAGCAAGATTTTTTGAAAAATTTTTGCAGCATCCAGCGCGCTGCGAAGAGCATTGAAATCGATCGTGATGGCATGTCACGCAAGGTGCTGATGGCATGTCGTCGTCATCCATTCTTGAGCGCGCACCGAGATGGATTGCGGCTCATGTTAGAGATCGACGCATCGCGCTGCCGCTTCGACGGCGCTGCAGCGTCATGCGTGGAACATTTTTCGCGACATGGTGATGGTTGAGCGAGAGTCAAGGAATTGCTTGGTCTGCGCAGTGAGGAACAATGCGGGTCGTGAACATACCGTTGCACCTATGCACCGATGGGGCACGTGAAAGGCCATCGCGTCGGCGGTTCGAAGGAGCGCATGGATGTGTGGCGCATGCATCAAAGCGATGCGCGAGCCACTGCATGATGATCGATTCGCGTCGTCGCGCATGCTTGTTCAAAGAGTGAGATACGAGCGTGTGAGAGCGTGGAAAATTGGTTTCATTTATGTGGAAAAATTGTCGAAAAGATGTTGCATTAAGTTTCGACTTTTATACAAATACGACATTGGATGTTGTTCCTTTGCGGAACCACCTCAGGCTTCCCTCGCGACGTATTGTGAGGAGGACATGATGTCAAAGTCGAGGCGAGTTCAACGAAGGATTTTTAGTATCGGTTGCTGAGACCAGACCGCCAACCAACTGCTTCTGGAAGGCGAATCTGCAGCGACTAAGTTTCGCTTTTCGGAGGATATATCCGTGGCCAAGAAAAAAGCTGGAGCAACGAAGAAGGCTGCAACCAAGAAGAAAGTAGCCAAGAAGAAGGCTGCTAAGAAGAAGGCTGCACCAAAGAAGGCCGCAACCAAGAAGAAGGTTGCTAAGAAGAAGGCTGCTAAGAAGACGACCACCAAGTCTCCTTCCTAATCAAACGTTGCTCTGCTCGGGCATCTGGCTTCTGCCAGAGATCTGCTCCAAGCAACTCAAAACAAAAGCCGTCGGTTGGCTTCCTTCCGACGGTTTTTTTATTGGCCAATCGGAATCGTCGAGGCGTCGTCCTGTCGAATCGTTTCTCGGGTGTCGGACAAGCCTGCTCGGAATGCTGGATCGCGCGCCAAGGCGCAATGCTCGCAATGGGGAGCCGCTGCGCGGCTAGAGAGTCGAGTTTGGAAAGTAGAAAGTAGATCGATCCACTCTTCGTGGTGCGAGAAAATGGGAGCATCCGTTATCTCGTGTTGTTGAGAAGGAGCATGGGGGGCTCCTATCATTTTGTAACGGCGAAGGTTATTACGGTTTTCAAGAACTCAACAGCATCCAGAGTTGAGAGACGAATCGGTATTGGCTACTTGGGTGCGGGCGGCGGAATTCCTATCGCTAGACCGTGCACAGTCTATTTGCGATGTACTCAACAGGATGGTGAGTGCCGCTGGAGGCTGGAGGAGTCCGACCTAAACGATCACCCCGTCCGGTTTGGTTATTCTCACGTGGAGAGTCCGTGAAGAGACGTCGACCACCTACACGTTTGACCTCATCAGGAGAATGACGACCGAGGATTACCGAACGGCAGCCAATAGCCCACGGGAACGATCGCCGATTCGAATGCCGAAATCTACCCCTGATTGATTCTCCCCACGGCTAGCGATCGCTCGGGTACAATCGAGCTCCCCCCGGTTTTCCAAACACCTAAAGTCTAACGCCTTCACCCCATGAGCAATTACGGGTTCACTTCAGCAGGCACCAGCAATGTCGACGAGGACCGTCTCACCGGCTTCGCCCGTACCAGAGGAACGTTTAGCCAATCGTGGAGTCTTACTAGTGTAGGTGACTGGCCCAGCATCACCCCCAATGGCACAGCGCAGAATCGCAACTATGGTCCGACCCACGAGCTGCTCACCGCAGGGGGACAGAACGTCACGATGGATGTGAAGGGGAACATTACCCTTCTCCCGACGACGCTCACTACCAGTGGCGTGGCCATGGCCGTTAGCTATGACTTCGACAACAAGCTCAAGAGCGCCGATGTGGACAACAACGGTTCGAACGATGTCACGTTCCAGTACGATGCACTTGGCCGAAGGGTAGCGCGGCAAGGAACCTCAGGCTCGTTCGTTTATGTGCAGCAGGACCAGCAGACAATCGCCGATTATGAATACGGGGATGCTCCTAGCTCGCCAACGCATCGTTATGTGTACGCTAGCTACATCGACGAACCGGTGGTGCGCAAGGCAACTGGAACCAGCGGAACGATTCATTACTACCACCGCAACCAGCAGTTCAGCATCACGGCAGTGACCACTTCTTCAGGCTCCGTAGCCGAGCGCTACGCCTACACAGCCTACGGCCAGCCAACCATCTTGGATGGTTCTGGCTCGGTCCTCTCGAGTTCTGCGATCAATAATCGCTACACCTACACGGGACGTGAATGGGATCAAACGCTCGGCCTGTATCACTTCAGGGCGAGGTGGATGAGTGGGCTTGCAGGACGGTTCATGGGGAGGGATCCGATCGGGTATCGCTCATTAGATTTAAATCTATGCAGATTCGTATTCAATCAACCTATGGTTCAATTGGATCCACACGGGTTGAAGTGCACAACTTGGTTTTTGATTACTCATGGACCTCGAGGGGGCTATCGCCCCATATTCGAGGCAGGGATAAATCACCCTAGCTTCTTACCTGAGTTTGAGAAATGCGACAAAATTGCTCCAATCTGTTGCTGGCTTCGAGATGGCAAACGAGTATGCCGAGAAAGATTCGAGAAGCCCGAGAGCGAACTATTCCCAAGAAACTGGCCAGACACAAATGAATTAATTGACACGTCCAAACCGGGTGGGAAGAAATTGATATACTCCATATTTGAAAAATACGTCCCATTAGCAATGCGAGAGTGTTGCAAGAACACCAAGAAAAAGTGTGAGTGTGACGGGAAATGCAAGGCAAGATTTTTCTGTCACGACGACATGATAGATCTCATGGAGGATTTCGTTAACCCGTCAAATCCGACTCTCCTCCCGAGCAATCCATGTGGCAAAACGTGGACTTTCGATTGCGAGTCTAATTCTTGGCAGGACTACGGAGCTGCCGAGCCCGGCAAGTAAGCGTAAAGAGGAGGAGTTCACGTGAGTCGTCAATTGAATATTCGAATTATTGTGTTATTTGTATTATTGCTAGAAGGAAGTGGGTGTCTCAATTCTCCTAGTACAAATCGGTTCGTGACTAGTCATCCTCCTGGTGCGTACGTTTTCCAAAACCTCGATTTTGGCTTTGATGGAAGTTTCTACCTTGTTTACTCACATGACAGCAAAGAGTACTATTGCATCAAAATTGTGTGTCCCGACGATCCGGCCACAGTCGCTAAGCCAGTCATAGAACACGGGATTGGTGTTGATTACGAATCAATTGTGTACAAGGAAATGAGCAAGGAGGATCTGAGTCATTTTGTGATCGAGAGACTGAACGTAATAGAAGATCCGGGTGGAAAGCTGGAATCGGATGCACTCGCTGTTTTGGCAACGCATGCAGGTGAAGTCGCATGTATTAGGAATTGGGGGTTCGGAGTCGGTTTAATAGATCAAGGTAAGTGGTACAAAGTGTTCTCAATACCGAGTGCGGATACTTCAAAGTACAAGTGAATCGCGGCTGCAAGACAGCTTGTTCACCAATAAGAACTAAACCAACTCATTAAACGGATCCGCCGATGCGGTGGCACGGGGATCGCCGAAGTTGGTTTTCCCTGCATTTTCTCTATGGTTTTTTTGTGGGGGTAATTCCCTGCGAGTCTATTGATCAAGGGGCCGCAAGATGGTGGCCAGAGAGTCGCTTGCGAGCAAGAAGATGCACCGAGTGCTTCTTTTGGTCCATTTCAGGTCATGTAACGACGGACCTTCAGGCAACTCGCTTTGATTCGCACGCAACAGAGATGCGATTAGGTGAGGTAGCGAGCAGCTCGAACGTGATGGTTTCTGAACGAGAGCATTCATCATTAGATTTCCGGTAATGGAAGATTCACCGAGACGTAACAGCAGGTTGCCCCGAAGCGAAGGGATGCTTCGTTGGTTTGCAGATTCTCTCCATCACACAGGTCATCGCTGCAACACTGTACAACCGTCCATGCTAAGAGCTCCTTTACAGCTAGTGCCCGCTTCCAGTTGCCAAGCAACCCTTGCTTCGGAGCAAAGCTCTCAAGTCGTGCTTTCGATCGGATCAATTGATCGAGTGTGGTGGGTGCCTTCGAGTATTGTTCGATCGCATGCTCTACCCGGTGGATGAACTCCCAAGTCTCCATGCGATCGCGATACCCTTCCAATCGCATCCCCGGCGTACCGCACCGCAAGCACTTGGGCCGATTATCGATCTTCGGAAGCTCAAGCTCTTGAAGTCTCGCGGATGGGGGAAGCGACGCATGTCGCTTCCCTAGGGAATCAGCATTGTGCTTGGCCAAGAGCAAGCGGACTCTTTGAAGCGTCTCCTTGCGCCCTTTCCCTTGAAAGAGACCTGCATAGCGCACGCGATGCACGTTGCTCGGAACGATGTGGAGCAAGAACCGGCGAACGAACTCTTCTCCCTCCATGGTCTCCTCGACCGATTTGTTGGTTCGGTAATCCCATTGCCGAATGGTAACGTGCGTCCCGTTGTCTTCGGCGATCCGGCCATTGGAGATCGCTGCCCCTTGGATATAGTCCGAAAGATAACGGGCGCAGCCCAACTGCGTTTGCAGTTCATCCGGAGTGATTTGCGCATCGGCTTTCCAGTTCTTTTGCGCTAGAGGCTCAAGCCACCGATGGAACGAGTCTCGGTCTTGAACCCCTTCGAATTCCATCTCTTGGGGAATGTCGAGTTTTCCTTGATCGAAGAGGATTTTCAATCCCCGTAAGAACTTCTTTTGAAAGAGGGCTGCTAAGACTTCTTCTTGGATGCCTGGTGCATCCGGAGGGATCGGGATCCAGCAGGGTTTGGTACTCGCATCCCCAGTGGAGAGCGAGACGCCACCGGAGGTCATCATGGCGTGGATATGCACATGGGTCAGCATGCGCTGCCCCCAAGTGTGCAACGTGAGAATAATCCCCGGCTTGCAGCCGAATTCTCGTTGAGCGATCTCGAGCAACGTCTTTTGCGATCTTCGAAAGAAGAGCTGATACACAGCGCTCGGATTGGCTCGGATCAGAGGATTGAGCTCATGCGGGACGGTAAAGACCGTGTGGTAGTAGGTGGTGGGGAGATTCCACGCGATAATCTGCTGTAGCCACGCTTTGCGCTTGAGCCAACCGCAGTTGGGACAGTGCCGATCATGGCACTGGCTGTAGAGAATGCGCCCTTGCTGGCATGTCTCGCATCCATAGTAGGTGGAACCGAAACTCCCACGACGGCAGTCGAGGAGTTTATCCAGCACACGGCGTTCATGGAACGGAACATGATGACTGAAGCGAAAGGATTTGGAGTAGCGTAGCAGGACCGATTGCACGGTATGCGAACTAGCCGTATGGATTCGCACCGTAGGCAACAGATCCTGCATAGGTTGGATCGAACAGTGCATGGATAGCTGTAGGGTAGTTCGACCGCTTTCTTAGCTTGCGATGTTTCTTGGAGAATTTCCGAGTTCGCCCCCTTGTGGACCAAGCAGAGCCGCCGCATTCCTTAAAAGGAATCGCGCGGCGATGCGGGGTTGGAAGTGCTCGGGCACTCTCCCCTCTTTTGAAACGAGCTCTCAGAATCGGTGTGGATGAATCATGTTGCTCTCAACGAAAACGAATGCGAATCCGTTTCCACTGCTGGCTGCATTCGAAGCGGATCCGTGGAAAGCGACCGCCGAACATTACGCACGCTGTGTGACGGACAAGATTCTGGCCATGGCCTCCTATGGCTTGGAACTCGAGGAAGAAGCTTTGCGCACCCTGGGGATCGGGTTTTCCGATCGGAGTCTGGGGAACCAGTTGCCCTCGAATCAGACGGCAGCGGGTCGAAGGATCCGAGAGCGACTCATCCAGATGGGTCTTTACAAGGAGAATGGCCGCGAGGCGCTACGTGGTTACATTACCATCCCCCTGGTGGACGAAGAGCATCGCATCACAGGCTTCGAAGGCTATCGGCTGAGCAACAGCGGAGCCGTCATTGACAAGCTCCGCGTGGGAACCGGCACAAGACTTCAGGATTCAGGCGTCAGGCTTCAGGAAGACTCCATCCCAACCCGAAACGTCAGCGAGGGACAGGCTGCTGACACGCTGGCAACGGAGACACTGGCACCCAAGATTCCTTCACAGCCGGGCAGCCCTTCACAAGAAGAGGATCCCTCGCTCACGCAACGGGTTGCGATGCAGCCTGCTACTCCAGCCTCCGAAATCTCCGTCGACGCTAGCAGCGTGACTATCACTCGCGAGGATCGCAGCTACAAGATCCGTGGCCTCGAGAAGAACATGTCTTCCCTGAGCCTGCGCGTCTCGATCGCCGTCTCCCGACTCGAACGGATGCATCTCGATACGGTCGATCTCATGCGCTCTAGCGCTCGGCAAGCCTTCGTGAAAGCTGCCGCTTTAGAACTCTTCTGCGAAGAGGAGACGATCAAGGTCGATCTAGGAAGAATCCTCCTTCAACTGGAAGATTTACGGAACCTTCAAATCGAAGCCGCCAAACGCATCGGTCCTGCCATTCCGGCTATGACCGAAGCCCAGCAGGAAGAAGCCATGCAGTTGCTGCGTTCTCCCAATCTGATCGAACGGATTGTGCACGATCTCGATGCGTGTGGCATGGTCGGAGAAGCATCCAATAAGCTCGTAGGCTACCTGGCTGCCGTCAGTCGCAAGCTACCCACCCCGTTGGCTCTCCTGATCCGATCCTCCAGCGCGGCCGGGAAGACAACGCTCATGGAAACCATCTTGGCCATGGTCCCACCGGAAGAAGTCTTGCGATTGAGCAACCTCACTTGCCAATCGCTCTATTACCTCGATAGCGATCAGCTTCGCCATAAGACCTTAGCCATTAGCGAAGACCAAGGTCTTTCCGAATCTGCGTATGCCTTAAAACTCCTTCAAAGCGAAGGGAAGCTGACCCATGCCACGGTAGTCCGTGGCAACGATGGCCGGAGCGTTACCCAATTGCACAGCGTAGAAGGCCCCATTCAGCTCATGATCACCTCGACGGCTCGGGATGTGGACGAAGAGTTAGCCAATCGCTGCTTGATCCTTACCGTTGATGAATCGATCGAACAGACCAAGGCCATTCAAGCGCGCCAGCGTCTGCTGCAGACGCGCGAGGGATTGCAACGGCAGTCGCAAGTGGCAGCCATCCGAACCCTGCATCACCATGCGCAGCGTTTGCTCCGACCCTTGCAGGTCTTGAACCCCTTGGTCGACTCTTTGGAGTTCGTTTGCGATCGACTGCGCAACCGCCGCGATCATGCCAAGTACTTGAGTCTCATTCAAGCGATCGCCTTGCTACACCAGCACCAGAGAGTCATCCACACCGAAGAGGATGGAACCGAGTGGATCGAAGTCCAAGAGTCCGATATCGCGCTCGCCGATCGGCTAATGGACAAGCTCTTGAAGCAGTCGCTTAGTGAGTTAGCACCGCAGACTGAGCAGTGCCTCCACTTGGTGCAAGAGTTTGTGGCGAAAGGCTGCCGGGCCGCGGCAGCGGCTAGCCCGGCCGAGCAAGCTATTCTTCGGCAACGGTTCCGATTTACCCGTCGCTCGTTTCGCGAATCGGTCGGTTGGAGCGACAACCAAGTGCGCACCCACTTGGACCGACTGGTCCAGCTCGAGCATTTGATTGTCCATCGCGGCAAGCAGGGGGCAACCTACGTCTACCAGTTGGCCGATTAGTTGGCGGGCTAACTGCCGATTAACTGCTTACGACGTCTCACTTCGTGCCCCCCTTGTGGGGGCTTCGTGCCCCCTCTTCAAACGGCCTGGAGCAAGCAATCGCTTGCTAGAAGGCCACTTCTTTGTGCTTGTGCCCCCGGAGAGCAAGCCCTGCTTCCTCGCGCCCCCCCACTTATGCATACCTCGGTTTCGTTTTGTGTTCTTGATTCGGCTCTCCTTCAGAAAAGGTCTTAAAGAAACATGTCACCCCCTTCGTTGTCAGCCCTCATGGAAGCGTATTTCGTTGATCTGCGAGTAGTGAATTGGACGGAAGCGACCTTGGAGAGGAGAAAAAACTCGCTGGGTCGCTTCGTCCGTTGGCTCACCGAGCGTGAGATCCATACTCTTTCGGAAATCACACCAGAGATTCTCGCAGCGTATCAAAGGAGCTTGCTCCATATCGGGAACTTGCGGACACGCAAACCCCTGCAAGCCTCAACGCGGGCTTCCTATGTCCATGCCGTGTCCCATTGGCTGCAGTGGGCTTGTTTGGGCAAGCATATCCCCTTCAATCCAGCGGCAGGGATCGAGCTTCCTAAAGCCGAATATCGACTCCCGGCGAGTTTTTTAAGCCAGAGCGAGGTCGAGCATGTCATCAACCAACCCGACGTGAGCACGAAGATTGGGATTCGGGATCGCAGTGTCTTGGAGATTCTCTATAGCAGTGCTATTCGAAGAAGCGAGCTTCTCAAGCTGGAGATTCAGGATATTGATCGCGCCAGGCGATTGCTTCATATCCGGCAGGGGAAAGGACACAAGGATCGCTTTGTACCGATCGGAGTGCGCGCCTTGGATTGGTTGACCAAGTACCTCCAAGACGTAAGGCCCTGGCTCTTGAGCGGCGGGGGCTGCAAACGGAATTGGATGCATCCGAGGAAATTCTCAGTTTCCTTGAGCGAGCAAGAGACGCAGGTGGTGATCCTATGCCACAACGGAGGGGCGATGCACCCGGTGAATCTCTCGGCCATGGTTCGGCAGTATGTTCGGCAAGCGGGGATAACGAAGAAGGGCGCATGCCACATGTTTCGTCACACAGCAGCAACGCTGATGATGGAGAATGGAGCCGATCTGCGATCGATCCAAACGCTCTTGGGTCATGCCAGCTTGAATACCACGCAAATCTATGCCCACGTCACGCTAGATCGCTTGAGAGCGGTCCACGACGCGATGCATCCGGCCAAGCCGGACCAAGCGAACGCGCCTAGTCGGGCTGACTAGTTGCACAAGCTGGCTAGGTGCTCAGCTGCTTCCTTCAAGTAAACCAAGGCCAAGGTGGTGGAGGCAGCGGAAGCTGGAGTCGAAGAACAGGTCGATCGCCCACCGAGGCGACCTGTTTTCGGACGCAAGCTGCAGAGGCTTCCTCGTCGCCCGCTCTGCTGGATTCGTCTCGTGATCACTCGAGTCGTTATGTCGGTGAAAATCCTCGATTCGAAAACGCTGCAAGCGGCGCTGGGATTGGTTACAATAGTCGCTATGCACCCCCAAAACGCCATGCTTCAAACATCTCCTGAGCTCCGCTCCGCGCGCCCCCGCACGGGAGAGCCAACTGCAACCTTCGGTTGCACCGAAGCGACTATCCCTTCTTCGCAGTGCTTCCATGTGCATTCCATCAACGCCAGCGTTGGTCCGTCCCCTGCCGAAGCCACCACTGCCACTTGGCACTACCACCGCAACCAGCAGTTCAGCATCACCGCTGTAACCACTTCTTCAGGCTCCGTAGCCGAACGCTACGCCTATACGGCTTATGGCCAGCCAACCATCCTTGATGGTTCAGGCTCGGTCCTCTCGAGTTCCGCGATTAATAATCGCTACACCTACACGGGACGTGAATGGGATGCGACGCTTGGGCTGTATCACTTCCGTGCGAGGTGGATGAGCCCTTGGAATGGGCGATTCGTTCAGCGAGATCCATCGGGATATCGTGATTCGAAAAACGCGTATGTATATGTCAGGAACCGGCCAATCCGACGTATTGATCCATCCGGCGAAGTTTCAATTATCACAACCGCCGATACCCTAAGTAGTACGACATGCCCAGGCCCCGATGCAGGAAAAACTACGTTTGGGATGATTTATCAATTTCGAGTCGAGAATAAGTGCCAAAATAAATCGGGCTGGATAATACAAGAAGTGACTGCTTCTTGTGCATCGGGAAACTGTCGTGCTGGGACGTGCCCGGCTAACAAATCAAAAGCAAAAACGGCAAGGCCGTTTTATGAGGCATGGCGTGTTTCCGGAACGAAAGACCCGACAATTCCGGATCAAGAATCTGACATTGATCCAAATGATCCAAATGACGATTACGACTACACCGACACTTCAACAATAACAGGGCAAGTTCAGTTTGAGACTTGTGGATATCAAAAGGCTATTGGTGTAGTTCGATTTTTCTGCGACGAAGACATTCCCCGGGGTGAGGCCCCATCCGATTGGATCGAAGAAGTCCGCGTTGATACCGGAGACAGTGGTTGCCCACTTTTCGTAACCGGTGGCCTACCGGACACAACGAAGAAGCCCAGTTACTGGGGGAGCTCGAAAGAATCCGAAGCAACACGTTTTTACGAAATCAATTGGAACTGTTGTTGCGATGCAGAATCGTTCGGAATCACTCAAGATGGGAGTCCTCGCGGTGCAAAGTAAAAGTGCAGTATTCTGGAGTTTTTTTTGGCTGGCGTCGCACTCGACGATGACGATGGGGCAGAGCGAATTAGTTTACACTTCGCACAAACATGCTGAAGTCGTATACATTGACTCAACGGCTTCACCAGATTGTTTGATAAAGACATTTTCGAATTATATTCGAAAAACGCGTGAAGAAAACAATGCAGTGGATGCTGAAGGCGTGCTCAGGGAATTGCTCAAGGAAGATTCTTTTCTTGATATTGATTTGCGAACTGAAAGGATTAAAGTCCAAGGTCATGTTATTGACGAGAGCATTAGTACTGCTAGTTACGATGACGAAACGGCAAAAGTTAACTGGTCTCGATTTTCACACGAGTTTAAAGTAAGCTTCGGAAGCAATTCAGGAGAAGGATCATGGCCCAAGTTCATTCGTCGGTTAAATTTTGCGGTCATGCAATCATCGTTGAGAATGTCGAGAACGTCAGAATCTCTAATCTGTACTGTTCGAAGTAAGATGTGCGATAATGCAATTGTCTTTGGAGGGAATGGTGACCGATTGGCCGTAACTCAACGTGTCTTTATTGTTAGAGAGGTAACTCCGATAGTAATCGACATTGATTCAATGGCGTTAAATTCTGATATTGATCGTTCCTTAAGTGAAAAATCAAGAGTGATTTGGCGTGACCCCTAGTACGTTCACCAATAAGAACTAAACCAACTCATTAAACGGATCCGCCGATGCGGTGGCACGGGGATCGCCGAAGTTGGTTTTCCCTGCATTTTCTCTATGGTTTTTTTGTGGGGGTAATTCCCTGCGAGTCTATTGATCAAGGGGCCGCAAGATGGTGGCCAGAGAGTCGCTTGCGAGCAAGAAGATGCACCGAGTGCTTCTTTTGGTCCATTTCAGGTCATGTAACGACGGACCTTCAGGCAACTCGCTTTGATTCGCACGCAACAGAGATGCGATTAGGTGAGGTAGCGAGCAGCTCGAACGTGATGGTTTCTGAACGAGAGCATTCATCATTAGATTTCCGGTAATGGAAGATTCACCGAGACGTAACAGCAGGTTGCCCCGAAGCGAAGGGATGCTTCGTTGGTTTGCAGATCTTCTCCATCACACTGAATCACCGTCCACGCTACGAGCTCCTTTATCGCCAGCGCATTCTTCCAATTGACAAGCAACCCTTGCTTCGGTGCTAAGCTATCCAGTCGAGCCTTGGATCGGGGCAAATGATCAAGGGTGGAGGGGGCATTCGAGTATTGCCCACAGGCACTGCACTCTTAGTCCCGATAGGGACGGCAGACAATAGCCCAGCCTTTCAAGGCTGGGTACGCGCACAATTATCGCGTCAGTCCCGGTAGGGACGAAAGAAAATACGACACGGAATAGGAGGCACCCACCTTTTGGGGGTGATCACTTTGGAATGCATGCATTGTCGCCAACGACACGGGGCCAACTCCGCGTTCCTCCGCCTCCTCCGCGGTTGACCACCACGGATTTCAAACCAGAACGGCGAGTGCTATAAGTCGTGGGTAGAGTTTTGGGCCAGCGGGGCGAAGAAAGGTTTACCGCGGAGATCGCGGAGAAGCGCGGAGGGAAGAGGTGATAAATGGGAGGCACTCACCTCACGGAATAGGAGGCACCCACCTAAATTAGGGGGAGCATCGGAGTTTTGGGGGGTGTTAGTCCCGGTAGGGACGGCAGACAATAGCCCAGCCTTTCAAGGCTGGGTACGCGCACAATTATCGCGTCAGTCCCGGTAGGGACGAAAGAAAATACGACACGGAATAGGAGGCACCCAACGCTGGTAATGATTTACAAAGATTGCAATAAGTCTTGATGCGGCAAAGGCTTCTGGCTTGAATGGCGAGTTCTCACACATGCCAACTCACACCGGAATGGATTACCGGAATGCCGCATCAAGACACGGGGCGGGGATTCGGGGCACCCACCTAATGGAAATAATAGGCACCCACCTTTTGAGGGACGAGTAAATAGAAGACACCCATCTAACAGGGGGGAGGGAGTTTTCTCGCCAAGGCGCCAAGACGCAACGGCTCAATAAGAGGCACCCACGAATGGCACTGTAATCTCCAATGATCGCGCAGTTCCCCCTAGCGACAGAGCGGGAATTTTCTTTAGAATCTCGCTCGCCTTGAAGATTGTTCTGGCTATGAACCCATTTTCTTGGCTATGATTTTGATCGTCCCTCCTTGGTTAAGTTGCCTAAACATAAACCAAGGAGGGTTTTGTTTTGGTCTCTATACCACCAAGGCGATCTCAAGCCAATTTCAGCTTTGGAGATTCCATCAAGGCTTTCCTGCTGCAACCCGGACTGCCGTTTGCATCGATTCTTTGCGAGCAGCACATCAGAAATGTTTTTCGCAAGCACGGTTGCACGATGAATGGGATCTATTCCACCGCAATTGTCTTGTGGGCGTTCATGTCGCAAATTATGCGTGATGGGAAAGAAGCCGCTTGCCAGTCCGCCGTCGCTCGTATTACGGCATTCTTTACTCTTCACGGGAAGTCAGCACCCGGGGCCGATACGGGGAACTACTGTCGCGCAAGAGCAAAGCTTCCCGAGGACGCTTTGAAAGAACTATGCCTTGGTGTTGCCTCTGAAGCGGAAGCCAAGGTGGAGTCCAAATGGCTCTGGAAGTCTATGCATGCCAAGCTTATTGATGGATTTACTTTCAAAATGCCCGATACGCGAAAGAACCAGAAAGAGTATCCGCAGCATACTGCCCAAAAGCCAGGGATTGGTTTTCCTATTGCTCGTGTCTTGGCTGTGATGTCGTTGGCCACAGGTTGTTTGCTTGATGCAACGGTCGGTCCCTTCAGCGGAAAAGAAACGGGCGAAACCAGTCTTCTGCGTCGGTTGCTCAAAGGTTTTTCAGCGGGAGATATCGTGATTGCTGACCGCTTCTTTTGTAACTACTGGTTGATCGCGATGTTCATGAAATTGAACGTTCATGTTTGTTTTCGCAGGAAGAAGGGACACACAGATTTTCGAACTGGAAAGCGATTGGGTAAACAAGATCACTTGATTCAGTGGTATCGTCCCGCTCGTCCGGCCTGGATGAGCCACGAGATGTACCAATCCTTACCGTTCGTGATCGAACTACGGGAGTTGCGATATACGGTCGAAGCTCCGGGCCGTAAATCAGGCCCGTTTATCATTGTGACAACATTGCTAGAGCACAAGGGTGACCAGGGTGTTAGCTATGAGGAGATATCCGATCTGTTTAGCTTTCGTTGGAATGCAGAACTTGACATCCGTTCTATCAAGACGTTTATGAATTTAAACTTTGTGAGATGCTTATCGCCCGAGATGGTCAGGCGAGAGTTATGGACGACGCTTCTTGCCTACAACTTGATTCGAACAACGATTTGCTCTGCCGCTTCGCTCTCTGGAAAGCGGCCGCGAGAGATCAGCTTCGTCTGTGCTAGCCAGTACATCCTAGCGAGTTGGCAGGAGGTGACGGCTCATCTTCGCGGCAAGCAACTTGAGCGTTACGCCAGATTTCTCCTCGAGCGGATTGCGAACTGTAAGGTTGGCAACCGTCCGGGGCGGATTGAACCGCGAGTTGTAAAGCGACGCCGCGACCAATACGCGCTGATGACCGAACCCAGAAAACAACTCCAAAAGCGACTCTATAAAGGCGATAACCGATTTGAATGAAACGACTTACGCAAATCGATTACAGTGCCATTCGGGGCACCCACCTTTTGGGGGGATCGCTTTGGAATGTATGCATTGTCGCCAACGACACGGGGCCAACTCCGCGTTCCTCCGTGTCCTCCGCGGTTGACCATCACCGATCTCGTGCCAAAAGAGCGAGAGCGATATGTCGTGGGAATACGAGGCACCCACCTAATTAGATGGAGCATCGGAGTTTTGGGGGGTGTAAGTCCCGGTAGGGACGGCAGACAATAGCCCAGCCTTTCAAGGCTGGGTACGGGCACAATCATCGCGTCAGTCCCGGTAGGGACGAAAGAAAATACGACCCGGAATAGGGGGCACCCACCTTTTGGGGGTGATCACTTTGGAATGCATGCATTGTCGCCAACGACACGGGGCCAACTCCGCGTTCCTCCGTGTCCTCCGCGGTTGACCATCACCGATTTCATACCAGAACGGCGAGGGCTATAAGTCGTGGGTAGAGTTTTGGGCCAGCGGGGCGAAGAAAGGTTTATCGCGGAGAAGCGCGGAGGGAAGAGGTGATAAATGGGAGGCACTCACCTCACGGAATAGGAGGCACCCACCTAAATTAGGGGGAGCATCGGAGTTTTGGGGGGTGTTAGTCCCGGTAGGGACGGCAGACAATAGCCCAGCCTTTCAAGGCTGGGTATGCGCACAATCATCGCGTCAGTCCCGGTAGGGACGAAAGAAAATACGACCCGGAATAGTAGGCACCCACCTTTGGGGAGTGCCATCGCTTTGGAATGTATGCATTGTCGCCAACGACACGGGGCCAACTCCGCGTTCCTCCGTGTCCTCCGCGGTTGACCATCACCGATCTCGTGCCAAAAGAGCGAGAGCGATATGTCGTGGGAATACGAGGCACCCACCTAATTAGATGGAGCATCGGAGTTTTGGGGGGTGTAAGTCCCGGTAGGGACGGCAGACAATAGCCCAGCCTTTCAAGGCTGGGTACGGGCACAATCATCGCGTCAGTCCCGGTAGGGACGAAAGAAAATACGACCCGGAATAGGGGGCACCCACCTTTTGGGGGTGATCACTTTGGAATGCATGCATTGTCGCCAACGACACGGGGCCAACTCCGCGTTCCTCCGTGCCCTCCGCGGTTGACCATCACCGATTTCATACCAGAACGGCGAGGGCTATAAGTCGTGGGTAGAGTTTTGGGCCAGCGGGGCGAAGAAAGGTTTATCGCGGAGAAGCGCGGAGGGAAGAGGTGATAAATGGGAGGCACTCACCTCACGGAATAGGAGGCACCCACCTAAATTAGGGGGAGCATCGGAGTTTTGGGGGGTGTTAGTCCCGGTAGGGACGGCAGACAATAGCCCAGCCTTTCAAGGCTGGGTATGCGCACAATCATCGCGTCAGTCCCGGTAGGGACGAAAGAAAATACGACCCGGAATAGTAGGCACCCACCTTTGGGGAGTGCCATCGCTTTGGAATGCATGCATTGTCGCCAACGACACGGGGCCAACTCCGCGTTCCTCCGTGTCCTCCGCGGTTGACCATCACCGATTTCATACCAGAACGGCGAGGGCTATAAGTCGTGGGTAGAGTTCTGGGGCAGCGGGGCGAAGAAGGATTTACCGCGGAGATCGCGGAGAATTGCGGAGGGAGGAAGTGAGAAATAGGAGGCACCCACCTGGTGGAATAGGAAGCAGGTGGCGTACAGCGTGGCATCACAGCGTCGACCGGGATGTTTGCACCGGTCCCAAAGACCATCGCGTCGGGTGTGTGGCGTTTAGGTGCGATCAATTCAATCAAACGCCTTTCGATCGATTGCTGTCGCGGACGCTGATGCAACTCACGCTCTGTTGGCTGAATGCCCTAGACATCGAAGCCTGGCGTAACACGCCAGGTCACCACTGCACCGAGCAAAGCATGGCTCGTAAAACGATCCTCGATGTGAGTCAAATGAAGGATTCGGATATGGTTGGGGAGTCCGTTTCTCCGAGGTAGATAGGTCGTGCCTGCGATCTCGCAGATAGGCCTCTCTCAAATGTGGAACCGCAAAGAGGGAACCAAAGACTTGGTCTTAGCATGAGAGCAACTCCTGAAATGGTCGTCCATTCCGGAGGTGTTCTAGCGACTAGTACAGTTTCTCGGTATGAACTTCGATTTTACAGGGTCGCCCGGGCAATCCGGGAACGCCTTAGAAGGGGCGTTCGACCTGGAAAAACATTGAGAAACTAAGAAAGGGTGATAGAGGGGATTTGAACCCCCGACCTTCGGAGCCACAATCCGACGCTCTAACCAGCTGAGCTACTACCACCATGCGGTTTTTGGCCGAATGCGAGCATGGTAGACTTTCCTCTTCCCAGCGTCAACTGTCAAAACCTTCCGCCCCATTCGACCTTGACCGGTCCTCGCCATATCCCGTACTCGCCATGGATCTGAAACTTCTGGAAACGACGGAGAACCATGCGAATTTTCTTGCTTTTTGCCCCAGGAGGGGTCGTACAGGAGTTGTGCCGAGCGGGACATGAAGTGTTCGCTTGCAATTCCAGCACCGAGTTCCTAGATATGACTCCATTCGCCCCTCGGTTTCAGAGCCATTGGATCCAGGCTCATCAGAAGCTTTCCCCGACCGCGATTCGCGAGATTCGGCAGCGGCTTCATCAATTTCAGCCGGATGTCATCCAATCCTTCACCCCGTTCGGGCTCGCTTGGGTGAATTTGGCTCAGGGTTGGTCACCCTTTTCCAGCCGTCAGCGGGCCGCCGTCGTTTCGTTTCGGGGGATCACCAAAAGGCTTTCCAGGTTTGATCCCGCGAATTGGTTAACGTTTTATCACCCTCGCGTCCGCTGGCATGCCTGCGAGTCCTTTGCCGTGCAAGACTCGATGGTCCAATCCAGATTTTCCCGCTCAAGGTGTCCGGTGACCTACAACACCGTGTCCATCGGCCCTCCCTCCCAGACGTCGGCCGATACAAGGGCGGCTTGGAACATCCCTACCGACCGATTCCTTTTCGGTACCATCGCGACGATTCGCCCGGTGAAGGGGATCGATATCCTGCTGCGAGCTATTCAGCAAAACCGTAACGAGAACCTGCATTGGGTGATCATGGGAAGCGGGAAAGACGAAACGGTCGAGAGGTTGCTTCGCGATCCCCAGGTGCAGTCTCGGGTTACGATGCTCGGGCATGGGCATGCAGCCTCCAGTCACTTGCACGCCCTCGATGCCTTTGTCATGCCTTCTCGATCCGAAGGGCTGTGTCGGTCATTGATCGAAGCGATGTTGCAAGGTCGTCCGGCGGTTGTGAGTGACGCAGGGGGGATGAAGGAGTTAGTGCGCCATGGTATCGATGGCTTGGTCGTTCCTCGAGAGGAGCCGGATCGATTGGCGGAGGCTATGTTTGACTTGGCCGCTTCACCCCACGTGACTGCTATGGGAGTCTCGGCTCGCGACCGCGCCATGCAGCTTTGCGGGGCCGAGAAAGTGACCGAGAAACTGCTGGCCATCTATAGGGAAGCCATCGCGTCACAGAGGTCGGCTACTTAGTCGGAGAGCTAGAGGATCTCTTCGAGCTATCGGAGCGATTCGAGATGTTTCGTCAGCGCTAGTGTGAGCTTGGTGGTGTCGCTTCCAAACGACTGTTGGAACATTTCCCACCGCACAGCCGCTCCGCTTTCTCCGAAAGGCTCGAGTTGCCCAACGCATCGCAAGTACTGCGCAAAGTTCTTCGGGTGTGTCGTCGAGAGAAAGTGGGTCAATCCCCAAGCCAATGCGTAGGCATCGTCGGGGGATTGTTCGAATGGATTGTCATTGCGTAGCAAGCTCTCCAAGATTCTTTTCGTTTGCGCAGGTTCTTTTGCAAGCCGTTTGCATGCGACTTTTCTTTCGGATGGCCATGGGGACAAGTGAACGTTTGTCGGTTCCGCATAGCGGGGTGCTTCGAACATCGTCGCGAAACCTTCCGCGAGCCATAATGGGGTCGCAGCGCATCTTTGGTGCAACCCGTAGTTAAACGCGAGTTGATGGGCTGCTTCGTGGCATATCGTGTCCACTGTATGTTGCGATTCGCCCGATTTGGGTGTGTCAAACAGCACGATACGATTGGACTTTTGCGAATAGATCCCCACACATGTCTCTGGGACTGCGATGCCGTGCGTGCGGCAATATTGCTGGAATTCGAGCTGGCTCCCCAAGATGACGGCGACGAGAGGAAAAGTGAGTTCACGCGTGGCCAGTCCATAATTACGGCAGAACTGCTTCATCGAGGCTTGCAGGCTTCGGAACTTCTCGCCCCAAAAGGCGCTTCCGTTGGTACGTGTGACAAACAGATAGGGCTGTTCCCATCGAACTTGGAATCCCGCTCCAAACTCTTGTCGCAGATTGGTGGCCATTTCCGATACGGGAGCAGGTGCGAAAGCTTTCTCGAGAACCAGTTCGTTGGTGATTTCCTTGACGGGTGTCTGCTGTATGGCACCATTCTTTTGCAAAACCCAGACTTCGTCCGAGAATCGTGCGATGGGAATACCATCGATCGCGCCAAAACGAGTTTGAATTCTCAGCACAGGGAGTTGCGAAGCAGTTCGGACGGGAGTTGTCTCGGTCGGAGGGATTGTCACCGGCTGAGACTCGAAGTCGGGGCTAGGGGTGGAGACCAGTCGTTCTGGTGAGGATGTGGTAGTGGAATCGATCGGGGGCCCAGAGCGTTCGTGGGGCGAGGGATTCGATTCTCTCTCGGAGGGTGAGGAGGGATCTGATGGTGTGAGGGGGAGCTCGTTTTGGAACCCATCGTTCGATGGGCTCTGTGTGAGTTTATGGCGAATCCATGCGCCGGTGAGAGGATGGTAGAACAGCGTGATGCCCGCGCCCGGAAGTGCGATAGCTCCCAGGATAAGAACAAAGAGATTGTTCGCGGCCCGAGCAGGAGTGCTGGCCCGAAAAGGCGTATTGGGATGAGAAGACATGATCTACCTCGGCAATCCAGGGGCTTGTCAGGCAAAGCGAGTCGAGCAAACCGAAATGGGATGCGGTAACCGTTCCAATATTGCAAACTTAGTATGTCGTTCCGATTGTTTCGGCCCTTCCATGCGAGAAGCCCGCAGCTTGCCTCAGGATCTTTAATGCTCGGTGGTAGTTCTGCCGAATACTCCGAGGCGGATCGTTGTAACAGCCGGTTTGCAGCAACCCGAATAGCCAGCAAAACCGTTATTCCCGGCACGACTCGAGCGGAACATGAAGAATCAAGTCAAGCTTTGTATCGTTCTCCACAACCATCAGCCCAATGGTAATTTCGATGGAGTCATCGAGCAGGCTTATCAAGACAGCTATCTTCCCTTCTTGAATGTCTTTGAGCCATTCGGGAATTTGAAAGTCGCATTGCACACATCTGGCCCACTGATGCTGTGGCTCGAGGAGCGGCACCCCGAATACTTAGAGCGGGTGAAGCGATTGGTCGCCGCGGGGCGGATCGAGATTGTTGGCGGTCCCTTCTATGAGCCGATTCTGACGATGCTTCCTAGTCGCGATCGCGTGGGACAGATAACTCGGTACACGCGCTGGCTACAAGACAGGTTCGATACAGTGATCGCTGGCATGTGGATGCCAGAGCGTGTATGGGAAAGCCAGTTGGTGCGAGATTTGGTACCAGCGGGCATGCAATACACGATACTCGACGATTATCACTTTCGAGCGGCGGGATGGACGGATCCGGAGTTGACCAACTACTTTCTCACCGAGGATGATGGTCACGTGTTGCGGGTCTTTCCGGGAAGTGAACGGCTCCGGTATCTGATCCCGTTTGCGTCTCCGATCGAGACGATCCAGTACTGCCGCGAAGTCGCGGAGAGGACTCCCGGTGCGGTCCTGGTATTCGGCGATGACGGTGAGAAGTTTGGTACATGGCCGAACACGAAAGAGCATGTTTACGAACGAGGCTGGTTGCGGCAGTTCTTTGAGCTGCTCGATAGCAATCGCGATTGGCTCGAGACCTCTACGCCCTCGGAGGTGATCACCGAAACGTTGCCGCGCGGTACCGTTTATCTTCCAGATTGTTCGTACCGAGAGATGACCGAATGGGCGTTGCCTGTCGAGCGGCAATCGGCGTACGAAGCCATTGTTCACGAGCTGCAAAGCGACTCCCGCTGGCCCCAAATCCATCCGTTTCTACGGGGCGGCTTCTGGCGGAACTTCCGAGTGAAGTACTCCGAAGCGAACGAGATGTATTGTCGGATGCTCGATGTGAGTCGAAAGCTGGAATTTGCGCGTCGCAGCAATCAGGACAAGGGGTTGCTGAGCGAAGCGGAAGATCACCTCTATCGCGCCCAGTGCAATTGTCCATATTGGCACGGCGCCTTTGGAGGAATCTATCTTCCCCATTTGCGCAACGCGACCTACAAGGAGCTCATCGCCGCCGACAATATCTTGGATCGACTGACCAACCCGGCCGACGAATGGGTCGATGTTACGACGGAGGACTACAACAAAGATCTCTTCCCCGAGATTCGCTTGGCCAACGGTCAATTGATCTCCTACTTTGCTCCGTCCAAAGGTGGGATGCTTTACGAATTGGATGTCCGAGGGATTGAGCACAATTTATTGGCGAGCATCCAGCGTCGGCCCGAGCCTTACCATGCCAAGGTGCTAGCGGGAGCCACGGAAAACAACTCGGGAGCATCGAGCATCCATGATCGCGTGGTGTTCAAGCAAGAGGGGCTTCACGAACGTGTTCAGCACGATCGATACCCTCGCAAATCGTTGATGGATCATTTCTTCGATGACCAGATCTCGGTTCAGCAAGTGCGCGATGGGGGTGCGATCGAGCGAGGCGATTTTGTCGAGCTTCCTTTCGACGCGAAATTGCGTCGAGGTAGTGGGAAGATTCAAGTTCAAATGAAGCGAACCGGCAACGCCTGGGGGATTCCATTGACCTTGACCAAAGGCATTACCTTGTTCGCAGGTTCCCACGCGTTGGAGATCACTTATCTCATCGAGGGACTTCCTCAGGATCGATCCTTTCACTTCGGAGTCGAATTCAACTTCGCAGGGATGCCCTCCGGAGCCGACGATCGCTTCTTCTACGATGAGAGAGCGGAACGAATGGGACATCTCGGTTCGACATTGAGTTTGGACGGGCGCGACTATCTGGGGATGATCGATCAATGGCTTGGGGCCAATATTCAGATGACATGGAATCGTCCGACGAATCTATGGTGTTTCCCGGTCGAGACGGTAAGTCAAAGCGAAGGTGGATTCGAGTTGGTGCATCAATCGGTTTGTGTGCTACCCCATTGGAACGTGGTGGGCGATGCCCAAGGTCGGTGGTGCGTCTCGATGGACTTGATTACCACGTGCGAGCATGAACCCAACTCGCGCGCCGCACAACTGTCGTTTGCCCACGCCAGTTTTTAGCAACAAAACAACAGGCTTCGCACCAGGCGACAATCGTTTGGTACTCGGTCGAAGCCACCCGGAAAGTTAGTGGAGGATCAGAAGATGCAATTGTCACCTATCGTATCGCAAACGCTCGACGTCGTACGTAAAAGCGCCGAGAACGATCAAGCGATCGCGACGGCGTTGATGGCGAAACAGCAAAGCGTGGCAAAGCAGCAGGGGGAAGCGATCGTCGAACTCATTCAGTCGATTCCAACCGCTCCTTCACGTGGGATAGACGTCAAAGCCTAAAGGTCTATCGGCTGGAGCTAGGTTTGCTCGCTTCACCCTTATGTTGTTCTGCGACGATGGCTGCCTCGCGTGCTTCGAGCAATGCTTTCATAGCGTTGTCTCGACGGCCTTCCGGCAGAGCCTTCCAGGCTTGCGTGTAGTACATCTCCACGGAAGACCATCTTTGTTTGCGCCGTGCCTCGTCCGCGAGATTCAAGTAGTACTGCGCATCGTCGATCGCCTTGCGATCGTCGACGGGCGTGTGGCTCATCGCCATCAAGTAAGCGTAGCTCGGGGGAACTTCGTACGACGCTTTGGTGCGGAGCGAGTTGGCCTGAACTTTGGATGGAGTGATGGCCAGTTGGGTTTGTTTGGGCTGGGTTTGCGACCGAATCATTCGATCCAACTCGTCGAGATCGATGATGGTTGCATGGATCGAGGCGCCGGTGGCGCTTCGCGTTTGTCCGGAAGCGGTAGCGGCCGGATAACGAGCGCTGCCACTATTGCCGCGTCCGTGCCCGCCGAGGTAGGCGCCACCGGAATCGGGCACCAGCGCTCCGCCTGAAATCGAGAAAGTTCCGAGAGTTGGAAGTTGGACGACTTGGCCAAAGGCATGCGCAGTTGGGAATGTGCCGAGCAGGACCAAGAACGAAAAGAAAGTATCCATCCTGGACATAGATCAGATTGCCTTCCAAAGACGAGAGAGCAGAGAAGAGAACAAAGAGAAGAGACCGAGTTAGATCCGCGGCATGGCGTATCCGAGGAGGATGCCGCCAAGGATCGAGGAGACCCAGTAAATGATAACTGTGGTAACGAGATGCTTGCTGAACAGTCTCGAAAACATGTAGTAAAGAATGTAAAAGGGAACGAACATTGATAGGAGTCCTTGCTTCGCAGACTCTTTAAACGCGGTGATGAGAATGGCCAGCGATGCAAAGATCGAGATGGCGACCATTGCAGCACCAAAAGAACCCGACATCACGGTCAGATAGGTGGCGGACTGGATGCGGCGCAGCAGTTCGATCGAGGACGATTTTCCTGACGTGGCGGCATCCATTTTGATCGCGAGCCCGGCGATGAAGATCACGATTCCCGCGAGGATGCTGAACATCATCCACCAAGGGGCACCGGCTCCGAGGAGTCGTTTCTCGGTTGCCTGTTCCCGTTCCATCATTTCGGCGGCTTCGTTCAAGTGTTTGTTGCCAAACTTCTTTTGCCCCTTCGCCTGAAACCCTTCGAGCTTCTTCCCTTCTGCCAAATTGAATCCGCAGTGAACGCAGAGGACGGCCCGGGGATCCAGAGGGGAATCGCACGAGGGGCACATCTTGCCCGTTTTCGTCACCAATCCCACGTCGTCGAATAAGCCGGCGAGGTTTGAGCTGGGGGCGGGTGCAGCAGACCGGCCGGGCGAAGTCTTGGAGGTCGATCCCGCGCTGGGGGGCTTGGGAGCGGCAGGATTTGCCGTGGCGGGGGACCCCTTGGTCGATGCGGCAACCGGCTTCCCTTGGCTTGCAGGGACCTTCAAGCCCCCTTTGCACTTGGGACAACGTCCACTCTTGCCAGCCATTTCGTCGGGAACGGAAAGGGTCTGGCCGCATTGGCAGGTGACACGGATCGGCATTCTCAAGGATTCCAGGGAAAAGTTCGACGCTTACACCCGTCTATTCTGAGCTGCGATCGCGTGGGAAACAATGAGCCTGCAAGGATTTGTGGCGAATTTCAAGCGGCAATCGCCCCAGCCAAAAATCGGAATGGCACACGGATTGCTCCGTCGAGCTTCCTTCCGATCTGGGCGTGCCGTTTTGGCGTGGCCCATTCGCAATCGAGGCTTCGTGCCGCCAACCGTCGATTGAAGTTCCCTTTCCGATACACCCTCAACGGAGTCCTACTACATGGCCGCAACAAAAGAGAAGTCCAAGGTGAAGCTTGTTCCGCTCGGAGATCGCATCGTCGTTCAACGCGAAGTATCCCAGGAAAAGACAAGCGGAGGAATTTTCTTGCCAGATAGTGCCAAGGATCGCCCCACCCGCGGCAAAGTGGTTAGCGTCGGCGATGGCCGCATGCTCGAAAATGGCAGTCGATCGGTGTTGCAAGTCAAAGTAGGGGATCTCGTTCTCTTCACCAGTTACGCAGGCGAGAACATCGAGGTCGACGGGGAAGAATATCTGTTGATGAACGAAAGCGAAGTTCTTGCAGTTCTCGGCTAATCCCGGCCAGATCCAATCCGAGCACTCGGTTTCAGACCAACACTCGGTTTCAGACCAACACTCGGTTTCAGACCAACACTCGGTTTCAGACCAACCCAGTACAACTTAATAGTTACATACGGAGTATTTTTCGATGGCAAAGATTATCGCTTTTGATCAGGAAGCACGGGAAGCAATCCGCCGCGGGGTCAGCAAGCTCGCTCGCGCGGTCAAGGTCACGCTTGGGCCACGCGGCCGCAACGTGATTCTGCAGAAGAGCTTTGGCAGCCCCACCGTGACCAAAGACGGTGTAACGGTCGCCAAGGAAATCGACTTGGAAGACGTTTACGAGAACATGGGCGCACGCATGGTCCGTGAAGTCGCCTCGAAGACGAGCGACGTGGCTGGTGACGGAACCACGACCGCGACGGTCATGGCTGAAGCCATTTTCAACGAAGGCCTCAAGGCCGTCGTCGCTGGCGTTAACCCCATCCAAATGAAATCGGGGATCGAAGCGGCTGTTACCGACATCACGGAGAAACTCCGAAAGATGTCGATCAAGATCAAAGACAAAGCCGAAATGGCAAACGTCGCAACCATCGCTGCCAACAACGATCGAGCGATCGGAAACCTCTTGGCCGACGCGATGGAACGAGTGGGTAAGGACGGGGTTGTTACCGTCGACGAAGGAAAGAGCCTCCACGACGAACTCGAATTCGTCGAAGGGATGCAATTCGATCGTGGATACCTCTCGCCTTACTTCGTCACCGATCCCGGAACGATGGAAGCCGTCCTCGAAGATCCGTACATCTTGGTTTACGAGAAGAAAATCTCCAACATCAAGGATTTGGTCCCTGTCCTCGAGCAAGTGGTTCAACAAGGCAAGCCTTTGTTGATCATCGCCGAAGAAGTCGAAGGGGAAGCTTTGGCGACGTTGGTGATCAATCGCCTCCGCGGTACGCTCAACGTTGTCGCCGTGAAGGCACCGGGCTACGGTGATCGTCGCAAGGCAATGATGGAAGACATCGGCATCTTGACCAATGCCACCCCTGTCTTCGAAGCTCTCGGCAAGAAGCTCGATTCTCTTACCCTCGCAGACCTCGGTCGTGCAAAGAAGGTGATTGTCGACAAAGACAATACCACGATCATTGAAGGAGCTGGCAAAGCGAGCGACATCAAGGCTCGTATCGATCAGATCCGACGCGAAATCGAAAACACCACCAGCGATTACGATCGCGAGAAGCTCGAAGAGCGATTGGCGAAGCTCGCCGGTGGCGTTGCCAAGGTGAACGTCGGAGCGGCGACCGAAAGCGAAATGAAGGAAAAGAAGGCACGTGTTGAAGACGCGTTGCATGCTACCCGAGCTGCGATCGAAGAAGGTATCCTCCCTGGTGGTGGTGTCGCTCTCCTGCGAGCCTCGACCCAAGTGCAACCAGCGGAATCGCTGAGCCAAGACGAGGTCACCGGCTACAACATCGTTCTCCGCGCTTGCCGCGCTCCTTTGACCATGATTGCAGCGAATGCTGGCCAAGACGGCGGGATCGTTTGCTCAAAGGTAGCAGAAGCCAAGGGCAACAACGGTTACAATGCACTCACCAATGTCTACGAAGACATGGTGAAGGCCGGCGTTATCGACCCGACCAAGGTAACGCGAACCGCTCTTGCCAACGCAGCGTCGGTTTCGACGCTGCTCCTCACCAGCGACGCTTTGATCGCCGAAAAGCCCAAGGATGATCACGGTAAGAAGGGTGGCGGCGGCCACGGCGGCGATTACGACATGTACTAAGACGAGATCATGCACCCGAGATCATGTGCCGCCGAGTCGGTCTCGATTTCCAGTGCCATGACTTGAGAAAAAAGAATCAAGGCCCTCTCGAACAGGAGGGCCTTTTTCTATGCATGGCGAAAACGCCCCATGGACTCGGACAGACCGTTTGCGTCGCCGGTCTGCGGTGTCACAGACCTGCGGTGTCGCTGGCTAACTCTTGCCAGCGTTTGCATAGAGAGGCCCCATCGGCTCGCATCCTGTTTATTGGGATTGCCGATGACGAAGTGGGTAAGATGAATCGACTAAAGAGCGGCGGTTAGCGAATGGACCAGGGTTTCAATCTTCGCCAAAGCATCCGCTTCATCGGCACCGGCATTTTCCATCATACGTACAATGGCCGAACCGACGATCACGCCGTCGCTGACAGGTGCCAATAGCTTCACATGCTCTGGTTTGGAAATCCCAAAGCCAATGCAAATAGGAAGGGGTGTTCGTTCGCGAAGCCAAGAGACTCGATCTACCAGATCGACAGGCAATTCGCTTCGTTCGCCTGTAATACCTGTTACGCTGACGAAGTAGAGAAAGCCCGTCGATTGCTCCGCGATCTTCAGCGCTCGTTCACGCGGTGTCGTTGGAGTTACCAGCTGAATGAGATTGAAGTCCTTTTGTTTGCAGAGGCGGGAGAGGGCATCGCTTTCCTCAACCAGCAAGTCGGGAACGATCGCCCCTGCAAAGCCCGCCCCTTTCGCTTGATCGATGTACTTTTCGGGACCGATGCGGTGGATGATGGCGTAGCTCACCATAGATACCAGCGGGAGAGATACCTTCGGGGCAATCCCTCCGATTCCGTCGAATATCTGTTGCAGTTTGAGTTTCTTGTTCAATGCACGCGTATAGGAAGCTTGGATGACCGGGCCATCGGCGATAGGGTCGCTGTAGGGGATGCCGATTTCTGCCATCGAACATCCGAGCCGGTCAAGCAACGTGACGACCTTGCACGTGAAATCCATATTGGGATCCCCGGCTGTGATAAACGGCATGAATGCCTTGCGTCCCTCGCGGCGGAGCTTGGCAAACAGGTCATCGATAGCGGTCATAACAAATCGGCTTTCCAGACAAGGCAGGTGTTGGGATTCGAAGATGGGGAGGATGGGAGTGGCGGACGCGACAGCTTACCACTGTTGGCCGCGAAGTCGAGCCAGCTCGGCAGCGTCTTTATCCCCACGGCCGGACAAGCAGATGACCAAATGCTGATCAGGGCTCATCCCCTTGGCGATCTCCACCGCCTTGGCAACCGCATGGCAAGTCTCCAGAGCGCAGAGGATCCCTTCGTTTCTCGCTAGATAGTCGAAGGCCCCGAGAGCCTCGTCGTCGCGACAGGAGGTGTACTCCACACGATGCGTGTCTTTCCAATAGCTGTGCTCGGGTCCGACGCCTGGGTAGTCCAAGCCTGCTGAGATAGAGTGAACATCGCTGGTTTGCCCATCGTCGTCCTGCATGACATAGCTGTAGGATCCATGCAATACTCCCGGGCTACCAAAGGTCAAAGGGGACGCATGCTCCCCTGCTGTTGGGCCGCGGCCACCCGCTTCCACACCGATCATTCGAACCGATCGATCCTCGACGAAGGGGTAAAACATCCCTGCCGCATTGCTGCCTCCTCCGACGCAAGCCACGATGGTATCGGGCAGGCGTCCGATCGAGGTCAAGCACTGCTCTCGGCACTCTCGTCCGATCACGCTTTGAAAATCCCGAACCATCATTGGGAACGGGTGTGGTCCGATTACCGAACCGATGATGTAATGGGTATGCTCGACGGACGACATCCAATCTCGCATCGCTTCGTTGACCGCGTCTCGCAGTGTTTTCGACCCGCTTTCGACCGGACGAACTTCCGCGCCCATCAATCGCATACTGAAGACATTCGGTTTTTGCCGACGAACGTCTTCCGCACCCATATAGACCACGCAGGGTAATCCAAAGTGAGCGCACGCGGTCGCGGACGCAACTCCATGTTGGCCCGCCCCGGTTTCCGCGATCACTCGCGTCTTCTTCATACGAAGAGTGAGCAAGGCTTGGCCGAGGGTATTGTTGATCTTGTGCGCCCCGGTGTGGTTCAAATCCTCTCGCTTGAGCCAAATCTGCGCCCCTCCCATCTGCTTGCTCAATCGCTTGGCGTGGTACAGAGGAGATGGGCGGCCGACGAAGGTGTGGAGCAACTCGTTCAATTCCGCTTGGAAGTCGGGATCCTTCTTCGCTCGATCGTATTCGACGGTCAGTTCTTCCAGGGCACGAGTCAATGTTTCCGGAACGAAACGCCCACCAAAATCGCCAAACCGACCCGACAAATCGGGAACTTGTTTCGAAGCAACCTCGGAAGAGGAATGCGGGGTAGCCGATGAAGCTGCGCTCATGCGAGATAGGGAGGTTGGAGGGAAAAACTAGGATTTGGAGGGCCTCTGCCCTGGCATTGTCGATCGAGGGGGGAGGAGGGTCAAGCGACAAATGCCGCCAGTTTCCGGTATGCATGGATCAATTGTTCCGCTGCCTGCTCGATCTCAGATTCCGAATTGAATCGACCAATCCCGAACCGAAGGCTCGCTCGGGCCTCATCTTCGGATCGGCCAATCGCACGCAGAACATGGCTTGGCTCGGGATGGGCGGACGTACACGCGCTCCCGCTGCTGACGGCAACGCCTCGAGCTTCCAGCATCAAGGACTGGCCATCGACCTTCGGGAAACAAACGTTCAAGTTCCCCGTCAATCGCTGCTCCCCGGATAACCGACCGTTTTCATCCTGGCAAGGTTCGCTTCCCCACCCCGGACCGTTGAGGGACAAGCCCGCAATCTCGTTTGCCAGCAACTGCCAAAGTCGATCTCGCCACTTCCAATGGTCGATCGACTCGGAAGCTCTGGTCTGTTTGGCGATGTCGAGCGCCATCCTCATTCCGATGATGGACGAGCTTGCCAACGTCCCGGAACGCAAATTGGACTGCTGTCCTCCTCCGACGATCTGCGGGGCGAGCTTCACCCGCGCGTTGGCACCGCGAACCAGCAAACCACCGATCCCTTTGGGACCGTAAACTTTGTGCGCCGAATAACTCAACAAATCGACTCCTAGTTCGGACAGGTCGACCGGAATACGCCCTACTCCTTGCGTCGCATCGGTGTGAAGCGGGACTTCGTATTGAGTACAGATCGCGGCGATTTCGCGGACCGGTTGCAGCACACCGATTTCATTGTTGGCCAACATCACGCTCACCAAGGCGGTGTCGGCATCGATTTCCTCCGCGATTCTCGTCAAATCGATTTGTCCTGGTACCGAATCCTGATGGGACTGAACCGGTAAGAGCCTTACCTCGAATCCGAGCTTCTGGAGCTTTTGAAGAGGCCCTAACATCGCTTGATGCTCCGAGACAACCGACACGATTTTTCGGCGTTTCTGTCTCGGATGAAGGCAGATGCCAAAAGCTGCCAGATTGTTGCTCTCGGTAGCACCGCTGGTTACGATCAACTCGTCGGCTTGCGCACCAAAGAAATCGGCGATCCCGATCAGAGCGTCGTCGATGGCCTCTTTGGCTTGTCTACCCGGTTCATGCGTCGAGCTCCCCGGGTTTGCATAGTGGGTATCAAACCAGGGGAGCATGGCTTGCACCACGCGTGGATCAACCCGAGTCGTGGCATGGTTATCTAAATAAATGGCATTCATAACCCCATTCTAGTAAGGATTCAGAACGAGGATAAGCGGACCGTGGTGTGGCGCACCGAGCCCGCTAGCGCGTCGATTCGTTAATGCGTCGACTCGCTCGGTATCTCACTCGGTTCAAACCACCGGTAGATCGTCGGCAGCACCAACAGCGTTAATGCCGTACAGGTGACCAATCCTCCGATGACCACGGTCGCCAACGGTCGTTGCACCTCCGCACCTGAACTGGCTGAGATCGCCATTGGAATGAATCCCAATGCACCGCAGGATGCCGTCATCAAAACCGGTCTCAATCGATCCATCGCCCCATCGACCACCGCGTCCAATTGGCTTTCTCCAGCATGGCGCAGATGCCGCACATGTTCGATGAGAACCACTCCATTCATGACTGCGATTCCGAACAAGGCGATGAACCCGACCCCAGCGGAAATCGAAAAAGGCATATCGCGCATCCAAAGAAGGAGAATACCTCCGGTCGCTGCAATGGGAACATTCAAATAGATCAACAATGCGAGTTTGACCGAGTGGAACGTTATGTAGAGCAAAGCGAAAATCAGAATCAGCGCGACCGGAACCGCAATGGCTAGGCGCTGCGTGGCTGCTTGCAAGTTTTCGAATTGCCCCCCCCATCGCAGTGTGTAACCGGCAGGAAGAGTCACCGCCTTTTCGACCACGGATTGCGCTTCGGCGACAAACCCGGCTAAGTCTCGACCTCGCACATTGCACTGGATGAGTAATCGTCTTCGGATCGCATCCCGACTGATCTCCACGGGGCCTTCTTCAATCACGATTTTTGCCAATTGGGAAATGGGGATCTGTCTCCCTTCGGCATCCATGATCTTGAGTTGCGATATCTTTTCCGTCTCGTTTCGCCACTCCGGTTTCAGCCGCACTTGCAGTGGAAATCGGCGTTGTCCCTCGAAGACTTGACCGACTACCACACCTCCAACGGAGGAGATCGCGTCCAGTACTTCGCTGGAGTTGATTCCGTAGCGGGCTAAGTTTGCTCGGTTGAGAATGACTCGGAGGTACGGAAGACCTGCGATTTGCTGCGCCTGAACATCGGCTGCACCTGGGACCTGGTTGAGGGCCTGCGCGATCTCATCTCCTTTTCGTTTGAGTTCGTCCAGATCATCCCCGTACAAGCTCAGACCGATATCGGAGCGAACGCCAGCGACCAATTCTTGGACACGCAGTTCGATGGGTTGCGTGAAGCTAAACGAGTTGCCAGGCACATCTTCTTGAAGGGCCTCCTGCATTTCCTCGATCAGCTCCGGTTTGGTGATCGAACGTTTCCACCGATCGTGCGGATGAAGCCGGACGATCACGTCGGTCTGGTACACCCCCATAGGGTCATTGGCGATTTCGGGGCGACCGGTCTTGGAAACCACGCTCTCGACTTCCTCGAACTTCAAAAGGCATCGCTCCATCGCTTTGGTCATTTCGACGGAGGTCTCAAGCGAGACGCTCGGTAAACGCGCCGCTTGGATGGCGATATCCCCCTCGTCGAGCTTGGGTACGAACTCCACTCCAAAGCGAGTGGCTAGCAAGACGCTGACCGCGAATAGGCCTACGGAGGAGCCTAGCATCAGACGTGGCGTTCGCATGGCGAAGGCCAGCATCGGACGGTAGGCGGACTTCAGCCATCGAACGAGAAATGTTTCCCGTTCTTGAATTCGTCTGGCTAAGAACAGGGAAGCCATCACAGGCATCACTGTCACCGCCATCACCAGCGCCGAGGAAAGGGCGGACATAAAGACGAACGCCATCGGGCGAAACATTTTGCCTTCCATGCCTTGAAGGCTGAGGATGGGGATAAAGACGATCACCACAATGATTCCCGCGAACAAAATCGGTTTTCCGACCTCCTTGGCCGATGTGCGAAACACCTCCAAGGGTACGGTTTGCCCCGGTTTGTTTTTCTGATACCGCGATGCGCGGCGAACACAATTCTCGATCATGACTACCGCACCGTCGACGATCACTCCGAAGTCGACGGCGCCGAGGCTCATCAAGTTTGCCGACACACCGGCGTATCGCATGGCGATCAAGGCGCTCATGGCGGACAACGGAATCGCGGCCGCTACGATGAGTCCTGCCCGAACATCTCCTAGCAACAGAAAGAGCATGAGGATGACCAAGGCGACGCCTAGGCCAATGTTTTCACCGACCGTATGGATGGTTTTTTCAACAAGTTCCGTTCGGTCGTAAAATGTTTCAATGGCGACTCCATCGGGAAGAGTTTTGCTGATGTCTTCAATCTTGTGTTTCACCTCTTCCACGACTTGGCGAGAGTTTCCTCCCATGATCATCATGACCATACCGATCACCGCTTCTCGGTCGCCATCGCGAGTCACCGCACCCTGACGAAGCATCGGAGCAAAGCGAACTTCCCCGATGTCTTGAATGCGAATCGGCGTCCCTCGTCGGCTGTCCAAGACGATGGAGCGGATATCTTCGAGAGATCCGACCAAACCCTCGCCGCGGATGAGTCGTTGTTCGGCGCCGTGGTTGATGTAGCCGCCTCCAGCGTTACCGTTATTGGCTTCGAGAGCTTTGAAAACATCACCGAGCGATATGCCATAGTTCTGAAGCTTGTCCGGATCGACTTGCACCTCGTATGTTTTCAGTTCGCCTCCAAAGGTGTTGACTTCGATGACCCCGGGAACGCTGCGAAGCTGGAATGCGATTTGCCAATCCAGAATGGTTCGCAGTTCGTTGAGAGAGTGCGTTGCTCCCTCCGCATTCCGAACTTCGAATTGGTAAATTTCACTCATCCCAGTTGCGATAGGACCCAGTTCGGGGGTGCCCATCCCGGGGGGGATGTTCTCGCGAGCCTTCAGCAGTCGCTCGTTTACCAAGTTGCGAGCCCAGTAGATATCGGTCCCTTCTTCGAATGCGACTGTTACGGCGCTCAGCCCGAATCGGCTGATCGACCGAATCTCTTCGACACGTGGGACGCCGCTCATCGCGTTCTCGACCGGAAAGGTGATGAACTGCTCGACTTCGACGGGGCCCAGGGCCGGTGAATTGGTGAGGATTTGAACTTGAACATTGGTCAAGTCGGGGACTGCATCCACAGGAATGGTCGTGATGGCGAGTCCTCCCATGCCGAGGACGACAAAGGAGAGGAGCATCACAATGAATCGATTGTTCAGCGCCCAATCAATAAGGTTGTTCACCATGGCTTATTCCTCTCCCATCAAATCGGAGAGCAGTTTTGATTTGAGGACGAAGCCCCCTGAGGTTACGACTTCCTCTCCTTCTTTTAGCCCGTCCAAGACGATGATCTCTTCTTTGCCAGCTTCTCCGACCGATACATCGCGACGCATGAATTCTTCATTGCTGGATTGAACGAAGACGAATCGCTTTCCCTCGTGTTCCAGCACTGCCGACTTGGGGACTTGCAAAACCGACTCTTCGACGAGCCCAGGTAGTTCGATCTGCACGAACATTCCCGGCTTGAGTAGCTGTTCAGGGTTATCGGCGATCGCTCGCATCGAGATCGTTCGTGTGGCGTCGTCCATGATGTCGCCGGTGTAGAAGATCTTGGCTTCAAAGGTGCGATCGGGCCAGGCTTCATTCCGAACGGTGAGGGTCTTGCCCGCGAGCGAATTGAGCAGGGGTACATTCTGTTCGTACACATCGGCAGCGATCCAAATATTGCTGAGGTCGGCGATGCTCAGCATCTGGGAGCTTGGTCGAACTTGTTCTTTGAGGGCTGCATCTTTGGAGATGACCGTCCCGTCGAAAGGAGCGCGAATGGGGTAGTCCGAAATCGTTTGTCCCTGACGCTCTGGGTCGATGGAGACGATATCTTCTTCATCGCAACCGAGGATCCGGAGATTCGTGGTAGCGACGGAGACGCGTGTACCTGCTTCCATGGCAGCTTGCGATGCCAAGAGCAAAGAGGTTTTCAGCTCGAACTCGACTTGTTCGATTCGGCTTTGAAACGTGGCGAGATCTGCGTTGCGGCTCGACTCGGCAGCGACGAGTTGTTTGGCCGAGATCGCGCCTGAATCGGTAACCCCTTCCAGACGCTGAACATCCGACTGGGATTTGAGAAAGCTGGAATAAGCCAGGAGCAATCGTTCCCGATAGTCTCCCATCCCGCGGCTTCGAAACTGGGATTCGATGTCTTGAATTGGCTTCCGTTCCCGGAGTGCTGTCAGAAGCTGCTCGGTGTTTTTGGAAATCTCTCGTTGCAGATTCTCTTTGACCTTTGCGATTTCCCATTGCAGTCTGGCTTGGTAGAGCTCGAGTTTGGCCGAGCCGATTTCGCGGCTGTGGATCATGACGAGCAACTCATTTGCTTTCACTTTTTGGCCAAGCCCCACGTAGACTTCTTCTACGGCGCCTTCGACCATGGGATAGATATGCGCGATGCGATCCTCGTTGAGAGAAACCTTGCCAGTAAGCATCACCGATTTCTGAAAGGGCTTTTTGACAGCGGGGGACTTCGCAAGCCCCAATTTCGTCCATTGAGATGCGGGAACGAGAACCGTTGGTGGGCTATTGCCCGTTCCGCTCTGCTGGTCGGTTTGGCTCTCGGGTGCATCTGAATGTTTCGAGCCGGATTGGTCGCTAGCGTGTGGCGATTGGGTACGGATGCGCTGGTAGGCGTAGTAGGCGGCCGCTCCGAGGATCCCTCCAGCCAGGAGGAAGAGAGCGGCGGGTTTCCACGCCAGCCCCATCGCGGTGCGACGCTTCGGCAAGGATTCGGATGGTTGATGGGATGTCATGATAGGAAGGGCCCCGTGTTGGGGAGATGGAATGGGAATTCGACGTGGAGGAAGGGACCGGATGCAATCGGCAACGATCCAGTGCAACGGCGAAGGATGAGTACAGTGTTCCGGCGCGATGTTCCGGCGCGATCACCGCATTGGGGCGGATCGGCGAGATCGGCAGGAGGTTTCATCCCGCGAAGGGACTACGCGCGAGAGCACGCGAGTAGGAGATTGAAGCTCAAAGAAGGAGTCGCGTGGTGCGAATCCCATGGCTCAGAGAAGGTGCGAACCGGGGGCTCGCCACGCGGGGACCCGGGGTTGGGGGCCATTGGAATTCGCCCCACAGTTGGACAACACAAAGTGGAACGGAGTCGGTACCGGCGATCGATATCCCAACAAGGTCCACCGACGGTTCTGACGCGTTCGCTTCCGGATTCGCGTTCGAAGCGAGGAGGATGGAGATCCAATGAACATGGACTTCGGAATCTTCGACACCTTGGTGTTCGGACGCCGGAGTGTTTTGGAGATGCGCGAGGAGGGCGGGGTGTTTCGAAACCTCCGACGAGTTGGTCGGGTGGGCATCGAGCATGGGGAGGGGCAATCCAGACAAAACGATCGCGCAGAAGAAAAGTGCGAGCGACCGGAAGCGGGAAAGCAGATACGACATGGATTGCAAAACCTCTAGGCAGCAATATACCTTGCGAATGCCTGGAAGTCACTTAAAAAAGAAGAGCCAAGGCATAGACCTTGGCTCTTGAACGGCAGTTGGCGCCAGCAATGACAGCGACCATGGGGTGCGAGGGGCGGGGACTAGAACCCTTTGAATGGGTGGGATGCGGAGTCCTTTTGGTCGATCATTTGTTGGACGGTTGGGAGGCCTTTCATCGCATTGGAGATGGCATCCTTGGTCGCTTGGTAGTTGTATTCGTAGATCTTCTTATCGTCGTTGGCAGCAGGGTGGATAAACACACCGCAGACGATAACAAGGTTTTCGGCTTGATCTTTGGGGATCACGCCAGCGGCGACGCTATCGGCCACTGCTTTTGCGACGGCGTATTGGGCGGGTCCGAACATTTGAACAGCTTGCTTCATCCCCTTGATGGTCACTTTGGTGATCATCACGGTGCTTGGCTTGACGGCAACGTTAGGGGTGAGAACTGCGAGCAGGTTGGTGTGACCGTTGCTTTGGTTTGCGAGCGCGTTGGCGAAAGCGACGCCCACAGGGCCTTCTTTGCTGCCGATCATGAGGTCGATGTGTGCAATTTCATTGCCTTCGCCTACCAGTGCTTCGCCGACATACATGGACATGGATAAATCCCCAGGGGTGGTTTGGATGGAAAGAATTTCGCGACACGCCGCGATACTGAACACGAAAAGGTAGCAAACTGCAACATTTCTGCAATCAGCCCCGGGTTGTCGCCCCTCCGTCTCTGCCGGTTTTTCCTAAGAAATCGAAGGGTGTCCGGTTCATTCCTGCGTGAAAACAGTGGAATTTAGCGATTCGGAGTGTAACTTTAGAGGAAGCGCGCATGCCATGACTCTTTCGGCACGCCGCTTGCCTATTTCCCAAATACCAACGGTTTATTTCAGACCGCGACTTGCTCACAACTTCGTCCATCACCTCCTAATCCATTACGTCAGGTATGACCATGAAGCGGACCCTTTCGAAACTACTTTGCCTTTCCTTTGTTTTCTCCGTGTCGGTCCCATCGGTGGGTGGTTTGGCATGGGGTGAGGTGCCTCCTTCCAACGCGAAGTCCGAGACGACTGCGAGTGTGGGTAAGGGGGGAGCGGCCGCGGGATCGACGTTGGCCAGTTCTAAGGGAAAGTCGAAGAAAAAAGAGGATCAGCCAGCCCGTTCGGTTGAGATGTTTCAAGCGATGGAAGATGGTTTGTTGACGGTCGACTACATCGGAAAGGATGCGACGGAGGCGAGCGTCCTTTTCAAGAACAAGACGGGTGAGCCGCTCGATATCATTCTGCCCGAAACGTTTGGCGCGGTCCCTGTCCTGGCGCAAGGGATGGGGATGGGTATGGGTGGAATGGGTATGGGAGGAATGGGTATGGGAGGAATGGGCGGCGGCATGGGAGGAATGGGCGGCGGCATGGGAGGCATGGGGGGAATGGGAGGCGGTATGGGTCAAGGCATGGGTGGTGGCTTTGGCGGAATGGGAGGAGGCGGCATGGGAGGCATGGGTGGCATGGGAGGTATGGGCGGTGGTATGGGAGGTATGGGCGGGGGCATGGGAGGCATGTTCCGCGTTGAGCCCGACAAGATCCGCAAGGTAGTGGTTCCGACCGTTTGTTTGGAGCACGGGAAGCACGATCCGAATCCTCGCATGAAGTACCAAATCGTTCGATTGAGCCAAGTGAACGATTCGCCTGTTGTGAATGAGCTTTGCAAAGCGTTGGCGAATCGCAAGGTCAGTCAGAACATTGCCCAAGCGGCAGCTTGGCACGTCGCCAACGGGCTGACATGGCAAGAGTTGGTGAACAAGCCTCGGGTTATTTCTCAATACACGGGGACTGAGTTGTTCTTCTCGCGATTCGAAGTCGAGAACGCCATTCGCTTGGTGAGTTACGCTAACGAAAGGGCCGAGACCGCCGAGGGATATAACAACGCAGCCCCCCAATCGACCAACGACACGGAATCGATCGGCGAACAACTGTCTCGTCAACCTGGTAACTGATGCTCTGTTTTGCACGTGCGGCGCCGGAGCCGAGCACCCCACGGTAATGCGAGCGACCGGTAACGAAAGCGACCGGGGGCTAGAGCGACCGGGGACCTGAACAGGTCGTGTACAATACAAGGCCGCTGTCTCGCAGCGGCCTTGTTGCATTTACCCTTTGAGTTGCATCCCCGTGAGCGTGGATCGTTTGCGATCCGATGTTGAGGTTTCAGCGATGTCCTTTGAACAGCAGGTCCTTTTTCAAAGGATTCTTCTACCAGGCCTAGCGTCCCTTGTTGGGTGCTGGCTTTTTCTTTCTTCGAAGAGTGAATCTGGTGGAGAGGAGGATGCTACCTATCCCCACGCGCGTTGGAAAACCTTGCTCGGCTGTTTGCTCATTGGAGGCTCGCTGTTGGTTTCGGATTTTTGGCAGAGAGAGCTGTTGTGGGATCCGATGGCTTGGACATCCTGGACCGCCAGCTACCGTTGGCAATGGCTGATATGGCTGATCCCGGGAGCCGTATTGGGGCTTGGCCTGCTACGTCTCTTTTCCGTCAGCGAGCGAGAGCAATCCGCTTTGGTGTGGCCAGCGCTCTGTTTGTTTGCGATAGGCGCGCACTATCTAACGATCTTCGAACCAGAGACTTGGCCGAATTGG
Organism: Pirellula sp. SH-Sr6A; assembly: GCF_001610875.1. Classification (NCBI taxonomy): domain Bacteria; kingdom Pseudomonadati; phylum Planctomycetota; class Planctomycetia; order Pirellulales; family Pirellulaceae; genus Pirellula; species Pirellula sp. SH-Sr6A. The sequence continues at coordinate 4,543,231 of NZ_CP011272.1, read as the reverse complement.
TTGACCCCAATGTTTCAAGCGATCTTGATCGGGTCAGCCGCCAGCATTTTGAATATGGCCTCGCTCCATTCCTTGGTTGCGACCGGGGCGTCGCGATGGACTCCGTTGGTCTTGTTAGCCCAACTCGGCTGCGTAGCTGCGATCGCAATACAATCCTACGCTAGCCTTGGAGAATGGGTCCTGACGGGCATCGGTGTCACGCTAGGCGCTACCTGTGTCTCCTTTTTCTACTCGGCAAAATCTCGCTTGTTCGGAGTCTGGCCCCTGGCCATTGCCCTCTATCCCATCGTCATTAGTGCATCGATATGCCTGTTGTCAACGGGCTACTTTCGATCGCGCCCGCTACCCATCGGGCTCACTGGTGTTGTCTTATTCCTGCCATCCCTGGTCGGCTTTCTCGACTTTGTCTATGGAAGGTATGGCCGGCCATGGTATCGGATCGTTTGGGCCGCGGTGGCTTGTATCGCCGTCCTGATTGCTGTTATCCTCATTACGGAACCTTTTCAATCCGACTGGTAGGATCGAGATCTATGCAAAGCACCGAATGGATGGAAAGCCCGATCGGCCCCATCGCAATTACCATCGAGTCCGACCAAGTCGTCGGGATTCATTTTCGCGACCAGCGCGACTGTCCGGCGGCTGGCATCGAGGCCGCGTCCGGTTCCCTCGCTAATCGTAACCACGCTTTGCACCGAAGAGTTGCCGAGCAGTTGTCCGAGTATTTCGAAGGATCGCGAACCGAGTTCGATTTCCCGATCCGCTTTGTGGGGACCGAATTTCAGAAGCGAGTTTGGGAGCAACTTCTCACCATACCTTATGGGGAAACCTGTTCTTACCAGGCGATTGCGGAGCAGATTGGAGCGATTCGTGCGGTCCGTGCAGTAGGCGGAGCAATTGGAAAGAATCCGCTGGCCATTGTTGCTCCCTGTCATCGGGTGTTAGGCAAAGACCGAACGCTGACCGGTTATGCAGGAGGATTGGATCGCAAGCGATACTTGCTCCAAAGAGAGTCGCCCCATGCTGCGGGTGATTGGAAGGAAGTTCGTGAGACGTCCATCCCATCTGAGGTAATGGAGTGCCGATAAACGCAGACTCGCCGACTCGGTTTTGGATCCTCGCGGCACTGCTGCTTGCGTCTGGGTATTTGGCGGTTGGCTTCTCGGGCGTCGTCCTTTCCTTTTGGGTGCTGCTGTTTTGGTATTCGCTTTGGCGCAGACCCTGCCGGTACGAGATGCTTTTGCTGAGTTTGGTAGGGTTAGCGGGTGGTATGATGTTGATTCCGGTGTCCCTTTGGTCAACCTCTCGACCGATACTCCTTATCGGTTTTGGGCTTTTGAGCTTATCTCCTTGGCTCAGTTCGATCGCTCTTCGATCTTCTACCTAGTCGGGTGTCGCGAAAACCTGCGAGCCATTCTGCGATCCATTCCGTGGGTATGAGAACGATTCGATTTCTTCGGAATCGCAATCGATCTGGTTCATTGGTTAAGGAATAGTGAAGGATGATGGTTTCGTTAGCAAACCATGAAGCTTGTGTGAATTCGGTTCGTTATCCATAGCGGCCAAACCAACCCTGGGTAGACTCCTCAACCGCTGACGAAATGAGCCTCGAAATTGGCTTGGGTCAGCCAGTTCGGAGTCTTTTCATTGAGGTTGGTAAGAGGTTATGAAACGAAGTTTCTTCGCTCAACGGAAGTCGCGTGCATTCACGTTGGTTGAGCTCTTGGTCGTGATTGCCATCATTGGTATTTTGGTTGGGTTGTTGCTCCCAGCCGTGCAAGCTGCGAGAGAGGCCGCTCGCCGTATGCAATGCTCCAACAATCTGAAGCAAATGGGATTGGCCGTTCACAACTTCGAGTCGGCGGCTCGCAAGTTGCCTCACAGTGGTCAGTGCGATTCGACCGGTTCGAATACCACGACCTACATGATTCACTCCACCGCTACGTTGCTCTTGCCCTACATCGAGCAGAACAACGTTTATCAACTCTTCAATCATGACGCCGACCCACGTCAGTCGGCGACGTACTCGGCGACCCAAAGCGGCAGCATTTTGATTGCCAACGGTTCAGCGCAATTGCACCGTGATGCGAAGGGTTACTCCTACGATGACACCGCGTTCCCCGCAGGTCAGCAAGCCGCCAAGGCGAAGATTTCGACCTTCGTCTGTCCCTCGGCTCCTATTTCCAATGATGCGCGGGATCCCGTACATAGCTTCGGCGGATTCGATTACATGTTCGTTGCCTTGTCGGACGTCGATGCTCGACCTTCCTCGCCAACCTATCTCATGCGTACCCCGACTTCTCCAGCTGCGGATTGGACAGCTCAGGTCGTCAGTGGCATGCTGAATTGCGATGGGGGAGGAATCGGTCGTGTGACCGACGGAACGTCCAACACAATTCTTTGCGTGGAAGATGCTTCGCGAGCCCACCCCGCCGTCGGATCGTTCGGTGCTCAATCGGCTCGACGTTCCCCCACTCCAACCTCGCGAGCAGTGGTAGAAGCGGCGCCATTCCCCGTCGGCAATCGCCGCGTTCATGCTTGGGCAGATCCCGATGCGTGCGCCAATGGGTTTTCTGGACCGAGCAATGCAACCGGTAGCCGAATTGCCAAGATCAATAACTACAAGCAACCGATTGGCGGCCCTGCCGAATGCCGATGGTCCGTAAACAACTGCGGTCCCAATGACGAACCATTTGCGTTCCATACCGGTGGCGTGAATATCGTCATGGGTGACGGATCTGTCCGGTTCACCTCGGACAACACCGACACCCTCATCCTCAAGTGGTTGGTCGGTGCGTCGGACGGAAACGTTATCAACAGCCAAGACTAGTTAGACTGTCAAATTGAAACCTCTTCGATCGCTGGGTGGGACATGGATCTCACCCGGCGATTCTTCTTCAGGAACCGAAAATGCGAATCAAAGACGGATATTTTTTGTTGATCTTGGTTATCGGTTTGATCGTCGGTTGCGGCCCATCGATTCAATCCGTGGGAACCGTTGAAAAGGTGCAAGGAAGGGTTATTGGCGCAGATGGTGCACCGATTGGTAATATGCTCGTGATCCTTCAACCGACGGAGAACGGGTATGTGACCGAGATGGAAGTGGATGCGAAGGGAGTATTTGAAGGAGAGCTCATACCTGGCAAATACGTTTACTACTTCATACCCTCCAAGAAGTCGAAGGCGGCTATGCCGAAGACCATTAGCGCTCCTTTTACCGAGCCCAAGATGGAGCATTTAGTGGAGGTCAAAGCTGGGACGGAGATCATCTGCAAAGCAGAGTGATCGAGGCGGCAATCGTGAAAGATCCGAACGTATCTTCCGATTAAACGGATTTGATGAACCGCGATCGATAGACCGGCAATCCGTTTCGACGGGTTCGTCGCTCAAAGTGCGTTCGGTAGTCCATGTCATGCGTGGAGGCGGGCTCGCTCACAAACAGCGGACCTTCCAAACGCGTGACCTGATCGATCAGCTCTAGCGTTAGTTCGTAATAATCCAGCACGTCGGTCCAAAAATGGAGCTCACCATTTGGCTTGAGGATCCGTTCGATGTTTCGAAGGGAGTCTTCATTGAGGACTCGCCGCTTCTTGTGTTTTGCTTTCCACCATGGATCGGGGAAATAAACATGCACCGCGTCGATCGAATCGGTTTGAACGTCTCGATCGATCACAGCGACTGCGTCACAAGCGAAAAACCGAAGATTCTTCAGGTCGGCTTTTTCCACCTTGGCTTGGCATTCCCACGCGTATTTCGCGGCAAGCTCCAGCCCGATGTATCGCGTTTCCTGGTGTTGGGGTGACTGGTTCATCAAGAACAGTCCCTTTCCCGAGCCGATTTCTAGTTCCAAGCGTGCATCGGTGTTCAGCCAATCTCGGAGAATTTGTTCGTCTTCGGAGCGATAGAATCGCCCTCGCATCGCCGGCTCGTCTTGTTGCATAGGAATTTTGATGGGTTATAACCGTATTCCAAGTCTTGGGGGGTTCCCCCACGCTGGTAAAGAATTCCTTCCAGGATAAGCGTTTTCGGTCTGTTCGAAAGCCGAATCCCGTTTCCCCTTACCTTTCGATCCCCACCGTTCATGATTTGGGCAGCAAACCGACGCGCCCTACTCTTTGTACCTTGCTATTAGGAACGATCACCATGTCGATAGAACATTCCACGGCATCCGACGCATTACCATCCACCTCGGCAGTTGCAGATACCGGATCGCATTCCGTAAGCCAGGAGGGACGCCGCCAGTTCCTGAAGACGTCGGCTACGGTGGGTGCGGCCGGCGTGGCGACTTCCTTTCTAAATCGTTCGGTCCATGCGGCTGGGAGCGACATTCTCAAAGTAGGATTGGTCGGCTGCGGCGGCCGAGGGAATGGAGCTGCCAAAGATGCCATGTCCGCTGACCCAGGTTGCCGCTTAACGGCGATTGCGGAAGTCTTCTACAACCGTCTTGAAGAAGGGAAGAAACAGCTTTCCAAAACGCTGGGTCCGCAGTACGAGGTTTCAGACGATCAATGCTTCTCGGGTTGGAATGCCGTCGAGAAGATTCTGGAAACCGACATCGACGTTATTCTCTTGGCGACTCCTCCCGGTTTCCGCCCGATGCATATCGAGGCCGCGATCAACGCGGGCAAGCACGTTTTTTGCGAAAAGCCGGTAGCCGTCGATCCCGTCGGTGTGCGCCGAGTCATGGCCGCGTGCGAGAAAGCGAAAGAAAAGGGACTCAGCGTCGTTTCGGGGCTTTGTTGGCGCTACGACCTCGGTGTCAAAGCCACCATGGAACAAATCCAAAACGGTGCGATCGGCGAGATTGTATCGATTCAAGAAAACTATCTCACCTCCACGCTTTGGTCGCGAACTCCAAATCCCGATTGGACGCCCATGCATCGCCAGGTCCTCAACTGGCTCTATTACAGCTGGCTCAGCGGAGACCACATCGTCGAGCAATTCATTCACTCGCTCGATAAAGCGATGTGGCTGCACAATGACGAACCACCTGTGAAGTGCTATGGAACAGGAGGACGCCAAGTCCGCACGGCACCCGAGTTCGGCGATATCTACGATCACTTCTCCATCGTTTACGAATGGGCGAATGGAACACGTTGCTATGCCGCGACGCGTCAGATGTCCGAGTGCTTTAACGAAACCGAAGACTACGTTTATGGCACGGAGGGAACTGCAAAGGTCTTGGCCAACAAGATCACTGGCAAAGTGAATTGGAAGTACGAGGGGGAAAAGCCGAGCATGTATTACCTCGAGCATGTCGCCCTGATGAACGCTATCCGCCGCAACGAGCCGATTAACAACGGCGACTATATGTGCAAGAGCACGCTTATGGCGATCATGGGACGCGAGGCAGCGTACTCGGGGCAAGTGATCAAGTGGGACGATGCGATGAAGAGCGATCTGAAGCTTGGGCCCGACAATGTCACCGATTGGGGGGATGCTCCGAACCCAGAGGTACGCATGCCAGGTCGTTACAAGTTCATCGATGCGTAAAGCCAAACCGTAGGAACTCCATACCGAAGGAACTCCCTTCGAAGGAACAGTGCGATTCATGTTTAAGAACTTGACCAACTTTGCATCCGCCATGAAGAACTTGACCCAATTGGGGCCACAAGTTCGCGCGCTGCATGCAAAGTTAGAGACCGCCCGCATCTATGGTTCTAGCAACACGGATCGAGGTTCGATTAACATCGAGATGAACGGACTCGGAGTTGTGACGCAGGTCAGCATTGCTCCTGAGTTGCTCGCGCCGGACGCCAAGCTGGAGCTCGAAACACGCATGGCAGACGCCATCAACCAAGCCAATCGGACCGCCAAGGAAATGCACATCCAAGCGATCCGAGAGGTGACGGGGGGCGTCGAAGTCTTTCCTGGCTTCAACGATGTTCTTAAAAACTTCGTAGGGTAGCGTCGCGACGTCCATGACCTCCGAACCGATCTTGAACATCGTTTTGTACCAGCCTGAGATTCCGCAGAACACGGGGAATATCGGCCGGACCTGCACCGCCTTGAATGCCAAACTGTGGATTGTACGCCCGACCGGATTTCGAATGGACGAAAAGCAGTTGCAGCGGGCCGGGCTCGACTATTGGCAACACCTCCAATGGGAAGCTGCCGATTCCTGGGATCATCTTTTGCCTCGTATCCCATCGGATCGCCTTTGGATCTTTACCAAGTTCGCATCGCAGGCCTACACCGCTCCTCATTATCAACCCGGCGACTGGCTCCTCTTCGGTAGCGAATCGAGCGGTCTGCCCGCTTCCTTGAGAGAGAAATTCGCCAGCCAGTGCGTCTCTGTGTCCATGCCCGGGCCCGTTCGCAGTCTCAATCTTTCGGTGACGGTAGGCATCGCCGCCTACGAAGCCTACAGGCAGTTTTCGCTCGCCTGACAATACGAGTCTTCCGTCCTTTCTCTGGATTGCGCCGTTCGCCCAGTCCACCATGAGTGCCTCCAATTCTCTACATTTGGCAGCTGGCGTTGGAGCCTTTCACCCGGGCGTCAGCAGATCGGACTGGAAATTACTACGCCTATCTGGGTATGGTGCACGGAATCGTTCAAGTCCCTGACAAACTCCTTCACCGAGTGGGTCTACCGGAGAGAAACCATGCATCGCGAGGAACGGGTCATTCGAATCGAAAATACGTTCAGGATTCGATCCTGTCAGCTCCTGTTCGCCAGTAGGATCTTGCTCGGATTGGCGGTTGCCTTTGGGCTCGGTCCGTTCGCGAACAAGGCCATCGCGGAGCTCAAGATTCAGGACATTTGCCGTCTTCAAGGGCAAGAAGAGAACACGTTGCAAGGGATTGGCTGGGTGGTGGGACTGAAGGGAACCGGAGACGGTGATTTCAAGCCGACTGTCCGATCGATTGCCCAGGCGCTCAAGGGGCTTGGAGGCAACCCGTCGTTCGATATGCAGGGTCGCATCAACGAAAAAGAATTCGCCAACACCAAGAATGTGGCCATGGTGTGGGTGGTAGCCAAGATTCCGCCTACCGGTTTGGTGCAAGGGGATAAGGTTTCTTGCACGGTAAGCGCTATCAACGCCAAGAGCCTCGAAGGAGGCTATCTTGTTTTGACCCATATGCTCGGGCCGCGAGCCGATCAGACGACGACCTACGCTTTGGCAAGTGGACCGGTGACTCTCGATGACCCGAAAGTTCCCACGTCGGGGCGGGTCGTGAACGGGTGCAAAATGGAGCAGACCGTTCAGAATCCATTTGTTCAAGACAACAAGGTCACGTTGGTCCTCACTCCCAATCACAGTTCCTTCGCGACCTCGCAGTTGATCGCGGACAAAATCAATCGGTACGACGAACAAGGGGGGACGGGGAATCCCAATGGTTCCTCCGGCACCCGCTCGACTCGTTCCGTACAAAAGATCGCTTCGGCGATCGATCAAACACATGTCGTCGTACAGGTTCCGGAAATCTATCAAAGCGAACCGGTGGAATTCGTTTCCATGATCCTCAACCTGCCGTTGATCAACCTTGCAAACCAAAAGCGAGTTTACATCAACGAGCGAGAGGGGGTCGTCGTTATCGGAGAGGACGTCACGTTTGCCCCCGTCGCCGTATCGTTTGGCAACCTCACGTTTTCTCCGCGGGGAAACAATCCGCCCGCCGGGGGCTTTGTCGGTCTCCCCAAAGAAACGCCGGAGAACCCCAGATTGAAAAGCTTGGTGGATGGCCTCAATGTGCTGAATGTCCCGACCTCGGACATCATTACCATCATCAAAGGGATCTACAAACAGGGGAATCTTTACGGGGAGCTCGTAATCGAGTGACGCGTCCTGTCCGCACGGCACCCCGTGCCATGGGGCGACTGTCGCAACGGGCTCTTGGGCAGGTGGCGCTCCATCGCCAACTCGCCAACATTGCCAGGTCGCCCAACTTAGAAATTTAGGAAATCATCCCATGGCAGAATCGATCGGTATAACGAAGCTAGATTCCTTGTCCGGTACGATGGCGCGCGGCACCGGAACCGATGCACTCGTATCGCGAGGGGAAAATCTTCACGACGGGAGCTTTGCCGATGCACTGCGACAAAGCCAATCCGAGAGTCCAGCTCCGGCATTTCCATCCGCATCGGGTGAGATTGAGCTGGGAGGAATGGGGGAAAAGCAGGGAGAAGATTTGAAAGAAGCGTTTCAAAATTTCGTGGGACAGACGCTGTTTTCCCAAATGATCTCTTCGCTCCGGTCGTCCCAGGAAGGCTCCGCATACTTCAACGGAGGGCGAGCCGAGAAGATTTTCCAGGGGCAGCTCGATCAGATCTTGAGCGAAGAAATGACCAAGGCGAGTGCCTCCCAGCTATCTGAACCGATGTACGAGTTGTTTCAATTGCAGCGATCCAAATAGCAACAGGGTGGGATGCCAACTTGGACGCCTCCATCGGCTTGACGCCTGTCTATACTCCCGACGTCTGCTTCATTCCGTAGATGCCAGGCCCCGTTTGGCTCAGATTCCGGATTCACAACGGTTGTGCATCGGCGTTGGGCTCGTTTGATCCCTTCCCAGACTCCCTGACATGCTCAATCGATCGAACGCACTCCAGGAGATCCTGGCCTCGCTTCCTCCCCATCTTTTGGAACGAGCTCGGTGGTACAGCTTAGGCCGTGAATCAGACGATGGGAGTTTGGACCCAAGATCGTCGTCGACCGCGCCGGTGGTCTATTGGACACACCATGCATTGCGAACCGATGAAAATCCGGCATTGGACGCTGCGCGACATATTGCCATTTCGTTGGATGCACCTCTGCTGGTTTACCAAGGGGTGAGCGAGAACTATCGATTCGCATCGGATCGGCATCATTGGTTCAGTTTACAAGGGGCAGTGGATCTCGCTCAGAAGTATGGCAAACTGGGGATTCGTCACGTGTTGCATGTCGATCGACGTGAATATCGGATTCCGGCACTGAAGCGAATCACTGCCATGGCCAAGATCCTCGTTACGGACGAATTCCCGGGTGAGCCGACAGACGTTTGGTTGGAGCGACTGCGAGGCACATCGGCGACTCCCATTTTGACTGTGGATGCGTCTTGCGTGGTGCCCCTGCAAAAGTTAGGGAGGGCCTACGACCGCGCCTTTGCTTACAAAGACGCCACTCGCAAATGGTACAAGGAACGAGTCGGTGCACCTTGGCCTGGTTGCGATGCCCAGCCCTCGCCATGGGATGGGGAGCTTCCTTTTGTGCCCATCGATCCTCAGTGCATCGATCTAGCAGAACTCGTTTCTCAATGTGAAATCGACCACAGTATCGGGCCCGTCTTCGACACTCCGGGTGGGACAACTGCAGGGTATGCGAGGTGGGAACATTTCTGTCGTACGAAGCTTTCCAAGTATGCAAAACAGAGGAATGACCCAACGTCAGAAGTTGCCAGTCGCATGTCCGCGTATTTGCACTATGGGATGGTTTCTCCGATGCGATTGGCTCGCGAAGCGCATCATAGGAATGCGGAAAAGTATCTTGAAGAGTTGTTGATATGGCGTGAGATGGCTTACGGATATTGTTTCTATCGCGACGATTACAACACGTTGGACACACTTCCGGCTTGGGCGACTCAAACTCTGACGGAGCACGAAGCAGACCGTCGAGACGAATTGTACGCATGGGAGGATCTCGCGCGAGGCAAGACATCGGATCGGCTTTGGAATGCATGCCAGCGCAGTTTGGTCAAACATGGAGAGTTGCATAACAACGTACGGATGACGTGGGGCAAAGCGATTCCTCACTGGACCCGAAATGCGGGTGATGCGCTGCGTCAATTGATCGATCTAAACCATCGTTATGCGTTAGACGGTCGGGATCCTGCATCCTATGGTGGAATCCTTTGGTGCCTGGGGCAATTCGATCGCCCATTTCATCCTCCTCAGCCCGTCCTTGGGACCGTCCGCACGAGGCCGACCTCGGAGCATGCCCAGCGGATGGACCTTCCAAAATACGAGTCGCAAATCGATCGATTCCGAATGGGGGCGGTTCCGCGGATTGCGGTAGTCGGGGCTGGGTTAGGTGGATTGATGGCCGCGAGGATTCTGAGCGACCATGGTTGGGATGTTACCGTCTTTGATAAATCACGAGGGGCGGGAGGCAGGGCTTCGACGCGACGTCTGGAGCAGATGTTGCAGTTCGATCACGGCGCCCAGTACTTCACCTGCAAAGACTCCCGCGTTGCCAAGTACGTTTGCAGTTGGATCGAAATGGGACTGGCTGGAGTATGGACAGGTCGGATCGTCGAGTGGCGAGATGGCGCGATCGCAGCAGAAAAATCCAATGCCCACCGAATGGTATGGATTCCAGGTATGAATGCGATGGGCAAGCACTTGTCGAAGGATCTGAAGGTCCAATACCAACGGCGCGTCGATCGCATCGACGGGGAACCGGGAGCCTATCGTTTGGCGGGTCAAATAAGTTTGGCAATGATCGAAGAGGAGCGGTTTGAGAGCGAGACGTTTGATTCGGTGCTTTTGAACTGCCCTGCCCATCAGACCTTGCAGCTCGTGCCGAGCCATCTAGATTCCGCAAAGAAACTGCAACAGGCGAACCACCGGCCCTGCTGGACCTTGATGGTCGCCTTTGGAACCAAGTGGGGGCTTCCATTTGATGGCGCCTTTGTCAAAGAGTCCCCTATCGCTTGGATCGCTCGCGATTCGAGCAAGCCGAACCGTCCGAGCGAGCTGGATTGCTGGGTCCTTCAAACCAGCAGTGACTGGGCGGCTGAGCATCTTGCACTCGATCGAGATACTGTCTGCGAAGTGTTGATGCAGGAATTATATCGATTGTTCCCCATCACGCCGCCAGAGCCGTTCTTCCGCCAAGCCCACCGATGGCTCTACGCCGCAGTTGAACAGGGAATCAGCGATACACCTTGCTTTTGGGATTCGCAACATCGTATTGGTGCGTGCGGGGATTGGTTTCAAACCCCCAATATTGAAGGAGCGCTTTTATCCGGAATGGCGCTCGCGGGGCGTGTGATGGGCACGGTCGCTACCGACATTTTCGCTTCTTCATCATCCCCGTCATTGCAAATCGATGCACCGCAGCAACTAGAGCTGTTTTGAATCGAATGAATCGATCTCCGAGCGACCCTTATGTGCTAAGCGGTCAGAAGGGTCACGGGTAAAGAGTCATCGGCGACATTTCGTCAGACGCCTCGATCTTATGGAGAAAGAAGCGACGATCGGTTGTTTGGATGCCGATCCAGCCGGAGCGGTTCAGCCAATGAACGCTTGCTGTCTCTGGGCGCAAGTCCTGCAATTCCTTCTTTTGCAACGCGAAGTTGGTTTTCTTTTTGGGGGTACCCTTGTCGTCCTTTTCCGGCTCCTCGACTACCGATTTTGTGGGAGCCGCGGACATCAATTTTGAGGCGTTGAGCCAGAGAATGCGATCGTTTGCGACAGCGATGGACTGCAGTTTGGGAGGCAGGTCGCTCCGCTTGGTGAGTACTCGTCCTGAATCGTCGTTGGACCATAGTCGGAGCGAGCCCGTTTCGTCCCTCGTGATCGGGCCGAGGGAGCTGAAACCGACTCCGCAAACACTCCGCTCATGTCCTCCTAACGCCACCTTGAGTTCTCCGGACGCATATTCCGATACGCGCGCCGTGCGATCTCTCGACCCGCTCATCCATCGCGAACCATCGGTATTCCACTCCAACGCGAGAACTTGGTCTGCGTGCGCCAATTCTTCTTTAACAATCTCTTGGGTGTCGACAGCGACAATCGCGACTTGACCGGTCATCGAGCCGATCGCCAACGCACGGTTGGAGGGAGAAAACCGAAGGGCAGGTGGAAGGTCCGAAGCGGTCCACACGCGAATCGCATGTTTCGGATTCTCCAAGTCGATGAGATGAACCGTGCCGGAGATGCCAGGTTGGCCCGAGGAGACCGCGAGCCAACGTTCGTCGGTGGACAAGTCGATCGCAGCGAACCGTTTCTCAAAGCCCGACCAGCGGGCTTCCAGGTTTCCGTCGCTGGTGTTCCAAACCAGCAGTTCCCCCCAACCGGCGACATAGAGTTTTTTTCGGTTCTCGCTGAAAACACCGAGGAAGGGAGGTGTTCGATTGCCATAGGTCGAATGTTGGGGAGGGGCGGAATCGAGGGTGAGCAGCCTGTCGGGGGATGCGCGTTCGATCAATCGTTGGTCTTTGGCGAGGCGCCAGGCCGGGGAACCATCGATCCATTGGCGGAGAATAGATTGTTCCTCAGCCGAGAGAGGTTCCCCTTCGCTGGGCATTCGAATCGAGCTATCTTCGGAGGAGACTCTTTTCCAAAGTTCACTTCTTTCCGCCGAACCGTCGACGATCGGCGCCGCTTCGGAATCCCCTGGTCGATAGAGAGTATGCCCGTTGTGCAGGCTGTACCCTCCTTCGGACGAGTCTTCGTTGTGGCACGCAAAACATTTCGATTGCAAGATACGTGCTGCGCGCTGTTCGATTTCGTTGGGTGCTTGAGCTTCTCCCAACGAAGGACATGCCATCGCGAGTATACCGACAAGGTACGCGGTAGTTCGCGAGAGGGGGAGAAAACAGCGAGCGAGGCAGGAGAAGCTTGGCATGGAAATGGGAGGAAGGGGAGGATTTGAGTTACGGCGTTCGAGGGCGTGCAACAAATTGGATCAGGACGCTACCCAGGATCGCTCCGCCGAGAAGAAACACGGTGAAGCCTAAAGGAGATTGGGACCAGCTCCAATTATCCGTCAATGTTGTACCGAAGATCGAGCCGAGGGTCGCAAAGGGGAAGAAGATGGCGGCGAGCATGTTGAAGCGGTGGGAGGCGACCATCATCTGGTGCGTCGCGGCAGCTTGCTCGTCCGCGCGGCGGATGATGGCTACGTCCATCGAGTTCTTAGCGTCCTCGTAGAGCAACTCCGCTTGCCTCGCAAGATCGTAGGCACGGTCGCGGTAATCGATCAGAGCCCTAACGTTAGGAAAGGCCTTGCGGGCCTCCTCGAGTGTGGCGAGTAGATTCTTCGTGGTCCGCATCAAGGGCGCTAGGCCATCCAGGATGGGAAGGTAATCGTCGGCCTTCCGAGCGATCGCTTCTTCGTGTTCGTAATGATCGAGCTTCTTCGAGAATCGATCCAAGTGCATTTGCAGGGCGGCTTTGCCCGGGTCGCCATTGCTCGCTCGCCATTCGCCTGAGGGGTCTAGCCAGAAGAGAATTCCTTTTCGCGTCGTCTCATCCGCTTCGGGAACATGGTGCGCGACAATGAGGAGGTGGGAGTCGGTAAACATGGCCCGTTGTCGTCCGACCGATGTACCGAGCCGGGATCGGAATTCCTCGGGCAAGGAATTCCAGTTGGGGGGGATCAAGGGTGAATGCTGCATAGTGTGCTCACGAAAGCGACTCGCGCACGACAGCGAGGGGACTAGAACCTCAAGACCTGAGGTGCGCCTTTGCGGATATCAGGCTTCATTTTAACTCCCCTAGGGCGCGCGATGTGGGATTCCGTTATGGGAGATCGGATATACTTCGCAGCATCGCGTTAGGTTGCGAACATGCTGCGGGACGATGAATATTCCACTTACCCCACTTTAGAAGATCGATGCGAACCAGACGATTAGGCCAATCGGATTTAGAGATTTCACCCATTGGGGTTGGAGCTTGGGCGATGGGAGGGGCGGGTTGGTCCTTTTCGTGGAGCCAGCAGGACGATAGCGATTCGATTCGTGCGATCCATGCGGCGTTGGATGCGGGGGTGAATTGGATTGATACCGCCGCTGTTTACGGGTTGGGGCATTCTGAAGAAGTCGTTGCTGAAGCGATCCGTTCTTGGGGGGGAGCCAAACCTTACGTATTCACCAAATGCGAGAGGGCCTGGGACGAAAATCGTCAGATTGTCAAATCGCTAGAGCCGACCTCCATTCGCCGCGAATGCGAGGCGAGTTTGCGACGATTGGATGTCGATGTGATCGATTTGTATCAGATTCATTGGCCTGAACCGGAATCGGATATCGAGCAAGGCTGGGAGACGCTGGTGGCTCTCCAAAAGGAGGGGAAGGTGCGATGGATCGGTGTTTCGAACTTCAACGTGGAGCAGATGGAACGGATTGCTCCGATCGGACCCATTACCTCTCTCCAACCCCCCTACTCCTTGGTCCGGCCGGAGGTGGAAAAGGAGATTCTTCCCTACACGCAGGAGCATGGCATCGGCGTGATTGCTTATTCGCCTATGGGATCGGGCATGTTGACCGGTGCAATGACTCGCCAGCGCATTGAGAACCTTCCTGAAGACGATTGGCGCCGTCGCAGTGCATTTTTTCAAGAGCCGCTCCTCACCAAGAATTTGGAATTGGAAGAACGCGTGACAGCGCTGGCGACGAAGCTTGGAAAGCATCCCGGTGTGATCGCGATCGCTTACGTGCTCAGTCATCCTGCCGTGACGGGTGCTATTGTGGGAATGCGAAACGAGCAGCAGGTTTGCGAACTGGTCGATGCGCTTTCATTCGAGCTTGGAGAAGATGATCGGGCCGCGTTAGCCCGGCCGTAAACCGACGGTGGGGGCATAAGGCAACTCGATGGTGTAGAATACTCGCAGGTCTACTCTCCGGAGCGAGAGAGATCGGACCCCATCGATTTTCCTCCCAATATTCCCTCCCAACAAGGTTTCTTTGACGTGCAACGATTGAGATTTGCTGCGCTGCTTTTGGCAGCTGCGACCGCTGCGACTTCGAACGGCCAAGACTTCATTCCGCGAAAGCAATCGGCTCCTCCCGGGCCGCCCAAGTCTCCTGTCGAAGCGATCGCCGCAATGCAGGTTCCAGAGGGATTCCATGTGGAGTTGGTCGCTTCTGAGCCGGCGATTATGAATCCGGTCGCGATGGCGTTCGACGATCGCGGGCGCATCTACGTCACGGAGAGCTTTGAGTATCCGCGTCGTGAACCAGGACCTGGACGGGACCGCATCAAGATCTTGGAGGATCGAGATGGGGATGGGGTCGCAGAGACGGTGAAGGTCTTTGCCGAAGGACTGAATATCCCATCGGGGATCGCGGTCGGGCATGGTGGAGTTTGGGTCGCCAATGCACCCGATATTCTCTTTTTAGAGGATACCGATGGAGATGATGTCGCCGACAAACAGACAGTGGTGGTGACAGGCTTTGGGAGGGATGATACCCACGAACTTCCTAATGCGCTCACTTGGGGACCCGACGGATGCCTTTATGGACTGAACGGAGTGTTCAACCCATCGCGCGTTGTTCAAGGGGACAAGACGTTTGAGTTCACCTGCGCGATGTTTCGCATCGATCCGAAGACCCGTCAGTTCGATTTGTTTTGCGAAGGTACCAGCAATCCTTGGGGGATCGCCTTCGATTCCGAAGGGAGTGCCTTTATTAGCGCCTGTGTCATCGATCACTTGTGGCATCTCACCGAAAGCGCTTACTACCTTCGGCAGGGAGGACCCTATCCACCGCACACGTTCTATGCGGATTCGATTGTCAAACACAAGCATCAAATGGCAGCCTACTGCGGAATCGAATTCTTGGACACCGATGCGTATCCCGCGTCCTTCAACAACAAACTCTACATGGGGAACATCCATGGTGGCTGTTTAAACAGTGATTCGATCGAGCGATCTGGAGCGACATATAAAGGTAAGGGGGAACCCGATTTTCTGACAGCGAACGACGTTTGGTTCATGCCGGTGGCGCAGAAGGTGGGGCCTGACGGATGTTTGTATGTGCTCGACTGGTATGACCGCTATCACTGCTATCAAGATGCGAATGCCGATCCGAAAGGAGTGGATCGGGGGCATGGCCGTCTTTATCGCATTGTGCATCAATCGCGACGGAAGCCCCGCGTGGAAGACTTTGACAAGCTTAGCGATGCTCAGTTGGTCGCCCTGTTGGCTGATCCCAACATTTTCAATCGGCAGCGAGCCCAATTGAAGCTGCAAGAGCGAAGCGTTGCGATAAGCTCCGAGACGTCGAACGCACTGCAACAAAACATTTTCGATGCGAAGCTGTCGATGAAGACCCGGCTTCATTCCCTTTGGGCGTTGGTCGGTTCAACCCGCATTTCGGAGACGTTGGCAACGCGGCTCGTGCAAGCCAACGAGCCCGAATTGAGAGCTTGGGGGGTCCGAACGGTTGGTCGGCAAAAGATCGACTCACCCAGTGTGAGGCAGTCGCTAGAAAAGTTGGCCGCGGATCCGGATTCCCGCGTTCGTGTGGAGGTCGCGATCGCCAGTCCCAAGATGGCGCGCGCCCAGGGAGAGTCTGCCTGGAATGTGTCGCAGCAGATGAAGGTATTGTCCCATAGCGACCCCGATCCGATCCTGAGCAGGGTAGTTTGGCAAAACATGCTGCCTGATTTGGTTCGTGAACAGGACACAATCTTGGCGACTATGAAGAAATCCACCGCGAATCGCGAGTGGAATGGGCTCGTTCCTCGCTTCGCTTCCCTGCTCCTGTCTCAGTCCAACAATCGATTGGAGGATGAGCGCAGTCGGCGTCATGTCGAGAATGTGTTGGCAGCCGCGAGTTTGGTTGCGAACGAGGATCCAGAGGCTGGGGCACGTGTTATCAGCTCATTGTTGGATCGGGTGCGCAGTGGCGAGTTATCCGTCACCGCGACCAAGGCGATCTTGCAAAAGTGGGTTTCGGAAAATGCTTCGAATCCCCAGTATGGCGTCCCGGATGGCAAGGCATGGAAGAGCTGGAATGGCTGGCAAAACGCTTTGTTTCAAGTTCGATTGATTTTGGGCGATGAGAATGTCATGAGGCTGGCGAAGGAGCTCGTGGTGCATCCGGATGTTCGGCCCGATCTCAAGAAACAGATTGTTCAAGTCTCCGCGTCGCTCGATGACAAAATTTTGTTGGCTGCGACGGAGAAGCTTCTTACGGATCTGGAGTCCCAACGCGAAGTCGATAGCGGTTTGCGCGACACGCTATTGGATCTGGGGTTACGAAGGCTTTCGGTGGAACAGATCCAGAGTTTGGTCGCTCGCTTGCCGAAAATGAAGGGGGCGATTCAGTCGGGGATCGCCGAGAGGCTTTGTCAGCGTTCCGAATCGGCCGAGGTGTTTTTGGCGTCGGTCCAATCGGGAGCGATTCGAAAAGAGTTGTTGAGCCCAAATCGGATCCGACTATTAGCAGGCAGCAATCAAGAGTCCATCAAGAAGCTTGTCGGTCAGATTTGGGGAAGTGTCAGCACGGAGTCATCGAAAGAGCGCGAGGCGGTGATCCAGCGTGTTGGCAATGCGCTCCGGTGGGACGCGAGAGGGAACGCCGACAGGGGGTGGTTGGTCTATGATCGCATCTGCGGCCAATGCCACGTCATGCATGGACGGGGAAACGAGGTAGGACCGAACATTACATCGAATGGACGCGGTTCCTATGAGCAGCTGCTGGTGAGTGTGTTCAATCCGAGTTTGGTGATCGGCGATGCGTACAAGAGCGTGACCATCCGGACCAAGGATGACGAGATCATCACCGGTCTGCTCATCGAGAGAACCGAGAAGCGGGTCATTGTCAAAGTGCAGGGAGGGAAAGAGCAAACCATCGCGACCGAGGAGATCGATGAGTTCAAGCAGGATTCCAAGTCGCTGATGCCCGAGGGGTTGGAAAACCAGATGACACCCCAAGAGTTGGCCGATTTGTTCGCGCTTCTCACATTGGAGCAGAAACCAGACTCGAAAGAGAATGCGAAGATTCAGGGGACTCCCGAGAATCTGCATTCGAACGCTCGATAATCCCGCTATGGCGCGCGATCGAAAGCAGCCGTCGATCGAAACATTGATCGACGGCTACAACTTGATGTTTCAAAGCATCGGCTATCCCGATCCGCGTCGAGGTAGCGGTGCGTTGCGAGAAGCGAGGCAATACTGTTTAGAGTACATTGCGATAAGAATGTCCGACCGCGAGCGGCAGAGGACTTGGATTGTTTTTGATTCGCAAGTCGACCTCGATCTGCCCAAAGAGACTCACTATCGCGGCATGAGGGTTACTTTTTCACGAGATCACTCCAGTGCGGACGAGTTGATCGTGCAAGCGATCCGTGCCCATCCAACTCCCAAAAAACTAACCGTCGTTTCGTCCGATCATCAGATTCAGCGAGCGGCGAAAAGCCGAGGTGCCATCGCCATGGAGAGCGAGGATTGGGTCTCGTTTGAACTGGGTCCTCCGATGTCGGATCCCGTCCCATCCGATTCCAACGTGGGAAATCGAACGAAACCTGGGCGGGGCGAGGAGTTGGCGGAAGGTCCTTTGTCCCATGCGAAATCAAGGGAGGGTGATTTTTCCATCGAGCCCAGCGAATTGCGGGAGTGGCTTGATCGGTTTGGGTATTCGCAGTCCGACGGTTCCCAATCGTCATAATTCGCACATTCGGATCGCTCTGAGTGGTGGGGGGATTGCGAGAGGTTGGAATTTTGTCCTGTTTCCCAAAGAGTTTGCCAAAGCGCGTCTCTGCGACTTATTCTGAAAGGTGACTCGTAACGGGAGATAGAACGAATGAAATTGGGTAACCTTCGAAGAATCGCGCTCGGGTTGGCAGGACTCTTATTGATTCCATCAAGTTGCTTGGCGCAAGAGGACACCAAGGAGCGAGGCGAGGGCGTTTCCAAGCCGCGAGCTTCGGCGAAGCCTGTGTCCAAAAAGCCGTCCGCGGAAGTCGTAGTGGGGCGCGTTTTGGAAGCGACCAACGGCATCCAGCTTTATGCTCCACGGACGATGGAGATGAGGTTCGGGATGAGCTTTGAGTCCAACGAGAATTTCGCAACCAATATCCAGGCCACAATTCCTTTTCCCATGGATTGGCCGGAGCAGAAGATCACGGTTTTGAGCCATGAGATCCCAGACCAAATGCTTTGGGACTTCCGAGATTTGCCAGCCGGTGCACGGCAGTTGGTCATGCGCATGAACTCGCTCGGGCCCAACGCCCAAATCAACTTGATCGTCAATGTTCAGGTGGAAAAGTCCTTTATCAATGCACCTGCCGATACATCGATCTTTCGTATTCCGAAGACGATTCATAAAGAGTTGCGTTGGTATATGGAGTCGAGCCCGTATATCGAAATCAATTTGCCTGACATCAAAAAAGCGGCGAAGAAAATCGCCGACTCGAAGCCCGAGAATGCTTGGAAGCATGTCGAGATGATTTATGACTGGGTTCGAGAGACAATCGAATATCGCAACGGACCAGTGCGCAACATTCGGGATGCGCTCAAAGACAAGCAGGGAGATTGCGAGGAGATGACCGGCATCTTTGTCGCGCTCTGCCGAGCGAGCGACATTCCTGCTCGGTGCGTTTGGATTCCAGAGCACTGCTATCCCGAGTTTTATCTAGAAGATGACGAAGGCGTCGGACATTGGTTTCCGTGCCAAGCTGCGGGTGAAAAGCAGTTTGGTCAAATGCACGACTACCGCCCCATCCTGCAGAAGGGGGACCGATTCAAGGTTCCCGAGGAGCAGGGCTGGCAGCGTTATGTTTCGCATTTCTTTTCGTGCCGTCAGCGGCCGTTGGGGGCAGGTGGACGGGACATGTTTGTCGAGCCCATTCTCGATCTTGGACCGTTGCAGCAGGAACTGGACGCTCTTCGGCAGGATGCGGCTCGCGGAGGCGAGGCGGCACCGCAAAATTGAGGCTGAACGGGGAGTGCTCCCTTTTTCGTAACTCCAATTCTTTCGCGTATCTGAACCGGGCCGATGCGCGTTAGAATAGAACCGGTCCCTGCGACCCCTTCCCTCCTCATTCCTCGCAAGCAGATTCAATCCGATGCAAAGACTGAATGCCAACCGACGAGAATTTCTTTCGACTTCCACTTCCGCTGCGTTCGCCGCAGGACTAGCGACGGGAGGATTCTTTTCCGAGACCGCCCGCGCCAGTTCGAACCGAAAGTTGGGAGTGGCGCTGGTCGGTTTGGGAAACCTGAGTACCAATCAGATTGCCCCAGCCTTGGCGAAAACCAAGCACTGCGAGCTGGCTGCCATCGTGACCGGCACCCCGGCAAAGGAAAAGGCTTGGAGCGAAAAGTATGGAGTGAAACAGGATCATATTTATAACTACGAACGGTTCGACAAAATTGCATCGGACGATTCCGTCGATCTCGTTTACGTGGTGTTGCCCAACAGCATGCACCACGAGTTTACCATTCGAGCGGCCAAAGCCGGGAAGCATGTCTTGTGCGAAAAACCGATGGCAAACACCGCGCAGGAATGTCGCGAGATGATCGCCGCGTGCAAGGCCGCGGATCGATTGTTGGCGATCGGTTATCGTTGTCAATTCGAACCCCATCACCTCAAGATGCTCGAGCTGGTTCGTTCCCAGGCATTCGGCGCGGTTCGCATGATCGAAGCTGGATTTGGGTTCAAGATCGGTGACCCAACGCAATGGCGACTGAAACGCGACTTGGCTGGCGGCGGAGCCTTGATGGATGTCGGCATTTACGCGCTCCAGGCGTGTCGCGGTATCACAGGCGAGGAGCCGATTTCTATCACCGCGCAAGAATCCAAAACCGATGCGACGAAATTTGCAGAAGTGGACGAATCGATCACCTGGTTGATGCAGTTCGCGTCGGGGTCTCAAGCCTATTGCAGCACCAGTTACAACTTCAATGGACTCAATCGCGTCCAAGCCTTTGGCAGCGATGGTTTTGTGAAATTGGATCCGGCTTTTAGTTACACAGGGATCCGGATGGAAACCTCGAAAGAGAGAGTCGATCTGGGGCAGGTCGATCAGTTCGCCACGGAAATGGATGACTTCGCTCAGTGCATTTTGGAGCGACGTCCTTCGAAAGTTTCGGGCGAAGAAGGCCTGAAGGATCTGTTGGCCATCGAGGCGATTTATCGATCGATCGATCAACGAAAAACGGTCACCGTGGAAAAAGGTTAGGCCGAACTCGTCTCGAGTTCGATCGGATGGAGACTTCTGGCATGGGTAGTCCTCTTCGCGTGGGTGCTGATGTGTTGAAGCAGAGACCTATGGTTCTCCATATGCATCCCGAAATCCCGAATCGATCGGAACTGGATTCCCGTGTCGTGTTGTATCCCACCATTGCGACACCCCTCGCTGGCGGGGATGTCTGGCGGGTTTGGGTGCAAGGAAGGATTAGCCAGGAAGCGCCTGCTTCCTTTAGCAAGCGGCTCCTGCTCAAAGGATTGGTCCGTGCGCTCGACATTTCAAAAGATGTCGTCGACGGGCAGATTTTCGGTGAACGGGTCGATGGCTTCTTGGCCTGTCCAATTTCGGGTGTGCGTGTCCAACTCGCTCTCGGCGGTCAGCATTACGTGCTGAGGCGAAAATCGAAGGGGAGCGGTTTGTTCAATTGCAAACTGGATCTCCCCGCACGCCAACTCTCGGGCCTGCGCAGCTACGGAGATTCGTTTCCTTCATCAAGTTATGAACAACTCGATGCGCCCATACCCTCGCCGTTGATGGAAGCGTCGAATGCGTTGAAGGGATGCCCCATTTTTTTGGCGGAAGATCAAGGAGTGAGCGTCGTCACGGATATCGATGATACGATCAAAATGACGGAAGTGAATTATCGAAGACGGATGCTGCAACGAACTTTTGCCGAACCCTTTGAATCGATCGAGGGCATGGCGGAGACCTACCATCGTTGGTTTGAGCAGGGGGCGTTGTTCCATTACGTCAGCAGCAGCCCTTGGCAGATCTATCGTCCTATTTCACAGTTCCTTTCCCAGTCGGGATTCCCCCAAGGGAGCATGCACTTGAAGTGGTTCCGTTTGCGAGACGAGATCTTCAAGCGATGGCAAATTATCCGTCGCAAAAGCAAAGGAGGGGTGATTAGGAGCTTGCTCAAACGGATGCCCAATCGCACTTTCATTTTCGTCGGGGATAGCGGCGAGCGAGACCCCGAGATCTACGCGAAGTTGGCAGCCAAATTTCCAAAACAAGTCGCTCGGATTTGTATTCGACAGATCGAAGCCAATCCTCTCGATGGGAAACGTCTCGAAGGGATTTATCGACGGCATGGATTAACGGTCCCGATTCAAGTCTTTGCCCACGCTCGTCAGCTCGGCGACCTGCTTTCTTAAAGACATTGCTGTCTGGAAGTTGTCGTTGCTATGGTCCCGCCGCTGTCTTGAATGCGCCGTTGTCTTGGATGCAGATACGGAGGGATCGATTGGCTACTCGCTAAAGAGAGCTGCCATCGCGTCGCGAAGCGACTGGGTGTCGCTTGCCAAAAACCAGAATGCTACGAGGAATAACAAGCTGCTCAGGGTGACATACAATGGGCCTTGAACCGCCGACTCCATGTGTTCGTGACGCACGGCCCGGCTAAGGTCTTGCTCGAGTCGGACCCATTCCAGCAGATTCTGCTTCGCCCCGATCGCTTGCAGTGCAGCGACATCGCGGGCTCCCGCGTCGAGGAGCAGAGCGTGGATGCCTATCGACTCCATACGGATCGCGTCGCCTTGGAAGGAGAAGGGGACTTCCCGATCGGTAAGTCCCTTTTCCAAAAGCTTCCGAAGGCGTTCCTGACGCATCCCATACACGACCACTCCAGGTGGGACATGGAAGACAATCAGCAGGAGAACTAGAAAGTAGAGCGAGAGTAGGATCAACCAAACCCAATTTCCAACGAGCGAGTAGGCCGCTCTCGGAAAAAAGAGTTCGATCGGTCCGACTGCGATCATGCCGGCCATCCCCATCCCGAGGAGGAGCAAATCAAACGATCTGCTCAAAACAGTGGGGTGCTTTCGCCATCGCAGCATCCCCATCACGGACAGGTACGCGCCGAGGGGGAGAAGCGCGAAGGAGAGACGAATGGGATCAAGCATGACCAGGTTTGTTGGCGAGCGCTTGTCTCGCCGCATGCAAAACTCGCGCCTGGGTGTCGGCAAACTCGGCTTCGATAAACGCACCTGCTGCGGCGCGATGCCCACCCCCGCCGAACTGACGAGCCAGTTCATTGCAGTCGACATGGCATCGCGAGCGGAAGCTCACCTTGAATCCACCTTTGAGCTGCTCGATCAAGATGATCGCGACCTTCGTTCCCTCGATCGCTAAAGTCAGATTGATCGCATCCTCGGTATCGCTGGCGAGCGCTCCCGATTCGACAAAGTCTTCTTTTCGGACGTGCGTATGGACCAGTTGGCCGTTGCACTCGACTTGCACCCTCGCGAGGATGCGTCCACGCAATCGGACACGTCCGACGGTGTCGCGTTCATACAGATCGCCGTAGATTGACGAGGGGGAAGCACCCGAGTCGACGAGTTTGGCGATAACGCGGTAGGTTTCGCTAGTGGTCGAGTCGAATCGAAACCAACCGGTATCGGTGGCGATCGCGGCATACATCGCGTTTGCCATCGTGCGGGAGATGGGGACCTGGAGATGTTCGGCAAGCTTGGCGACGAGATGACCAGTCGCTTCGGCACTGGTGTCTTTGAAAAACTGCGCCCCGAGATCGTCCTCACCCACATGGTGATCGATGACGACTTTGGAGCCGTTGAATTTCCTTAGAACATCGGCCATCGGGCCGAGCTGTGCCCAAGCGCTCGTGTCGAGGACGATCAAGCAATCCCCTTCGATTTCTTCCTGTGTGATCGTGTCTCCGATAACCAGAATCGACTGCGCTGGATCCATGAAGCACAGGCTGGGCGGGGTTTGGTGACCATTGACAATGGTCACCTCTTTTCCCATGGCCTGGAGAATTCCCGCCATCCCCATTTCGCTGCCGAGCGCGTCGCAATCGGGACGAATATGGCTTGTCAGAATGAAACGCTTGTGCTTATTCAGAATCGCTCGAAGAGAGTCCCAGTCCAAGTTCATGAAGACATTTCTAATGTTTGCAGTAATCGATTCTTTCATCTGGTCGACGATCAAGGACAGTGCGAATTGGGTGCTTGAGGGACCGCGAAAGGCACTGTCAGGATCGGACGCCAGTTTCCGTTGGTGAAGTATAGCGGAACTTCCTGAAGCGTGACGCGAATTGAGGATTGGGGTAGCAGAGAAATGTTTTCCACCCAGTGGGATTGCAACGGGATTGCACTGGGATTGCATCGAGCAGCACTTGGAGAGCAAGAAGAACGTTTCGTACAATGCCGCCATGAGCGATCCGATTTCCAAGACGTGCTTCCAGCCGCATGTGGTCCCCCTGCCAAAAGAATGGGACTCTCTCTACGCGTTCCGACGACTGAGAGGTCTTCCCTACTGCTGCTGGCTCGATTCCGCTTTGGCGGGACCGCCGAGGGGGCGTTTTTCGTTTCTATGCTCGGACCCCATCGACGTTTTGGAGATTCACATCCCCATGGCCGATCCCTTGGTTCGGTTGGAGGGATGGCTTGGACGATATCGAACCGAAACGCAACCGGCCTTGCCACCTTTTCAAGGAGGAGTGGCTGGTTATTTCGGCTACGAATTCGGACGGTGCTTCGAGAAGATTCCCAAAGCGCGGCACGATGAATTTTCTCTCCCGATCGCCGTGCTCGGTTTGTACGACGTCGTATTGGCATGGGATCACCATCTTGGAAAGGGCTGGTTGATCTCCCAAGGGTTTTGCGAGGACGGGGCCGCGAACTGGGAGGAGGGCCGAACGGAGAGAGCGATGGCTCGAGCCCAGTATTTTCTGGAACGGTTGGACTCTTCCGTGTCGGTGTCGGAATCGATGGGGCATTCTGCCGAGCGGAGTTCGGTGCATGCGATGGCCCACGGTCTGACGGCCCCCCAATTTGAGACACGTTTGGGGGGCGGCTGGTTGGGGAACTTTGATAGCCAGGGGTATCGGTCCGCGGTCCAACGTGCGCGCGATTACATCTTCGCTGGCGATATCTTTCAAGTGAACTTGTCGCAGCGTCTTCTCTGTCCCGCCCGTTGCTCCTCTTCCGAGCTCTACGAGAAACTCCGTGTTGTCAACGCGGCACCCTTCGCGGGCTATTTCGATTTCGGTCCAGGACAGATAGTCAGCGCCTCACCCGAACGGTTTATTCGAGTGGAGAGCGACTGGATCGAAACGCGCCCGATCAAAGGAACGAGACGTCGGACCGGCGATTTAACCACCGATGCACTCGTGGCAGAAGAGCTGCGTGTTTCGCCGAAGGACCGATCGGAAAATATCATGATCGTCGACCTGCTTCGAAACGATTTGTCCAAGATCTGTCGAAGAGATTCGATGCGAGTCGATCAGCTTTGTGCCATCGAGGAATACCCGTTTGTGCTGCACATGGTGAGCTCGATTCGAGGTCAAATGAGAAAGGAATCGACGTTGTCGGATTTGTTTTCCGCGATCTTCCCTGGTGGGAGCATTACAGGCGCTCCAAAAGTTCGAGCAATGGAGATTATCGCGGAGTTAGAGCCGACTGTGCGAGGTCCATACTGCGGTTCGATGGGGTATTGCAGCGTGGATGGTGCGATGGACTGGAACATTCTTATTCGCACACTCACGGCATCGCGAGGTTGGTGGCAATTCCAAGTTGGAGGCGGGATCGTCGCCGATAGCAATCCAGCTCAAGAAGAAGAAGAAACGTGGACAAAGGCGGCGGGGCTGATCGCGGCGATCGAATCGACATTCTAAGTCGCTATCGGAACGCGCAAGGCCACGGAAGATCTCCATGGCAGGGGCATCGAAAGGAACTCAGGACTTCGAATCCAGGATCTCGTAACGTCGGGCGAACCGTTGTTTGGCGCGATCTACCAAGTCTTTCGCTGCTTCGAATTCGCTTGAACCCTGTTCGATCGCCTGGAGGGTTTCGTCCAGCTTGTCGATGAAACCAACGATGGCCTCGTCGATACTCAAGATCTCTTTGAGTTTAGGCTCGTCGACGACTTTGGAGGAGAAGAGGGGTGCGTATCCCTCCGAGGCGCTGCGAAGCCTCGATTGCAAGTGCTCGATGGACGTGCGAAGAGATTCGGAGTCTTGGATGCGAGCGAAATTGGCGTCCTTTAAAAACGCCAAGGCTATCCGCTGCAGGATTTGTTTCGATCCCTGCAGGCGGTCGATTAGATAACGGCGGAGGGCCAAGTCATCGTCGCGTCGTTGCTGCTGGGAAGCATAGGATCCGAATCCCGGTATCAGCTTGGACAGTATCTTGGCTTCTGCGGCGTTCATGGCATTAGGCGGCGACGATGTCCCGCATTTTCGGTTCGAGATAAGCGACCGTGGATGCCATGCTGGCGAGATTGCCGTACTCATCCTCGGGAATTTGCACGCGATGGCGCTTTCGAAGCTCCATCACAATATCGAGGAAGTCCATGCTATCGAGTTCCATCTGTTCTCGAAACGATTTATTGTCATCGAGCCCCGACAGATCTTCGTCTGGTGCAATCTCACTCAAAATATCCAAGATCTCGTCACGGATTTCCGCTGGTGTCATGGAAACCTTTTCTCCTCGTGCAATTTCAACGGGGTCTACAAATACAAGCTACTATGTGCCGCCCACCCGCCGAGGGCGCACCATCGATGCAGTGCCAGGGGTATGGGAGGAACTCGGGTTCGAGCTTAAAACCGGCGAACGATCAAAACAGAGTTGATGCCCAACATCCCGAAGGAGTTGTTGAGAATGTAGTCGACTCGACCCAGCTCTTTAGGTTGGTTGAGGACCAAACCGGGGATCGCGCAGGTTTCATCTAGATTGTCCACATTTATGGTGGCGTGGCAAACCCCGTCGCGGAAGGAAGGCAAGTTTCCTGCGAGTTCGAGGGCTCCTGCGGCCCCCATCGTGTGCCCAATAAAGCTCTTGGTGTTGTTGAAATTTACTTTCGTACAATCGCCGAAAACGGCTCGCAGCGCTTGGACTTCTTGTGCATCTCCACTATTGGTGCCGGTTGCGTGGGTGCTCACGATGTCGATGTGGTTAGGTTCGAGTCCTCCGCGGTCGAGAGCCAGCTTGACGCATTGCGCCTGCCGCTCGGGGTTGGGGAGGACAAAATCGGTGGCGTCGGTGTTGATGGCATAGGAGACAATCTCCGCGATGATGTTCGCGGATCGCGCTTTCGCGTCGGAGAGTCTTTCCAGGACAAAGATGCAAGCACCTTCGGAGACGACGATTCCGTTGCGGTCGACGTCAAAGGGGCGCGACGCCTTGGTCGGGTCAGGATGGCTCGCCAACGCCCCTTGCGATTTGAACGAGGCAAAGATGCCGAACGTATGGATGCTTTCCGAGACTCCACCTGCTATGGCGAGATCGCATTCTCCGAGGCGGAGCATTTGGACACCTTGGATGATTCCTGCGTTCCCGGCGGCGCAAGCCGCTCCGATGGTGTAGTGCGGGCCGGTGATTCCCATGTTGAGCGCGATCTCGCCGGCAGGATTGTTGGCCACGGTCCTAGGGTTGTGGTGGTGCGACCAGTAGGTGGTGTCGTAATCGAAACCCTTGATGTTGTAGATTTCGTTTTCCGTTTCGACATTTCCGTGTTCGGTCACTCCGATATAGATCCCAACGCGCGATTTATCGACGTTGCTCCAATCGAGACCGCTGCGGGCGACCGCCTCGGATGCCGCCCAAATTCCGACGGTACCCGCTCGAGTCCCGCGTCGGATGTCTCGTTTGCTTTGGTATTTGGTAGCCTCGAATTCGCAGACGCCGGCAAAGGTGTCCCCCACATAGCGGATGTTGTAGTTCCGAACGCCGCTCTTTCCCTGTAGCAACGCTTCGCGATAGGACTCCAAATCGTTTCCGTTGGGGGAGGTTAGCCCCACCGCGGTCATGACCACTCGCTGGGAGTCGGGTAATTGGCTTGTGCGATCGATGGGTTGCATGCAGATGACAGGAATTAAGAGGCTGAAGGCTGAAAAGGGGCTAGCAAACTACCAGCGGCCCCTGGTTCTTTCAAGGATCACACGCGTTTGAGAATGTAGACGACGTCCTCGGTCTCGCTGTCGATTTCAATCGGTTCGTCGATGTCATACCGGAAATCGTAGGCTTCCTCGATCGTCCATTCCGGGACTTTCTTGATCGTATTGGCGAACTGGCGAAAGGTATAGCTCCGCAACTCCAAACAATCGTCGATTCGCATCGAGCTCGAGGGTCGATAGATGTCGAATCGAATGTTGTAACGCTCCATCCGTTTGGCGCGATCTTTATCGCGCGCCCACATGGCGGTGTTGATGACCAAGTTTCCTTTGCGAGCGCTCCAACGTTCTTCGTCGGTTTGGGGCCCTTTCAGCGGGGTTAAATGAAATCCCAACGCATAGATGCCACCCGGCCTAACGGCTGCCGCCATCGCTTGAAAATGGGCAACCGCTTGCTTTTCAGTGGCCAAATGCCGAAAGGAGTTGATCGTGTTGAACGCGGCGTCATAAGGGCGTTTGACGGTGAAGTCGCACATGTCGGCGACAAAGGCGGTGGGCTTCAAACCGTGGCGCACGAGCCTTTTGTTGCAGTACTCGATGGCTTTTTCGTTGAGATCCAGTCCGGCCGCGTCATACCCCGACTTGGCCATGCGAAACAGAAGTCTCCCGGTGCCGCATGCCGGCTCGAGAACTCTCTTGGTTTTCTTGGACACATGCTTCTCGAAAGCAGCTTCCAAAAACTTAAACTCCGCGCTCCAGTCGCTGGCGAAAATGAGATCGTAGTAGACGGGATAGTTGTAAATGCTGTCAGCAACGGTTTCCATGGAACACTCGATGAATCGGTGGTGGGATCGAGGGGCGGGCTCGATGGGAGACGCATGGTAACACGTCCGATCCGAATATTCCAATGAGTCGAAGCGCTTAGGGGG
The DNA here is from genome assembly GCF_001610875.1 of Pirellula sp. SH-Sr6A. Classification (NCBI taxonomy): domain Bacteria; kingdom Pseudomonadati; phylum Planctomycetota; class Planctomycetia; order Pirellulales; family Pirellulaceae; genus Pirellula; species Pirellula sp. SH-Sr6A. The sequence goes on along the minus strand of NZ_CP011272.1, from coordinate 4,514,613 downwards.
ATTCGTGTCCCCGGGACCGCAGAAGCTAATTTGGTCGTAGCCTTTCCGAGGGCTACTTGCTGAGGTCGATCTTCCCCTTGCTCCATTCCTCTCGACTGGAAGCGATGTCTTTCAGTCGCGAGTATTTGTCGCGAAAGTTGGGTTCGTGAATCGATTCCATGCCGGGGGCACTGCCCCAGAGGATGCGAGGGCCACCCTGGGTTTCAATCTCTAGCAGCCAACGCGTCTTTTCGACCACATGTGCGGGGTGGACATACACGGCGACAATCTTCGCTTGCTCGCGAATCGAGGCCAATAGGGCGCAGAGTTTGGCTGCGTCCTCGACTTTCGGATCCCCGAAAGGTGTTCCCACTCTTCGTTGCATGTCGAGATTCAGATTGCTCGCGAAGATGTGGATATAGTTGAGAACATCTTCCTTCTCAAAGAATCCGACAGTTGGCAACAAGACCCCTTCGCCGTCGATGGGTAACCAACGGGGGCTGGCATTTCCGGTCTCATCGGATGTGTCCGCCGGAAGGTGCACCATCCCAACGGGAATCCTATATTCCACCGATACGACGACTTGCCCTCCCGCGCGAGGCTCGACGCGATGGGTTTTGCGAATGGCGGGGTGGGCGTCAAACGCTCGGGCAATCATGGCGGGTGTCTGGCTATCGAGCATCGACAGCTTTCCAATGCCGCTGTCCGCGTAGACTTGATCGACGATCGAGGACTTCAACCAAGCCGGTTGGTTATTGATGACAATGTTTGCCTTGTCGATTCCGTAGAAGGCAGCGTCGTAGTGCTTGGCACCATAGAACCGCCATCCGAAGTAACCGAGAACCAAAAGCAACGACGGGCCGATCATGCTCAAGATAGCCGATCGTGGAATCGACCGAATCCATTGCAGCAGATGAGCCCAGAAAACGGGTTGCGTGGAGCTTGGTGGGTTGACTTCAGCAGAAGCCATCGGCAGAGTCCATCCTTGAAGTGGAATTTCCCAAACGGCGTATCTTTACCAAATCTGCAGATGGAATTGCAACTGCACTCCGCTCCGATCCTGCACTCCTGTTCGAACTCTCTCTAGCAAAGTGAGGACTTGGGAACTCGTAGCACCAGTGCTAGCAATGATGAAATTGGGGTAGGTGGAACTCATCCGGACCGCTCCCTCGGAGACGCCCGACAAACCGGCTTGCTGGACGAGATCCGCAGCCTGGTTTCCAACGGGATCGATGAAGGCGAGGGCCGTTCGCTCAGGAAAACTCGGCTGCTTGCGACGCTTGAGAATCCAGAAGGTTTGCTCCCGTTTGGTGAGGGCAGCAGGGTCGCCCGGGGTCAGTGCGAACGTGACTTCGACGAGCGCGATTCCGTCCATCCCACTGGCCCGGTGGGTCAACGCTAGTTCCTCGGCTTTGGCGTCGATAATCGAGCCATCCTTGGTCAAAATCCGGGCCGAGTGAACGACTTGGCCGATCGCACCGTCCTCGGTCCCCGCGTTACCGCGAATCGCTCCTCCGACCGTGCCAGGAATGGCGACCAAGTGTTCCAGGCCCCCGAGGCCCTGCCCCACGGCGTAGGTGATCAAATGAGAAAGCTTGACGCCGCTGCCGCAGATGACCCGATCCCCGTCGCGGCGGATGCCGGTAAAGACGGGAGAGCTGAAGGACAACGTTGCACCCGCTACCCCTGACTCGCGGACGAGCAGATTGGAACCCCCTCCCAAAACGCGAACAGGAATTCCTTGCTCCAGACAAATCGCGGTGATGGCAGCCAACTCGTCGATTTCGTTGGGTTCAACAAGGTACCGAGTGGGGCCGCCGATCTGAAGCCATGTAAAAGGGGCCAGCGATTGGTTCTCGCGGACGACGGACTGGAAGTCGCTAAAGGGATTCGCCATGGAAAAAATTCGTGGAGGTGGAAGTCCTTAAATCAATCAAGGCATCCACCCAAGTGAATGCCTCGAAAGATTGTTTTACCACGGCGGGAAAGGCTGACTAACGCCTCTTTGGAAGAATCTCGATCGCTTTTCCGATCAGCTCCTTCACACGCCTCTCGGTTTGCATGCCGGTTAAGGAAAATCGCTTCCAACCCTTATCGTCTTGGCAAAAGACAACGATTTGTGGAAGGGTGTTCCCTTGCATGACCTGAGAAGCCAGCTCCGGCTGCGCGTCTTTGTCGACCTGCGTGTAGATGACCTCTTTGAGCTGTCCCGATTGGCTCATCGGGACGATCGTGTTCGACTTCATGGATTTGCAAGCCGCGCACCAATCGGCACCGACCAACACCACGAGCGGTTTCTTTTCGTCTTGAGCCTTCTTGTAGGCCACCTCATACGGAAGCGGCTGTTCCTTCGAGCTCGTGACTGCGGGCGCTGTGGACGAAGAGCCGTCCAAAAAAGCAAAAATCATCAATGCTGCAAAACGCAACATCGCGGACCCCTTTCCTTGGTAAGGACAAGTAACAATCTACGCTTGAGCCGCGAAATCCATTCCGCCGTCCACCCCATCCTCGGTTGGACGCGCTACAAGGTTTTCATGCCGGCACAACCTAAACCGCGAGGTCAAGGGAGTAGGATCAAAGGAATGACTAGTGTCAAACTTTGCGGGTTAGGCAATCTGCGCCGGCTCCGATAAGGCGAGCCAGTATAGGGCTCCACCTCGCTCGTGCAACTACTTGGAGCGGCCCGGTGAATGCTAGCATCGACATCGGGTTGATATCAGGTCGCGTCATTTGGTCGCATTCCCGCTTTTCGCGCCATCCAGGGGCTAGGAACCCGACAAAACCGCTAAAGTTTGGCACTCCCGTCACTTGCGCGACAACCTGACACCCCTCTTTTGGTGGGAGTTGATGCCACAAAGGAATGTGTTCTGATCGACGACAGTTGCGGAAAACTTTTTTTCCGGCGGTCCGATAAGGGGGGAATGCCGGCTCCCTGGCACGTCGTTAATCGGCTAATCGAGGTAGGTATTCCAAGAGGCTGCAGCCCGATATTGCTCCAAAAGAGCCTCGCCGGTTGCTGGGTCGAGGCACCCCGCCTCCACCCTCTCTTGAATTTTCGCAGCGAGCTGGCTCTGCAGCGTTTGCGCGTCGTAATGGGCGAAGCTCACCATGTCGCTGATTCGACTGCCGGGTACAATTTTGGCGATCCGGAACTGGTCCGCGCCGTCCATGATCACCTGGGCCTCGTTTGGAACCCCGAAGAGATTGTGGTAGGAACCCATCACTTCTTGGTAGGCACCGACGAGGAACAGACCGAGATAGTAGTCTTCGTTCTCTTTCCACTCCGGCAGTTCCAATGTTTCTTTGACATCCTTCAAGTCGACGAACTTGTCGATCTTTCCATCGGAATCACACGTCACATCGACGAGGGTTGCGAAGTCCAATCGGCTTTCGTGCAGGCGATGGATGGGGACGATCGGAAAGAGTTGTCCGATGGCCCACGAGTCGGGAGCCGAGCGGAAGAGGGAAAAATTGCAAAGGTATTTTGCGGCGAGTACCCGTTTGACTTCTTCGAATTCCTCATGCGGTACACGGGCTTGTTCGGATTCCTTTAGCGCTCGCGCGCAGACTTCCCAATAAAGGACCTCCCCCTTCGCTCGGTCTTCGAGCGAGATCAGCCCCAGATTGAACTGGGTGTGCAGTTCATCCTTGTGTTCGATCGCATCGTGGTAGTACTCGAGATAGTTCTTGCCATTGATGTCATCGCAAAGCCATTTCAGCTCGGTGATGACTTGTGGATCATCCTCGTCGATTTCCACTTCCGGCTGATCGTCGGCGAAGGTTTCGATTTCTTCGCGTATGGAGACGACGAGAATGGTGTGGTACGCGGTCATCATCCGCCCGCTCTCGGTGACCAGATTCGGGTGGGGGACTTCCTCTTCGTCGCAAACGGCTTGGATGGTGTAGACCACATCGTTTGCGAATTCCTGAACGGTGTAGTTCATCGACGATTCAAATCGTGTCTTGGAGCCGTCGTAGTCGACTCCAAGCCCGCCGCCAATGTCAAGGTATTCGATATCGAGTCCGAGTTGATGGATTTTGGCGTAAACGCGAGCCGCTTCCTTCATCGCATTCTTCACCCGCTTGATGTCGGTGATCTGAGAGCCGATGTGGAAGTGAAGCAATTTGAAATGACCTTCCCGCCCTGACTCTTTCAACAGCTTCACGCACTCCATGATCTCCGAGGTCGTTAGACCAAACTTCGCAGAGTCGCCACCCGAGCTCGCCCACTTACCGGATCCACGCGTGTAGAGCTTCACTCGCAGACCGATGGAAGGACAGACTCCTGTCTCGGCAGCGACTCGCAGGAGCATCTTCAGTTCGTTCAGCTTTTCGATGACGATCACGACACGTTTGCCGGCTTGCACACCCACGCATGCGAGACGGCAGAACGATTCGTCTTTGAAGCCGTTGCAGATAAGAAGTGTCTCGGGCATTTGTTCTTGGGCGATCCCAGCGTAGAGTTCCGCTTTCGATCCACATTCCAACCCGACGCGCAGTCGCCCGCTGTCCCTCAGGAACTCTTCGACCACCTCGCGGCGAGGATTGACCTTCATGGGAAAAACTGGGAAGTGTTTGCCGCGGTAATCGAATTGCTGGATCGCGTCTTTGTAAGCCGACGTCAAGATCTCGAGCTGATTGGAAAGGATCTGGGGAAAACGGAGCAGGATGGGCAATTGGAGCTTTTGTTCATGCACCAAGTGATCGAGAACTTTCTTCAAGTCGACCCAGCGATCGTCTTGATTGCTCGGGCGCGCGATCATGTTCCCTTGATCGTTGACATCGAAGTAGCCGGCGGACCAATTTTCAATTCCGTACATCGATTGGATGCGCTGCAAGACTTGTTCGTTCATCAACGATTGGCTTTCCGTATAGAGCACTGAAAGGGGGACACTGAAACAGGGACGGATATCAAAGCAACGAGAAGAGATCGGGCGGAGAGTCGGGGACGAGGTCGAACCCGATTCTAATGTTAGGACCGGTCGGGGATAGCGGGGGGGAGGAACTTCGCGAGCCCTCGCCAGGTTCGGTCGATGGCTCCTCGGTGCTCCGCCGCAGACGATTGGGCTCGCCTGCCAAGCTCCTGTCGCTGGGCGGAATCGACGAGAACTTGTTCTAGGAAGGAGGCCAAGTCGTCGGGATGTTGGAGCTGCACACAGGCTTCCTCTTTCAACAAGAGTTCGACGACATCTGCAAAGTTTTTGGTGTTGGGGCCAAAGCACGTTGCAACGCCGAACGCACACGGCTCGATCATGTTCTGTCCCCCGCGATCTCCAAAGCTGCCCCCGACGAAGGCGACATCAGATAGCCCCCACCACCATCTCAATTCACCGACGGTATCTCCCAAAAAGATTCGCCAATCGGCGGGTGGCTCGGTCGACTGGCACTCCGAGCGACGCGCCCAAGAAAATGGGGATTCGGCGACCTTCTGCGCGACTTCCTCGAATCGCTCGGGGTGTCTCGGTACCAAGAGAAGCTTCAGCTGCGGAAATCGCGGTGCAAGCTTCTGGAAAGCGCGGAGCACGAGCTCTTCCTCGGGATGCTGCGTACTGCCGGCTACCCAAAGAAACGTCTGCACTTGAGCCGCTGAGGGGGGAGGCGACAGACCGAGCAACCGCCGTCGGTCCAGAACTTCGGTCGCCATGCGATTCGGTTCGGCACCATCGAACTTCAGATTCCCGGTAACCTCCACGACTCCTGGGGGGGCGCCCAGCTGTGAAAAGCGCTCCGCGTATTGCTTCGTTTGAGCCCCAACCCAGTCGAGCGAACGGAACATGGGTTCGATCCAGCGGCGAATGCGGAGGTAGCCCCGGAAACTGTTTTCGCTGAGTCGGCCGTTGACCACGGCGATGGGGCAGTCCACTCGTTCGGCATGCCGAAGCCAATTGGGCCACAATTCTAACTCCATGAGTACAACCAGACTCGGTCGGATCCTTTTCCAGGCATTGGCGATCGCCCAGGTGAAGTCCAACGGCGCGAAGATGACTTGCTCGTCCGAAAACAACTGACGAGCCAACGTATAGCCACTATCGGTCGACGAGGAGATGATCAACTGCAGGTCGGGCCGCTCTTTTTTGAAGCGTGCCACGAGGGTGCGCAGCAGCTGGACTTCGCCGACACTGACCGCATGAAGCCAGACTCTGCCTGGAGAATCGGGGCTTTTGAGCGTGGTGGGATGATGGAGAGGAACCAAACCGAATAGCTTCTCCATCCAGCCGCGACGGTAACGGCCGTAACGAATGGCGCGATAAAGAATCCAAGGGCTGACGAAAAATAGAAACAACAGATAAAATAGATTGATGACGAGGTGCATGAGCGATTACCGTGCTGATTGCTTTCTCTGCTGCTGCGTCCGAAAAGATGCCCTTACCGGAAACGTTCCGTAAGTGGCACTTGTGCACATGCTCGATTGGAGAGTTAGATTTTTGATGACTTCTGACCTAAACGCCTCGGGGCCGGGCCAAGCGAACGAACCGGCCCACTCGGCGGTTCCTCCGAGGGGCGTGCCCAACCTAATCGCCCACTCCGTGACATTTGCCTTGATGCTCCTCTCGTTGATCATCGGTCTCGGGTTCTGGAGAGATTGGTTTTCGTCGGTCGATCGATTGGTTTGCACTATCTTCGTATTTCTGGGGCTTGCGATCGCGCTCTACCGTTGCGTATGGGATTCGGATCGTCCAGCTCGTCGCGTTGGTCCGATCGCATTTTGGTCGTTGGCTGGAGTGGTCCTTTTGATTTCCATGGTGTCAGGACGACCGAAACTGGCTGGAATTGCGATGGGGATGGCGGCGATCGGTTGGTTCTGCCACCAGATTCGGGGCGAGAGCCATTCCAATGCGATTGCTTTGGGGCTCGCGTTCATGATCCCTTCGTTGGTCGATGCCTGTAAGGATCGAGGGGCATTCGATGCTACGGAGTCGGTCGCTGTCGATGTTACCTCGGGGTTGGCGGACGCATTGTTGCAAAGTCATCTGCGAGTGGGCAACACCATTCAGTTCGGTCACGGGGTCGCGGACAAGTTTTCTTGTGAAGGCAATTGGGACAGCATCGTCACCTTCATGGGGATCAGCATGTTCTGCATCTATGCTTACCGCCGCAACTTCTTAAACGGACTCATCACCTTTTCTCTTTCGTTTATCGTGTGGATGGCGCTTCGTGGGGCAGCTTGGGTGACCCTATCTACCATGGCGACCTTTCAAGAGGAGTGGGTGGCGTGGAGCGTCGGCCTGGAAGTCTTCTTGTTCCTCATCGGCGCCTTGTTCATTGTCAGTTTGGATCAGTTCTTTGCGATGTTGCTGCAGCCGATCCCGTCTGAATTCATCAACCCGGATTTCCCGTTGGTTGCAACCTGTTGGAATTGGATTGTTGGATTGCCAAAACTGACCACCGCCGTCCCCGTCCGCGATTTTCAAGCGGATGAGATCGAGGAGGACTACTAATGGGAAGTCGCATTCGTCTCATCGTGGAAAACACCCAGTGGCTCGGCAGCGAGTTCCTCAAAATTTTCACGTCACCGGTCGGCATGGCTGGCAGTTTCCTCGACGCTGCTCGGGGCTGGAAATATTCCCGCAGTTGGATTCGATTCTGGTTCCATCTGCCAGCGTTTCTGATTGTTCTCATCGTCTATTTGATCTTTGGATTCTCCTTGTTCGAACGGGTAGACGCCAAAGTGCAACGATACGGGGTCGAAGGAGAAAAGAATCTACCGACCCGTGTCTTGGAACGGGCTGCTTACTCGCAGTTCCGGTTCATGAATCCGAAAGACCCCAAACAGGGAACGCCGATCAACGATCCCAACAGCATTCCGGACTTTGCCAAGAACTACAGCCGGTTGCTCGCGACGCGTATCTTGTCCTTTCAACCCAAGAACGCCCAAGCTAGCTATCGCCTCGCACTGCTCGAAAGCATCGATGGAGACCCCGCCGCGGCCAAATCGGTGATGGAGGATTTGGCGTCCGGCAAGTACGGTCCGTTTCGCCAGGCCAACGCATGGATGGCGTGCTGGATCATTCAAGCGAAGGAAGATCAGCAGGAAATCGACACAAAGGAGTTGGGGCGAAATCTCCAGATGGCTTGCGACTGGACCGAAGTCCCAGTCCAACTTATCGCCATCTACGCTCAAATCCTGGAACAGAATGGCTACACCCCGAGCGCCATCGCGATGGCAAAAGAAGCGGCGAAGAGGTTGCCAGAAATGAATCTGGAATTGGCTCGTCTCTACGGCCGTATCAAAAACGAAGAAGGCCTTCGAGAAGCGAGTTACGAAGTCGAAGAAGTGTTCGGTGCCCGACTCAATACGAGCAATGAACGCGACATCGATCGCTTGGCAATCGCTGAGGTGCGGTTCTTGACCGGGAAATACCCACAAGCCGTCGCGATCCTGCAAGAAGGCTTGGCTGGCAGCGACGTTCGACCTCAATTGGCCAGAGCGCTCTCATCGATCAAGATCTCGATCTTTGAAAAATCGATCGTGGAGAATCCTGATGGGACATTCACCGCCGATCTATCCCTGCTGGAATCGGCTGCGGATGCCGATCCAAACGATCCAAAGATTTCTGAACAGATTGCCAAGCTTCTACGCCGCAATATCAAGCCGTCGAAACGGATCGTAGACATTCTTCGAAAACAAATCGATGACGGGATCACGACCTCCGAAGCGCACAGCATGTTGGCCGATGGCTACTACATGCTGGGGAACGAAAAAGAGGCGATCAAGAACTGGGAACTTGCACTCTCCAAGAATCCGAACGACGCCTCGGCCTGCAACAATCTGGCATTATGCCTAGCCAAAGCGAGTCCTGAGAATGTGCCCAAGTCGCTCGAGTTGGTGGCCCACGCACAAAGCATCTCGCCGAACAATGCTGAAATTCTCGATACCTTTGGTGAGCTCCTCATGATGGCCGGACGGGCCAAAGAGGCGATCAATAAATTCGAGCAAGCGATCAAGCTTGACAGCGGTCGCATTGGGACTCGCAAGAAACTGATTGCAGCCTACGAGTCAGCAGGCTTGCCCGAGTTGGCAAAAGCCCAAGCGGAAATTGTCCAGTCGATGGAAGGTGAGCCTAAGTAGCCAACATCAGGTGACGTTGGCGAAAAGCGAGTCGAGATCGTCATTCGAAATATCTTGATGAAGATTGCTCAGTAGCTCGTTCAGCTTGCTGTCCAGCTTCGGTGCAGCTTGCTTGGCATCCGATTTCTTCTTCGGAGTGTTCGCGGCGAACAAAGCCGCGATGTCGTCGGCTCCCACCACATCGTCGCTGTTGGATGCCGCCGGGATGGGAGGTGCAGATGGCTCCTCAGGTTTAGGTGACGGATTTTTCTTTGGAGCGTTCGCAGCGAACAAAGCTGCGATGTCGTCGGCTCCCACCACATCGTCACTGTTGGAGGTCGTCGGGGTGGGAGGTGCAGGTGGCTCCTCAGGTTTAGGTGATGGATTCTTTTGGGGAGCGTTCGCGGCGAATAGGGCTGCGATGTCGTCGGCTCCCACCACATCGTCGCTGTTGGACGCCGCCGGGGCGGGAGGTGCAGATGGCTGCTCTGGTTTAGGTGAAGGATTTTTCTTCGGAGTGTTTGCGGCGAACAAAGCCGCGATGTCGTGGGAGTCGACGACATCGTTATTGGATTCTACGGTTGGTGCAGAAGTCGTTTCTTGTTTCTTTTTGTTGATTTGCGCGAAGAGCGCGGCAATGTCTTCGCTGCTTGCTACCGCTGACACGTCGGTCGTTTCCGGGGCGATTGTGTTCGCGTCGCTTGCATTCTCCTCCTCGGAGGTCGATTGCCCAGTTCGAGCTTCCAGATGCTCGTCGCTCGATTGGGCGTTCTCATCGTCTGGGGCGTTTTCCGGAGATTCATCATTCGAGGAAGCGTCGTTTTCCTGGGAGGCGATCGACGGGGAGCGACGGCGATCGCGTAATTGGGAATCGGATTCTCTGTTCGGATCGGTTCTGGACAGAGCAGGAACGGCAGTGGCGTGGTCGGACATCGGACGTTTGTTCGTCCAGGCCCCTTCGTATTCGGATACGCAACTGGCTCCGGATTCCAGCGCTTGAGACACCCCTTCATCGAGTCTGTCGAGCGACGAGGATAGCGACAGCCCTTCGTCCCCTAGCTCGACGATGCTTGCCACGCACGGGATCGGCGCGTGGGGAATCGAACTTGGTTCGGCTGGACTTTGGAGGGATTTCAGCAATGCCTCAAAGTCTTCGTGAGCTTCGGGTAGGGACCGTTCGAATTGGATAACGAGGAATCGATCGGGTTGGTAGCGGCCAATCAGGGCGGTTGATTCGTAGTGTTTGGCCAATTGTTCGCCAAGATCGCGCAGCGATTGTTCGACCCCCATCGCTCCTTTTTCACGCAGCAGATCCGAGTATCGATCGACGATGATCATGGTCAGCAACGAACCGTGGCGAGCTCGTTCGGGGAGCGAGAGCCATTCGTCGAGGAACGTGTCGAGGAACGATCGATTTCCAAGCTTGGTTAAACGATCTTCCCAACCCAAGACCGAGAGGGGCTCGTAAAGTTGGAATCGGTCGGCTGCAGGTTCGAGGGTCCCAACGCGTGATAGGGTCGCAATCCCTCGAAAGACGGTCGCTTGGCAGTGAGCACGGCGAGCCGTCTCCAGTCGACGGAGCGATTCGGCATCATCGGCTGAAGGGGGGGTAGGAGCCGATTTCTTCTTGTCCGGAAACGCCAATGCGAGCAGAAGCAACGCGGTGGTGATTTCCGCTGCCAAGCAGAGATTCTCGATAGTAATGAAACGGAGGAAATTCATCTTGCAGGGAATTGCAGGGCTGTCGATTCAGAAGAATTAAGATCGCGCTTGCGAACCCTAGGTTCTGATCGTGCGAGCGAGTTTCACAATCGATCGATGATCGTGAAAAGCGGATTGCATCCGGTATGTGCTAGCGATTGAAACGCTGGTAGCGATGGTAGCGAGTCGGCCGAATTTGACGATTCGATGCTTGACTTTTGCCCCTCGTCCCCTACCTTCAAACTAAATGAGCTATCGAGGATGGCAGCTCGCGACGACCAACTCAACGAGCAAGGAGTGAGTCCATGATTGACTCGGGATTTCAAGATGTGTTGGGGCAGGCGAAACGGATGTTGATGGAAAGTCCATTTTCGTCGCTTCGTAACTTGGAGCTCTCTCAAGCCGGAGAGCAAATGCGTCTTCGAGGCTCGGTCGATTCTTTTTACTTGAAGCAGCTAGCGCAAGAAACGGTTCGCTCTGCGACCCGAGGGATCGATGTGGTGAACGAAGTATCTGTCCAATCCAAGTGGAAATAGCGGACCACTTTAGACCGGCGCTGTCGAAGGTTACGCGCCAATGAAATCGCCATCGTCGTTGTACCGGACGAGCGCGAAGTAAAAGAAGTTCACGATCATCATGGGAATGACCGCCCAAAAAATCGGGCTAACAAATGCGATAAGCAATGCGGTAACAACCGTATAAGCCAACCATAGGTACCACGTCTGTTTGAGAAATTTCGCGTAGCGTTTCATAGGGAAGCCTGCTGTGGGACGGAGAGAATTTCGTGTCGGTTGGCATGCGGTCTTCGGTCTGGAATATACTCTACCTCTCGTAATCTAGATCTGCTACCGCTCCTCTCAGGCGATCGCGTGACAAGTTGACTCACTCGGTTTGCCGTCGAAACCAGAATTGATGACAGCTTTACTACGTGTCGCTTCGGGCCCTTCGGTCGGATGTATTGTCGGAGCGCTATTGTTGGCGAATGGGGTGCCGTTCGGGCCTGCCTATATTGCGGGGCTGGTCGCGTGGATGGCCTTCTGGTGGGTAACCGAAGCGGTTCCGATCGAAGTAACCGCATTGTTGCCGATCATTGTCATTCCTTTCTCAGGCATTTACGAACGCAATGCGTTAGGGGAGACGTGCGCTCCCTACGCAGACAAAAATGTCTTCTTCTTTCTGGGGGGATTCGGATTGGGGCTCGCCATCGAGCGGACCGACTTGCACCGCATCGGTGCACTCTATTTGTTACGAATTGCAGGGCGCAATGGTGCCAATGTCATCGGGGCGTTCATGTTGGCGACGGCGATGATCAGTATGTGGGTCAACAATACGGCGACGACGATGCTGATGCTCCCTCTCGCGATGAGTGCCATCGCCATCCAATCGGATCGTCGTTTTGCCGCCCCACTTCTGATCGGCATCGCCTTCGCCTCGAGCATCGGTGGGATGGCGACGCTGGTTGGCACCGCGCCGAATATCTTTTTCACCAGCTTCCTTGCAAAGGAGGGAAAGTCGATCGATTTTTTAGCGTGGGTGTACGTAGCAGGGCCCGTATCGGCTTTTCTTTTGGTCGGGGCGTGGATTTGGTTGGTTTACTTCCTTTTTCCGGTAAGGCGATTTCAAGTTGCGATACCTGAGGAGTGGTTGGACGAGTTTCGGGGCAGGCGATCGTTGAGCCGGGACCAATGGATAACGCTGGCGGTCTTTCTCTCTGCTGCGATGACTTGGATTCTCAAGGAGCCCATCCTGCGCATTGCCTCCGCTTCTGGATGGGATTCGGTGCACGCGGTTTTGCAAAGAGTTGAAGATCCTTGGGTGGCAATGGCCGCGTTGGTGACCTTGTTGTTGGTTCCATTTTCGAAACCGATTCTGGCTTGGAAGGATGTCGAAGGGGTCCCGTGGGGGGTGTTGATGTTGCTTGGGGGAGGGCTTTCGTTGGCGAAGGCGATTGAGGCTTCGTCGCTCGATCAGCGTATCGCTTCGGTAGCGGCCCACTTCGCAGGTCTTCACCCATGGATTGTTCTCACTTTGGTGGTGGCCATCGTCATCGCCATTTCGGAATTGGCGAGCAACTTGGCTACAGCTACTGCCCTCATTCCGATCCTTTCGGAAGCCGGGCCCGCGATGGGAATCGACCAGATATCGCTACTGACGGCAGTGGTTCTCGCGAGCAGTTGCGGATTCATGCTCCCCGTCGCGACACCTCCCAATACCTTGGTCTACTCCCAGAGGAAGTTTCCTGCGGGCGACATGATTCGGGCAGGGTTTGTCGTGAATCTACTTGCTATCCTCGCCATTCCGATCGCCGTCTTGCAATTGCGATTTCTGCTCGGGAACATCGGCCCCTAGTCTCCATGGACGGGATGCCAACGCCGCGTTCGCCGATCGATGGGGGGACTAGTGCGTTGGAGGCAAATGGCCTGCCTCGCGAAGCCATCCAATGGCGTCACCGATCGAGTCTTCGGTGGGGCGGGTGATGTAGCCTAAATGTTCGCGGGCCAAATGAGAGTCGTAGTAGTGAAATTGCTGTCCCATGCGAATCGCGGCGCTATTGAAATCGGACTCGCTGCGGCGAAAGAGATTGATGCCATCTGCCAAGATCGGGCTGATAGCCCGTGCAGGGCGGCGCATCGCAATGGCCGGCGGGCGGCTTCCCATTTGGGTTGCGATCCGGGTCCATAAATCGAAATAGGTAAGGTTGTGGCCTGCCAAGATAAAGCGACGTTCGGTGGCTCCGGTTTTGGCCAATCGCAACATCGCGGCGGCGACATCGCGAGGGTCGCAGACCGAGCAACCGCCCGAGGGAGCCCAGGGTTGAAAACGCTGCAGCGCGAGGACCATCCGGCCGCTGCTCAGTTGCCAATCGTAGGGGCCCAGCATGAAGCCTGGGAAAACGCTGTACCAATCGTCTCCTTGCTCGGCAGCTTGGTCGACGACTAGCTGCGCTGCGCGCTTGGAGAGGACATACGCGCAGGGAACTTGACCATCCCCGGTGCAACGTTCTGTTTTGGGTTTGTCTGCTTCGCCGATCGCGAGGGTGTTGACCGTCGAGACATAGACCCCTCGGATTTTGCGTTTGCGGGCCCAATTCACGATGGCTTGAGTGCCGTCCCGATTCACCTGCAGAGATTCGGCCTGTCGACGCCATCCGATATGGATGAGAGCGGCAGAGTGGATGACGCCATCGAATTCATGAGGAGCGAGTACCTCTTCCAAATCCATCTGGCCGATGTCTGCTTGCACATGCCGGGCACCCAGTCCCTTGAGGGACGGGTGATTGGCGGACGATCGGGAGAGCGTTGTCACCTCGCAGCCTGCGGCGGCGGCCAAACGGGCGACATTGTTGCCGAGGAGCCCAGTGGCACCGGTAACCAACAATCTCACGGGGGTCTCCTTTCTAGTGGGCAGCTTGGGGGGCGGTTCAGTGGGTTGTATCAGCTGAGGAGGGGGGAAGCAAAGATCGAGATCCTTTTCCGTTTCTCCTGCCGATCCAGTGGAAGTTTCGCTGGGCGGAGAGGGCAAACGGAGAAGCCTCCACGCCGATCTGCCGGCTTAGCGTTTGAGGCGTCCAGGGCGCTTGGGCGAAGCCTCTGCCTTGCCGCCGGAGAGCGGGGACTGGGGCGTCCCGACAAGACCCGAGCTAGTGCAGTGCAAGGCTCCCGCTACGCCTGAGCTAGCGGAGTGCCATTTTTAGCGGATCTTTTCAAAATTTCCAAAAAAGCCGTTGGGTTGGCCTATCTTAACAAGTGCCGATCGCTACACTAGCGGCGTGGACGTCGGCTCGGTTTATATAGAGGTGGTCGGATCAAGCAGGGTTTGCTGTTCGGGTCACCGTTCTGCGCGCAGAAGGGGGAATGAATTGTACGGATATCCAATTTCGTTTGTTCATTCCACAGCAGATTTCCCCTTTTTCTCTTGCGAGCCTACCGGGTCGAGCGACTCGGTGATGTGCGAATCTTTCCCGGGGCACAGGAACCCGAGGGATATTTGTTGAGCCTGTTCGCCGGCATCCCCTCTCGCTGTCTTGTTTTGGCACTTACCCTTTAGCCCACTTCGAGAATCCATCTCCAATGGCAACTTCCTCCAAGCGACGATTGCAACCAACTTCTGTTCGTGTATTCGGATCGGGCAGAAGCCAGTTCCCGATTCCTAACTTGACCACATTGCAAACCGTTTCTTACGAAGCGTTTTTGCAAGAGGATATCCCATCGGACAAGCGAAAGAACCAAGGGTTGGAGTCGGTCTTTCGCGAAATTTTCCCGATCGAGAGCTACGACAAATCGGTCGCGCTCGAGTATCTCCGTTACGAGCTTGGCAAGCCCCGATACACTCCGGAAGAGTGTCGGCAGCTCCGCTTGACCTACGGCAAGCCCCTGAAGGCTTGGTTCCGTCTCAAGCGAGATCAGCCCCTCGAAGAAGAAGTTTATTTGGGTGACATTCCGATCATGCTCGGGGGTGGTGAGTTCATCATCAACGGTGCGGAGCGGGTTGTTGTCAGCCAGTTGCACCGATCTCCGGGAGTTGATTTCGTCGAAGAGGCTGAGGGGACAACCGACCGCAAATTGCCTTCTTTCCGCGTGATTCCCGAGCGTGGTAGCTGGATCGAAGTTAACGTGACCAAGAAGGATTCCCTCTCGGTGCGTATCGACCAGAGCGGAAAGTTTTCTGTGATGACGTTGCTGCGTGCGATGTCGCCCAAGTTGGGGACCGATCAAGAGTTGTTGCAGGCGTTTTACGAGATCACAACGGAAAAGATTTCCGGTAGTGCAAGCATCGCAGCCATTGAGAACAAGATCTCGGCGGACGATGTTGTCTTTCCGTCGGATCATGAACGAGCTGGGGAGATTGTGATCGAGGGGGGGCAGAAGATCGGTCGCACGACCGCAGAGATGATCTGCACGGTCGGTATCAAGAGCATCCAAGTGATGGAGTCTCCCAAGGTTCCTTATATTCTCAATTCGCTCGCGGAAGACAACACGTCGTCGCACGAAGAAGCATTGCTACGTATTTATCAACGGTTGCGACCGGGCAACCCTCCCGCCTTGGAAAAAGCGCGGACGCTCTTCCACGAAAAGTTCTTCGATATCAATCGATATCGGCTTGGTCGCGTAGGCCGTTTCCGTGTGAATCGCAAATTGAGCCTGAACGTTCCTGAAGACGAGATGGCGCTCCGTCCGGAGGATTTGGTAGCCTCGATCCGGTACTTGATCGATTTGTTCGATCCCGATTCGACGGCGCGATTCGACGACATCGATCACTTGGGGAATCGCCGTCTTCGAACGATTGACGAGTTGGCATGCGAAGAGTTGCGCAAGGGCTTTTTGAAGCTTCGACGGACCGTTCAAGAGCGTATGAGCTTGAAGGAAGTCGAAGACATGACCCCTCGCTCGTTGGTAAATCCAAAGAGTATCAGCGCTGCGATTGAGTATTTCTTCGGTCGTGGTGAGTTGTCGCAGGTCGTCGACCAGACCAATCCCTTGTCGCAGTTGACTCACGAGCGACGTTTGTCCGCGCTGGGCCCTGGTGGTTTGAATCGAAAGCGTGCGGGCTTTGAAGTCCGAGACGTTCACATTTCTCACTACGGCCGGATCTGTCCAATTGAGACACCGGAAGGTACCAACATCGGTTTGATCAGTTCGCTGTCGATCTATGCCGGCGTTGATGAGTACGGGTTCTTGGTCACTCCATATCGCAAGGTGGCTGGCGGGAAGGTGACCGACGAGGTCGTGTGGCTTCGTGCCGATGAAGAGTCGGATGCGTACATCGGCCCTGCCGACTTGGAAATCAAAGATGGTTCGCTGGTTAGCGGCCCCGGGTTGATCGCTCGCTATCGAAACGATTTCGAGATTGTGACCCCGGACGTGGTTCACTACATGGACATCGCGCCGAGCCAGATGATCGGTGTGTCGGCTGGTTTGATTCCGTTCTTGGAGCACGACGACGCCAACCGCGCACTGATGGGTTCGAACATGCAGCGGCAAGCGGTTCCGCTTTTGGTGGTCGAGCCCCCGATCGTTGGAACAGGATTGGAAAAGGAAGTCGCTGCCAACAGCGCGATGGTGGTTCGTGCTCGCCGCGCGGGCAAGGTAACGTATGTCGATTCGACTCGCATTGAGATCGGCAACGACATCTACCATATGAAAAAGTATCAAGGTCTCAATGAGCGGACTTGCTTGAACCAGCGTCCGATCGTCGGCTTGGGAGACAAGGTGGAGAAGGGGCAGATCATCGCCGACGGCGCATCGACCCACCTTGGTGAGTTGGCTCTGGGCCGTAACGTTTTGGTCGGCTTCATGTCCTTCGATGGTTACAACTACGAAGACGCGATCATCATCAGCGAAGAGTTGGTGAAGCAAGACGTTTACACTTCGATTCACATCGAAGAGTTCGATGTCGAGATCCGCGAAACCAAGCTTGGACGGGAAGAGTTCACACGCGACATTCCGAACGTGAGCGAGAAAGCGTTGCGGAACTTGGACGAGAGCGGCATTGTTCAGATCGGCACCTATGTCCGACCCGGCGATATTTTGGTGGGTAAGGTTTCGCCGAAGAGCAAGACCGAGTTAACCCCTGAAGAAAAGCTTCTTCATGCAATCTTCGGACGCGCCGGGGAAGACGTCAAGAACGATTCGCTCGAGGTGAGTTCGGGAGTGGAAGGGATCGTGATCGATACCCAGAAATTCTCGCGACGGATGAGTCTGTCGGAAGAAGAGCGAAAGGAATTCGAAAAGGAGCTCAAGCGGGTCGAGACCGAGGGGAACAAGGAGATCTCGACGTCGTTTGCTTCGTTCGCTGAGGAGTTGGAGAAAGCGATTGGTGGTAGACTCACCGATGACGACGGTACACCGCTCACGGGCGGGCAGGATCCGAAGTTCATTGCTGAAAAGGCGCAGACCTTCAATTTATCTCGATTGCTCAATCGATTGGATGCAGGGCTCCATGCGGAAGTCAAGAAGGTTTACAAGAACCTCTGGCCAGCCGTGGAAGAGGCGCTCGACATCCGCGATCGTCAGCTCAACAGCATGAAGCGAGGGGATGAGCTTCGCAGTGGCGTGTTGCAGATGGTAAAGGTCTACATCGCTACGAAGCGAGTGATCAGCGTCGGGGACAAGATGGCAGGTCGACACGGTAACAAGGGGGTTATCTCCAAGGTGTTGCCGGTCGAAGACATGCCGTTCCTTCCGGACGGGACGCCTCTTCAGATCATGCTCAATCCGCTCGGGGTTCCAAGCCGGATGAACGTGGGTCAGATTTTGGAAACTCACTTGGGTTGGGCTGGTGCGAAACTTGGATTCCAAGCCATCACTCCAGTCTTTGATGGAGCGAGCGAAGGGGACATCAACAAAGCCCTCGCGGAAGCAGGATTGCCTAGCCATGGAAAGATTCGTCTGCACGATGGTCGAACCGGGGAGCAGATGGAACAAGAGACCACGGTTGGCTACATCTACATGCTCAAGCTGCACCACTTGGTCGATGACAAGGTCCACGCTCGAAGCACAGGTCCTTACTCGTTGATCACCCAGCAACCGCTCGGTGGAAAAGCTCGATTCGGCGGACAGCGATTCGGGGAAATGGAAGTTTGGGCGCTCGAGGCATACGGAGCTGCCTACATCCTCCAAGAGCTCCTCACCGTCAAGAGCGACGACGTCGAGGGACGTACGAAGATCTACGAATCGATGGTCAAGGGTGAAAACACCTTGGAAGCCGGTACACCAGCTAGCTTCGACGTTTTGACCAACGAAATTCGAGGTCTCGCGTTGAACATGCGACTGGAAAAACGCCGCCTCTAACAACCCGTTGCACTTGAGAACTCCCTTCGGGGAGTTTCCGGGTGCACGCCCGTTAATCGAACACGATCGAGCTTTGTTACCCAAAGCTCGCACCAGAACAACGAACCGAACCACCAACATACCAGGCAACCCTTCGCAACCAGGTATCTCACGTCGAGAGATCGAGGATGTGAATGCAAGCGACCTTAGGAGTTTTTCGTAATGGCAAATGCTGAAGCCACCTACGATCGAGTTAATGACTACACTTCGGTCAAGATTTCGTTAGCGCGACCCCAAGACATTCGGTCTTGGTCGTTCGGCGAAGTCAAGAAGCCAGAAACCATCAACTACCGAACCTACCGACCGGAGAAGGATGGTCTTTTCTGCGAACGAATCTTCGGACCAGAAAAGGATTGGGAGTGCGCGTGCGGTAAGTATCGCGGCATGAAGTACAAGGGGATGATCTGCGATCGCTGCGGTGTGAAAGTGACTCACTCCCGCGTCCGTCGAAAGCGGATGGGACACATCGAGTTGGCAGCCCCGGTTGCGCACATTTGGTTCTTCAAAGCGATGCCCAGCCGATTGGGTAATTTGCTGGAGATGAAAACCACCAGTTTGGAGAAGGTGATTTATTTCCAGGACTACGTGGTGACCAACCCCGGCACAACCGAACTGGAACTGCAGCAACTGCTCACCGAGGAAGAATACCGGGCAGCCCGCGCACAACACGGCGACTCCTTCGAAGCCGACATGGGAGCGGAAGCCGTTCGCAAGCTTCTTCAAGCGTTGGACTTGGTCAAGCTGTCCGAAGACCTCCGCACGGAACTCTCGGAGACGAGCAGCAAGCAGCGCAAGAAGGATTTGATCAACCGATTGAAGTTGGTGGAATCGATTCGCGATAGTGAGAACCGCCCTGAGTGGATGGTTCTGGATGTGATCCCAGTCATTCCGCCCGATTTGCGACCATTGGTGCTTCTCGATAGCGGCAACTTCGCTACGTCCGACTTGAACGACCTCTATCGCCGGATCATCAACCGGAACAACCGGCTGCGGAAGCTGGTCGATTTGAACGCTCCAGAAGTCATCATTCGCAACGAAAAGCGTATGTTGCAGCAATCGGTCGATGCGCTTTTTGACAATGGACGATGCAAGCGACCTGTCTTGGGTAGCAGCAACCGCCCGCTCAAGAGCTTGACCGACATGATCAAGGGTAAGCAAGGCCGCTTCCGCGAGAACTTGCTCGGCAAACGCGTGGATTATTCGGCTCGCTCGGTTATCGTGGTGGGACCGCGGCTTCGATTGCACCAATGCGGCCTGCCTAAGAAGATTGCATTGGAGCTTTACCAGCCATTCATCATTCGCAAGCTGAAGGAGTTGGGACACGCCGACACCATCAAATCAGCCAAGAAGATGTTGGAACGCAAGGATGAAGAAGTTTGGGATATTCTCGAGCAAGTCATCCGAAACCACCCCGTGTTGCTCAACCGTGCACCTACGTTGCACCGGATGGGGATTCAAGCGTTTGAACCAACTCTCGTAGAAGGAAACGCGATCCATTTGCACCCGTTGGTTTGCAAAGGCTTCAACGCGGACTTCGACGGCGACCAGATGGCTGTTCACTTGCCCCTCTCGATTGAGGCGCAGGTCGAAGCGCACACGCTCATGATGAGCACGCACAACATCTTCGCTCCGAGCAACGGTAAGCCGATTATGAGTCCTTCCCAGGACACGGTTATGGGTTGTAACTACATCTCCGTGATGCTCCCCGATCAAAAGGGCGAGGGTATGGTCTTCGCCACAATGACCGAGGCGGAGTATGCGTTCCAGCAAGGAACGATTGCTCGACACGCGAAGGTTAAAGTTCGACTTCCTGCAAACCGGAAGTTGAAGACCGACGATCCAAATGCCAAGCCGGGCGCGATCATCGAAACTACCTTCGGACGGATCTTGTTCAACTCGATCCTTCCCGAAGGAATGGATTATTACAACATCTCCCTCAAGGGTAGTGACTTGGCTGCGGTTATCAGTGACTGCTACCAAAAGCTAGGTCGACGCGCGACGATCAAGCTGCTCGATGATATGAATCAACTTGGTTTCCGCGAGTCCACTCGATCCGGTCTCTCCTTCGGTGCAGACGATTTGTTAACACCGGAATCGAAGACCAAGCACATCGCCGACGCTGACAAGAAGGTGATGGCCTTCCAAAAGAACTACCTTAAGGGGGTGATGACAGCTCAAGAGCGTTACAACCAAGTCTTGGATGCTTGGACGGCAACTCGCGAGTTGATCACGAAGGACATGTTGCAGGCGATGGAGAACGACAACCATCGCGGAGGTTGGTATATCAATCCGGTCTTCTTGATGGCGTCCTCGGGTGCACGGGGTGGTATCGAGCAGATTCGTCAGCTGTGCGGTATGCGAGGTCTGATGGCAAAGCCGACCGGCGAAATCATCGAGACGCCGATCAAATCGAACTTCCGAGAAGGGTTAGGTGTACTGGAGTACTTCAGCTCGACGCACGGTGCTCGAAAAGGTTTGGCCGATACGGCTCTTAAGACGGCGGACTCGGGTTACCTGACTCGTAAACTAGCCGACGTCGCGCAAAACGTCGTTATCACTTTGCACGACTGCGGTACCACCCAAGGAATTACCAAGGGAACGATTTACCGCGGCGAGAAGGTGGAAGTTCGTTTGGCGGATTCGATCATCGGGCGGGTCAGCCGCCAGAATATCGTCAACTTGGTCACTTCCGAAGTGATCGTTGAAGAAAACGAGATGATCACGCGAGACATCGCACGCAAGATCGAAGAAATGGGCTTGGAAAAGATCCAAGTTCGATCGCCGATGACTTGCGATGCGCCGCTCGGTGTCTGCCGACTTTGCTATGGGATGGACATGAGCACTGGTTCGCTCGTCGAGGAAGGAATGGCGGTCGGTATTATCGCTGCACAGAGTATCGGTGAGCCCGGTACGCAGTTGACGATGCGTACGTTCCACCAAGGTGGTGCGGCGAACACGAGCATGGAAGAAAGCGATATCAAGGCGAAGAAGACCGGTATCGTCAAGTTCATGAAGATGCGGTACGTGACGAACGACGAAGGGCACGATGTGGTCCTGACTCGAAATTGCGAGATCGCGATCGTCGACCCCCGTGGACGTGAATTGGAACGCTATGACGTTCCCTCGGGTGCTCGATTGTTGGTGAAGGAAGATTCGAACGTCGAAAAGGGACAACCTCTTTGCGAATGGAACCCGCACAAGATTCCTATCTTCTCCACCGCCGGCGGTAAGATCGCCTTCGTCGATATCATTGAAGGGGAAACCCTCAAGCTGGAGAAGGATCCGAGCGGTAACTTCCAACGCCGCATTATGGATTCGCGGGGCAAGTACCATCCGCAGCTCATGATCGAGGACTCAGAAGGCAAAGCTCTCGACGTGCACTACCTGCCCGAAAAGGCAGTTATCACTTGCACCGAAGGCTCCTTTGTCAATCCAGGTACCGAAATCGCGGAAATGCCGCGGGAAGCGACCGGGGTTAAGGACATCACGGGTGGTCTCCCTCGCGTAACGGAAATCTTCGAGGCTCGCAAACCCAAGGATCCGGCGGTTGTTGCCGAATTGGATGGGACAGTCGAGATTTCGAAGGATCGGAAACGCGGAAAGCGTTCGATCGTTGTCCGAAGCGAAAGCGGAGAAGAAGTCGAACACTTGGTACCACCGGGCAAGCGATTCCTGGTTCACTCCGGGGACATCGTTCGAGCTGGACAAGCTCTTGTAGAAGGACCGATGGTTCCGCACGATATCCTTCGCGTGAGCGGGGAAGAAGCGGTCCAACAATACTTGGTCCACGAAGTGCAACAGGTGTATCGTCTGCAACGTGTGGAAATCAACGACAAGCATATCGAGATCATCATCACTCGAATGCTTCGGAAGATGAAGATCACGAACGCAGGGGATACCAGCCTCCTGTCCGGATTGGTCATGGACCGGTTCGAATTCAAGCGGGTCAATGATCAACTGGCGAAGTGCGTCAAGATTACCGATCCGGGCGATACCGAGTTTGCACTCGGCGCGATCGTGCCTCGCGATGCTTTCGAAGCGTCCAATGCGCAGTGCGAAGGATTGGGTGGCAAACCCGCTAAGGGCAAGAAGCCTAAGCCCGCGAACGGCGAAGTCCAGTTGCTCGGTATCACCAAGGCTGCGGTGCAAAGCAATAGCTTCATCTCGGCAGCCAGCTTCCAGGAAACGACCAAGGTTCTCACCGAGGCGGCACTGGCAGGCAAGGTGGATCGATTGGTCGGTCTGAAGGAGAATGTGATTCTCGGTCACTTGATTCCTGCTGGGACGGGCTTCCGCGTCTTCCAAGACTCCGAAGTTAGCTACCGCAAGGAAGCTCTCGAAGACTTGGTCAACCGCGGTACTGCTGCGGCAGAAGAATCGTTCCCGCTCCTCAATCAAGCACCGCGACCCGCGGAATCCTTTGCTCCACCAGCAGAGGAAGCGAGCGACGGTCCTGGTCTGGACGCATCGGCAATCGATTCCGGTAGCACCAGCGAAGAGTAGTCCCCGATGGGTGGACAGGTGCTCGATGTAACAAGGGTTTGGGCGGCGTTCAACACCGCCCAAACCCTAAAATTTGTTGCTCTCGAGCTGCTCGTTTAGGCGCCTAGATCCGAAGAGAGTTGCGCGACAAGCCGCAGAGCTCGCAAAAGGGATGATGGAATGAGGTGTTGGGTTTGGGAAGGTGGATTGCTTAGATCGCTGGCTACGTAATCACCAACTCGGCATTTGCCGTCCAATTCTTACCTCCCACCTTCCGCCTGCGCTTCCCGTTGCGTCTTAGCGCCGTTGCGAGAAACTTCTTGACTGAGATCCGAAGAGGGTTGCGCGCCAAGGCGCAAAGCTCGCAAAGGGATGATGGAATGAGGTGTTGGGTTTAGGAAGGTGGATTGCTTAGATCGCTAGCTACATAATCACCCGCTCGGCATTCGCAGTCCAATTCTTGCCTCCCACCTTCCGCCTGCGCTTCCCGTTGCGTCTTAGCGCCGTTGCGAGAAACTTCTTGACTGAAATGATCCGAAGAGAGTTGCGTGCCAAGGCGCAAAGCTCGCAAAGGGATGATGGAATGAGGTATAGCGCAGTCCAATTCTTGCCCCCCACCTTCCGCCTGCGCTTCCCGTTGCGTCTTAGCGCCTTTGCGAGAAACTTCTTGACTGAGATCCGAAGAGGGTTGCGCGCCAAGGCGCAAAGCTCGCAAAGGGATGATGGAATGAGGTGTTGGGTTTAGGAAGGTGGATTGCTTAGATCGCTGGCTACGTAATCACCAACTCGGCATTCGCCGTCCAATTCTTGCCTCCCACCTTCCGCCTGCACTTCCCGTTGCGTCTTTGCGCCGTTGCGAGAAACTTCTTGACTGAAATGATCCGAAGGTTGCGCGCCAAGGCGCAAAGCTCGCAATGGGATGATGGAATGAGGTATAGCGCCGTCCAATTCTTGCCCCCCACCTTCCGCCTGCGCTTCCCGTTGCGTCTAAGCGCCTTTGCGAGAGACTTCTTAACTGAAATCGATCCGAAGAGAGTGGCGCGCGAAGGGCACAGGGTTCTCGATCGAGTCGGTACTACGGTGAGACCGAATCGGAGGTGTCGCCCGCCGGTTTGAGTACGGAGTTTCGTAGCTGAAGGAGAATACCTAGACCGATAAAAGCAAACGCTGCTACGAATAGGAGGGCGCGGTTCGCGTCGTGGAAAGGAAGGATTTTGTGGCGACCTTCGGGCGTGGTGACCAACCCGACTAGCAATCCATAAAGGATGGCGGTTGCAACGACACCCAGGAGTCCGCCGACAACGAGGTTGATTGCGTTCTTCATGTTGTTGCTGGCCAATCCCACACTAACTCCAGCGGCAACACCCAGCACGGCCAGCATCAATACCCACCGAACCACGATGTAGACCATCGGATCGGATATTTCAAACGACGGATTCAATTCGATCCAATGACCAAGCCAACCTGCAACAGCTCCCGCGATCGCTCCAATCCCTAAACCAATCGCTGCACCGATCCCTCTTTGGGATGCCGAGGGAGCGGAACCGACCAGCAAAGCGAGGGCTCCGCATAGGATCCCTCCGGTTATGGCAAACGCGATCAGATCGCTGGCAAGTGTCGCCGAAGCGAGTTCGGCTTGTTGTGCCGGCGTGACCATGATCGATTTTTGAGCCTCTTCCGATGCCAGAACAAATGGATACGTGAAGTGAAGCAAAGCGGTCAGTAGAGCGGCAAAGAGCGGGGCGGCGATCAGGATGAAGAGGACTTTTCGTGGCATGGTAGGTACCAGGTAAAAGAATGGAAAGGAAAGCGGAACGAAGATGCTTGGAATAAAAGCAAATCAACGTAGGGCGATTAGAGCAGAATACTGAAAATCTGGCTACGGAGACGGCGGCGCCGCTAAGGGGAGCTAATGGAGTGGAATGGGGGAGAAAACGTGATTGGCCGTCATTGCAAGACGGCGACTTCTCGTTAACGTAAACTACGAACGGTGTTTGAAATCAAGTCGCAACCTTGCACGGCGCGTCACGCATGAAACAGAATGGCAATCCTGGCCGCGATTCCATGGGCAGTTGGAAATCCGACTTGGCGGGAATTCGCTGGCCCCAGTTAACCGCTTGCGCACTCATCGCGTCTTTGTTGGTGCTGGGGATATACGTTCTCCTCAATCCGCTGGAAGACGATCCGGAACTCATGGAGAGGCTTCTGCGAGAGCAGCGAGACGCGGGCAAAGCCAGCGCGACGGCAAATAACGGAAACGCCCAGGTGATGAACGGTGCAGACTCGCTGGGGAGCTTGGAACCAACCCTGACTTTCCCGGGACCAGATGGGAGGCTGGGGGCGGCAGAGCTCCAGGCGTATCTCGGAGAGGTGGCGGAAACGTTGACGACCGAAATGGCGAGCGACTCGGCAGCGCTCCATATCGCGGCGATGATTTATGCAGAGCTTCGACAAACGCAAACCGCCGAAGGATTATGGCGTCAATGTTTGGAACAGTCTGCGGTGGAGATGGGGCCGGTAGTGGGTCTGGCGGGTTTGTTGGTCGATCAAGGAAAAACGGAGGAAGCGATCGAGATTCTGGAGCGGGCACGCACCAGTGAAAAGTCGACTGCGGAGTATTTCCAAAAACTATCCGATGCCTACACGAAGGTCGGGAGTCTTGAGTCGGCAGAGGAGGTTGCCAAGCTGGGAGTTCGCAAATTTCCAAACGTTGCCGCCTTGTGGTACGAGTTGGGGGTGATCGAGAGCCAATTGCGAAAGAACGGGCAGGCGGAGAGTTCGCTTCGTCGCGCCATGGACCTGGGGGATCGGTCGCGTGGAACCGTCAACGCGCTGGTGACAATCCTCAATCGCGTTGGTAAGACCGAAGAAGCTCAGGAACTGTCGAAAAGCGTCCAGCCGATAGCTGGGGAAAAGCCCGAGTCGAGCGATGCGCAGGCAAGTTCGGACAGACAGGGGAGCGATGCCACTTTCTCTGAGTCGTATGCCGAGGTTCTCCGAAACTTGGCCGTTCCACTATTGAGAAATGCGTCGTCGGTCGCCGCAGCCAACAAAAAACTGGAGCACGCCGAGAAATGGCTTATACAAGCCTTGGCCGAAGAGCCCACCAACGGAGAGATCTATATGGATCTGTCCTCCATTTTGCGAACCGATCGGAAGTGGGGGGACGCGGTCATCCTGCATCAAAAGTTGCTCGACATTCAGCCGACCAACATTCTCAACTACATGAATTTGGCGAGCGTTGCGACCCAAGCTCAAAGGCCAGAATTGGCGGAGCAAGTGCTTGCGGATGCGACGAAGCGATTCCCCGACGTTGCCTATTTGTACGGAGAGAGAGCCAAGTTGGCATTGGTGAGGGGCAATGCAACGCTGTTTGAGCAACTCGCAACGAAGGCTTATGACTTGGAGCCGATGAATGTGGAGTGGACGTTGATGCTGGCCGTTGCAGCACGACAAAACGGCAATTCCGAAGAGATGAAGAAACTGATTCAGCGAGCCCATGATTTAGCACCTGGAGATCCACGTGTTCCGGATCCCAACACCAACGGTGCACCCTGACGTTCGGCGATGCGCATGGTTCCGAAAGCGTAACTGAGATGGAAAGCGAAATGAGCTCGGGGGATACCAAAAAATGGCTGCCTTGGTTAGCGGTCTGGATCGCGGTCACGGCCGGCGCGCTCTCGTTCTATCAACTGTCGCTTTTGCGAAACACCATGGACCGCCAAGCGGAGTTGTCGGAATGGTTGGGAACGTTAGAGAAGGGTGAACCAAAAACCACCCCGCCTCCGACTTCGCCGTTACCTACCCCCGCGACGTCTCAACCCCTAGCGACATCCCAGTCCTCCGCTGAAAGTCCCACGGGTACTCCGAGCGATGGCGCGGATCCAACCCCCAATCTTTCTCCATTGGTGCAATTGGTTGTTCGGCCTCTTCGCGCGTCCCTCGACACATTGGAGGAAGAGTTGGAGGAAGTCGCTGCGCGGCTTCAGTCGCAATATCCATCGAGTGCCGATGCGTTGCATGTCGTGGGCATGATGAAAGCCCAGACGCGGCATTACTCCGATGCCCAGGCTATGTGGCAAGAGTGCATTCGACTGGAGCCAAAACAAGAGCTTCATTACATCAACCTAGCCTCGATTGCGATGGAGCAAGGCAACTACGATTTGGCACTGAACACTTTGCGGCAGGGTGTGGCCCTCGGTTTTGATTCCTTTGATATGGCCCATCACTTGGCACTCGCTCTATCCAATTTAGGTGGATTTGAGGAGGCTAGTGACGTTCTCACCGAGTCGTTGAAAAAGCATCCCGAAGAAGGGTCGCATTGGTTGCTGCTCGGGCAGGCGCAGCTCGAGTTGGGCAAACTCGCAGAATCCGAAGCGAGCTTCCGGAAAGCAAAAGAGTTAGGCGTCGAGACTGCGAGCCTCTATGTCGGGCTGGGGAATGCTTGTTTGCGGCAGGGAAAGCGTGGGGAAGCCAAAGAGTATCTGGAAACCTATGCCGAGTTGAAAAAGAAGGACAACCTGTCGGGTGAAGAACGGTATCAAGTTCTGAGCGACCAGGAGATCAAGAGAACTGCCAAATCGATTTTTACCGAGGCCGCGGCTGTTTACTTTAGGCAAAAAGATACGCTGGAATCCGAACGACTTCTCTTGCGATGCGTGGCAATGGAACCCGAGAGTCTTTCGGCGTTGAGAGCGTTGGCCGACCTCTATTACCAATCCAAGCAGCTTGAAGAGGAACGCGTTGTGCGGGAACGCATTGTCTCGTTGGGGAGCGAAGCGTTTCAGGACTACCTCGAAATGGCCAAAGTTTATGCTGCGCTTCGAGATCGGCGGCGTGCGGAGGCGACTCTGAAAATGGCTGTATCCGTCTTTCCACAAAAAATTGAGCCTTATGCAGGCCTGGCAGAGTTTTTGGTGGAGGGAAACAAGCTCGTTGAGGCAAGATGGTATGCGCAGAAGGCGATCGAAAGGGTTCCCAGCGCCGAGGGATTTCTTTTTCTAGCCTCAATCTGCGACAAGCTTCAAGACGAACGCGGAGCAGCGGAAGCTAGAAAGTATGCGAAGCAATTGTCCAGCCAGCAACCAGACCAACGGTAGTACGATGCAAAATAATACCATGCCATGTAATGAAGCGACGCGCAGAACGGAGAGAAGCAGGGTGTTACGCTGCGTCCACTCTTTAGGGGTCCTCGCGTTTCTGTATGCGATGTTCGGTGCAAGGTTTTGTTTGGCGCAGCCTATGAGGCCAACGAAGAACACGATTCAATTGACCGATGTGACGCGAGAGTCTGGAATTGATTTCGTTCATAGTAGCGGAGCGAGTGGCGTCGGATACATCGTGGAAGCTATGACGGGTGGCATTGCGTTGTTCGACTACGACGCTGATGGCTTGATCGATATCTTTTTTTGCGATGGTGCTCCGCTCAAAGGATCCAAAGAGTCGCCCGATCAGCTTCATCATCGTCTTTACCGAAATCTGGGGAATTGGAAATTTCAAGACGTGACGGAAGAGTCGGGGCTGAAACGAACCGGTTACGGACTTGGGGCTGTCGTGGCAGATTAC
The DNA here is from genome assembly GCF_001610875.1 of Pirellula sp. SH-Sr6A. Classification (NCBI taxonomy): domain Bacteria; kingdom Pseudomonadati; phylum Planctomycetota; class Planctomycetia; order Pirellulales; family Pirellulaceae; genus Pirellula; species Pirellula sp. SH-Sr6A. The sequence goes on along the minus strand of NZ_CP011272.1, from coordinate 4,486,008 downwards.
GACAACGATGGTGATCCCGATCTCTTTGTCTCGCAGTTTGGAAAGAACCTGTTGTTTCGAAACAATGGAGATAAGACGTTCACCGATGTAACTCTTTCCGCCGGAGTCGATGGTCGCTACGAGGTTGGTGCAGGGGCTTGTTTCTTAGATGGCGACAACGATGGATTTTTGGATTTGTTTGTTGCGAGTTATGTGGAGTTCACGAGCGAAAACCACGTCCCTGTTTTTTCCAAGGGCCAGTACTTGATGGCGGGTCCGCAGTATTACGAGAAGAATCCGGATCATTACTATCGGAACCGAGGAGACGGAACTTTTGAAGATCAGAGCCAGCGATCCGGGGTGGGGAGTGTGCTCGGGCCCGGTATGGGGGTGGTAGCGGCAGACTTGGATGACGACGGAGACACCGACATATTTGTCGCTCAGGATGGTTCGCCGAATCTGCTGTACGTCAACGATGGAACCGGCCGGTTTGAAGAGAGTGGACTCTTGTCGGGGGTGGCGAGCAATTACGAAGGAAAGATCAACGGCAGCATGGGAGTGGACTGCGCTGACTTTGATGGCGATGGAAAGCTGGATTTGTTTTTGACCAACTATCAATCCGAGATGCCGGTTCTGTATCGGAACTTGGGGGGCGGGATTTTTGAAGATGCCACGCGCAAGGCCCAGATACCGACGTCCCTTTACCCGCACGTCAATTGGGGGACCGGGTTTATCGACTTCGACAACGATAGCTTTCTCGACATCTTCATTGCCAACGGTCACTTCGATCGAGTCGAGTTGATGGACGATCGAACTTCTCTGAAACTCCCCAACACCCTGTTGAGAAACAACGGCCAAGGTCGATTTGTCGATGTATCTCGAGAGTCCGGAAATGGAATGGAAATCGTCGAGAGCAGCCGCGCGGCGGGATTTGATGATTTGGACAACGATGGCGATGTCGATGTCGTTATTCTGAACTCCAACGCCCCACCTTCGGTCCTTCGAAACGACACCCCGATGAAGAACCATTGGCTCCAAATCAGCTTGCGAGGCAAAGACTGCAATCGGGACGCCGTCGGAGCGAGGGTGTCCGTAAAAGTGGGTGGGAAAACCCAAGTGTCCGAGGTCCATTCGGGGCGTGGGTACCAAAGTCACTACGGATCAAAGCTTCAGTTCGGTCTGGGAAAATGGGAAGAAGTCGATGAAGTTTCCGTTCAGTGGCCCGGCGGCGCTAGGGAGACCTTTGGGGAGAAGAAAGCCGATCAGCATCTGATGTTGGAGCAAGGAGGGGGGAGCCGATAAGGCTCTAGACGCGAAGAAATGCGGCATGCTTAAGGAACGAATCCGGGCCAGAAATTCGCTGGATTCTTGAGTACGGGGTCGTAAATCCCTTTACGCCATTTTTCGCGTCGTGATAGAATCCATTCATTGTTTCTATCTATCCTTTCCATATTCGAGGATTTTTTTATGAAAAGGTCTCTTCGGCAGCGAGGTTTCACCCTCGTCGAGCTGTTGGTGGTGATTGCCATCATCGGCATTTTGGTCGGATTGCTGCTTCCAGCAGTCCAAGCGGCCCGCGAAGCGGCACGCCGTATGCAGTGCTCCAATAATCTCAAGCAGATGAGCTTGGCGGCACTGAACTACGAGTCGGCGTTTAAGAAGTTCCCAGCGCTCGGGCATTCCGGTGTAGGGAATGCAGCACCTGGTATGGGTGCTGGTGCAGGTTGGCCTTATGCTTGGACCATTTCCCTTCTTCCGTTCATCGAGCAAAACAGCCTCTATCAAAACATGATGGCTCAAGCTCGACCGGGTGGACCTGGTCTCCCGACTCCGTGGAGCACCGCCAACGATGCATGGGAGAATGCGAACTGGAAGGCTCAGATTCCATCGTATATTTGCCCGTCGGACTCTCCTCCCACCAATCGCGGTGAGAGTCCTTCTCTGTTGAACTACCGCGCTTGCTTGGGTGACGATTACCACCAAAACCACTTCCGTCCACAAGACGGCCGTGACAACCGCGGTATGTTCCAAATCGATCGCTATTTGGCAATCGGACAAGTTCCAGACGGAACATCGAACACCATTATGTTTGGTGAAGCCGTCGCGGGTGGTGCTCCTAACGACGTTCTCGGCGGGGTAGCTCTCGACATGCAAGCCTGGAATCCAGCTGCTTGCTTGGCCCGGCTCGACCCAACCAACCGTCGCCGCATTACCGGCAACGTTCGCGCGGATTTCCGCCCACAAGGTGGTCGTGCATGGGATGGTCGCCCCTACTTCGTTGGATTCACGACGATCGTGGCTCCTAATGGTCCCAGCTGCCATTGGGGGGGTGTTGACGGCAATGAGCACATGGGCGCACTGTCCAGCTACCATACTGGTGGTGGTCAGATCGGGATGGTGGATGGTTCGGTTCGATTCATCAGCCAATCGGTGGATACCGGCAATCAATCTGTCGATGACATCGATAATCCAGGCAGCCGTCCATCTCCATACGGAGTTTGGGGTGCCCTCGGAAGTCGAGCTGGTGGTGAAACCGCTTCGCTTCAAGACTAGTGCAGCGACTGTCGCTTAACGGTAAAACAACGAGACGAGCGGTGCCCCGTGCACCGTTCGTCTTTCTTTTTATTCCATCATTCTAGGGGATTACCATGCGTTTCACTTTGGTATTGGGTTTGGTTCTATCATTGGGTGCATCGATTGTGGGATGCGGAGATTCTGGGCCATCGCTCGCTCCGGTCAAAGGAAAGGTGATGATGTATGGCAAGCCCTATGAGAAGGGCTTGGTGGTTTTTGAACCGGTCGGTGGAGGCCCTGCCGGAACCAGTCGCACCGATGCAAATGGTGAATTCGAGATCTGGTCTGCGGGCAAAAAAGGAGCGATGATTGGCGACCACAAAGTCGTTGTGACCACGATTATGGATACGGCTGTGGAAACAGCACCGGTTGCACCTGCCAGTTCTGACGACCCTGCATACATGAGCCAGGCACACGGCAACAACATGTCGCAATACAAGGCGGCGGAGAAAATGAAGGAGCCGATCCCGGCGAAGTACAACAAAAACTCAGAGCTCAAATGCTCGGTTCCTGCTGGCGGTACTCAGTTCGATATCGACATCAAATAGAGGATAAGGGGCAAGCAGGTGGCTGGGTTTCAGCCACCTGCACCGTCACCTCCGGAGGCTATTATTTCTTCCCGCTGGCTGCTTTCTTCGCTTCTTCGGCTGCCCCGCGAATGGCCTTCACCCGGTTTGGGTTGTCTGCTTGTCCAGTCACCTCGTAGAGAAATCGGCTAGGGAACGTGGGACGCGCTTTACCCCATTTGAATCGGGACATCGGCAGCGAGAGCGAGAGTTCGTCTTGGGCACGTGTCACGCCCACGTAGCAGAGTCGACGTTCTTCATCGACAGCATCCGCATCGGTGATAATCGATTTGCGATGAGGCAAAATCCCTTCTTCCATCCCGACCATGTAGACGATCGGAAACTCAAGTCCCTTGGAGCTGTGATAGGTCATCAGGGAGATCGCATTGCGACTCATCTGCTTCTCTTTTTCTTTGGGAGAACCGAACTCCCGGCCTGCGAGCGTTACGGAAGAGAGGAAGTCGTGGATGGTGGGTGTATCGGTTTCTTGTTCGTATTCCGCGACGGCATTGATGACTTCTTCGATGGAACCGAGTCGCATACTGCAGTCATCCGGTTCGGGGTAGAGGCGTTCGACTTCTTCTCGATATTTGATGGCATCGATCAAATCGGAAACAATGCGGGTAAGCGATTCTTTTCCAAGCGTGGTTTTTGCCGTCCCCTCTGCAGCAGATTTGGTAGAGGTGGAGGGGGCTTCCTCGTTGCGCGCGGAGGCTTCGAAGGCCTGGAGTCGTGCATGGAAATCGTTCTGCAAGGCCTTTAACTTGGCGACTCCCCCCTGCGCGGGCGCTGGGAGAGATGCGACCATGCTACGCTCCTGCATCACTTTCCAGACGCTGGAGGATTCTGCCACCGCTCGTTTGAGCAGTTTGTCGACGCTCGTCGCACCCATCCCTCGCGGCGGGACATTGATAACGCGGAGCAGCGCCAGTTCGTCGTCGGGTGAATCGATCCATCTCAGGTAGGCGATTAGGTCTCGCACTTCTTTTCGATCGAAGAAGGATTGGCTACCGGTGATGACATAGGGGAGTTTGCAGCGCCTGAGTTCCATTTCAAAAGGGCGAGGCTGTTCGTTGGTTCGGAAGAGAATTGCAAAGTCCCCTGCTTCGACCATTGGGTCGTTCCTTAAACGACCTGCGATTTCCTCGACGATTCCTTTTGCTTCTTCGGCTTCGCTCGGAAACTGAAGGATGCGTGGTTGCTGTCCGTTGGGGCGTGCTGCGCGAAGGGTCTTGTCGTGGCGATGGGCATTGAAGACGATCAATCGATTGGCCATTTGCAAGATCGCATCGGTCGATCGATAGTTGTCTTCCAATCGAACGACGGTTGCTTCCGGCCAGTCGTTTTTGAAGTTGAGGATGTGGCGGACTTCGGCGCCGCGCCATCCATAAATCGATTGGTCGTCGTCGCCGACGACACACAAATTCCGGTGGTCGATTGCGAGAGATCGGATGATGCGGTACTGCGTGCCGTTGGTATCCTGGTATTCGTCGACGAGGATGTGATCGTATCGGCTCGCTTCCTCGCGACGGACACGATCGTTTTCGGTGAGCAGTTGTTCCGCACAAACGAGAAGGTCGTCGAAATCGAATGCAGCTTGGAGTTTAAGAGCGCGCTGGTAGCGTTTGTAGCCGCTGGCCGCCAAATGTTCTTTGTCAGTGATCGCCGCCGAGTTGGCTTGATCGGGCCGCACCCCGAGATTCTTCCACGTGCTCACGATGTTGAGGAAGTCGCTCGGCTTGAGCATATCCTCATGGACTTTGATTTCGCGAAGAACGGTGCGCGCCACGCTTTCTGCGTCGCTTCGGTCGTAGATCGTAAACTTCTCGGGGTAGCCTAACTCTTTCGCGTGACGCTTGAGGATTTGGACGCAGTGCGAATGAAACGTCCCGATGACAGGGCGCTGGGGAGCGGATTGTCCTCGTCGAACTCGTTTGGGAATCTTAAGCTGATGAGAAACGCGTTCGTGCATTTCCTGCGAAGCTTTATTGGTAAAGGTCACCGCCAAAATCCGATCGGCACGTGTTCCGTGTCGGATCAGGTTTGCGATTCGAAAGGTGACGACGCGAGTCTTGCCGGTCCCAGCACCCGCGAGTACCAGCAAGGGACCGGAAAGAGTATCGACCGCGCTCTGCTGGGGGGGATTCAATTCTGCCATGCGAGCCAATGTACCGGAGAGACTCGAAGTCGAAAGTCCAGTTTTCAGGGCTCCCTTACCCTCCGCATAAAAGGTAAAACTTAACGAAAATATTGACGGAGAATAACGGTAGACCTCGGCGTTCGCCCCGGGTAGCCGGCTGCGCCTAGGAACAAGGAGAGGGACCTTTACTATGTTAATTCGAGTTGGCATCGTTGGTGCATCTGGCTACACAGGGCTTGAAGCGATCGAGTGGTTGTTAGGACATCCTCAAGCGCAGATTACGGCGGTGACCAGCCGGCATCCCAACGGGTACATGCTCGGAGATCTTTACCCGCATCTCATGGGACGCGTTCGACTCCCTTTGGAGGACGCCAGCCCAGAACAGTTGGCGGCCAAGTGCGATGTTGTGTTGTCGTGTTTGCCGCATGGTGCTTCGGCGAGACGATCGTTGGATCTCTTGAACGCAGGGTGCAAGGTGATCGACCTTTCTGCCGATTTCCGTCTGAGTTGTCCTGCCTTGTATGAAAAGTGGTACGGCGAAAAGCACCCCGAGCCATTGAAGCTCGGAACGACCCCATATGGACTGCCAGAACTTTTCGGAGATGCCATTCCCAAATCCAACTTGGTCGCCAACCCCGGATGTGTTGGAACCGCGGCCATTCTGCCGCTAGCTCCCCTGGTCAAGGAAGGATTGATCGAATGCGACGACATCATCATCGACTGCAAATCGAGTGTGAGCAGCGAAGGGAGGGCTTTGAGGAAAGAAGGACTCTATTGCGAGGCCGCGGAGAGTGTTTCTGTCCATGCGATCGGGAGTTCTCGCCACCAGCCCGAAATCACCGACATCGTAAAACGCTACAGTGGAAAGGAGATCCACCTTTCGTTCACGCCTCATGTTGTTCCCATGGAGCGAGGGGTCATGGTAACGTCTTACGTCAAGCCGACAGGGACCGTCTCGACCAATCAGATCCGAGAATGTTTGTTGGCCTACTACCACGAGTCACCGTTCGTGCGCGTGATCTCTCACTTGCCGGCGACACGATATGTCACGCGCACCAATTGCGTGGATATCGCAGTTCGAGAGAACGGTTCCCGGATCACGATCCTTTCGGCCTTGGACAATCTAGTAAAAGGTGGTAGTGGCGCCGCAATCCAAAACTTGAACCTCATGTTCGGCCTTCCTGTGACCACGGGACTTCAGCGCGGGTTTTGAACGCGAATTCCCTCCCCTCCCATCGATCCCCTTCCCCATCGAGATCACCCTTGAACGCAAATTTTTTTGAGCAACTTCAGAAGCTGCATTTGGAATCGGGCCCTCTTGCAACCGCTAAACGCTTGGTCGATGAGATGAGACTACAAAAGCGTTACCCCGAGCTTTTTGAAGCGTTGAAGATGTATCATCGGGTGGAATTGGGGCTCCCTGCGGTGCAAACCGATCCGACAGGGAATGGTTCCAACACCAATTTGCTAGGTGACCCGGTCCAAGACCAACTCGACAAGCGATTGATCGAGTCCTGCAAAGAGGTTGGCGCTGCGCTCCTTAGCCAAGGGGCGTTGCAGGAAGGATGGATGTACATGCGAGCGGTAGGAGATCGCGAGGCTGCGGCGGAAGCCCTCGAGGGAGTCGATGCAACCCAAGAGAACTTGGACATGCTCCTCGCCCTGCTAGTGCAGGAGGGAGTGGACGTCCAGCGTGGGACTCGGCTTTCTCTATCGATGCGTGGGACCTGCAATACCATCACCATGATGGATAGCGTTATCGCCATGCGAGGCCGAGCCGATCAGCAAGCCGCGGTAGGAGTATTGGTGGAGCATGTCCATCAAGAACTGCTGGAAAGCGTTCGAGCCGACTTGCAGCGTCGAGAGAATTGGACAGCCGATCACCCCGATGCCAGGGAGTTGAGTCTGGAGAAACTGTTGGCCAGCCGGCCTGGGCTTCTCAAGGACGGAACGTATCACCTCGATACGACCCACTTGGCATCGACGATCCGGTTTGCCCGAATTTTGGATGACGAAAGGTCGTTGAGGCTCGCGCTCGACATCGCCCAGTATGGCCGCCAATTGCACGCGCAGTACCAGTATCCCAGCGACGAACCCTTCGCAGATTTGTACCCGATGTCGATCGCATTGTTCAAGGCGTTGCTGGGAGAGCAGCTCGAGGGTGCCGTCCGAATGTTTTTGCAGAAAGCCGAAAGTTTGGATCCTCAGGAGCACGGAACGGTCGCTATCGAGACCTATGCGGATCTTCTAACCCGAATCGGGCGCCCAGCCGAGGCCATGCAGTTTCTCATCAAACGGATGCCCCGTGGGATGAGACCCTACGGGATCGCCCCCTCCCTGATCGAACTAGCCGAGTTGTCAGGGGAATACCAAACGATGATGAACCATGCCCGTGAACGTCTCGACGACTTTGGATTCGCGGCGGCCCTGCTGCAGCAGTCCACGGCGAAGTGCCCAGTTACTTGATAATTTTCGCTTGTGTCGAACCGGCGGGCTGGGCAAAGCGTACCGGCCGATGCGAGTGACATTGTTGAGTAATTTATTCTCGATATACTGCCTCGCCGGGCTTTTTTAGGTGATTCTAGCCAAACGGAAACCTTATGACGGAAATGACGACCAGTGCAGTGCCCATGATCGAGGCCGATGGATTGTCCAAGTTCTACGGTCCATTCGCCGCGGCGCGGGGAATCTCTTTCAAGGTCAACCAAGGTGAGCTCGTGGCGTTCCTAGGCCCCAACGGGGCGGGAAAGAGTACCACGATGAAGATGCTCACCGGATATTTGGCCCCCAGCGAAGGGGTCGCTCGCATCGCGGGCCACGATATGTTTCGCGATCGGATCGCGGGGTCCAAGCGACTGGGATACTTGCCCGAAAACGGTCCCCTCTACCCCGACATGACCCCATTTAGCCTGTTGAACTTCTTTGCGGATGCCCGCGGGTTGGCGTCGGACTACAAAAAGACGCGGGTTGAGGCGGTAATCGAGCTGTGCGATTTGAAGTCGGTGGTGCACAAGGCCATTAGCAAACTCTCCAAGGGGTTTCGCCAACGCGTCGGCATGGCACAAGCCTTGTTGCACGAACCGGATGTCCTCATTCTGGACGAGCCGACGGCAGGGTTGGATCCGAATCAAATTCGCGAAGTTCGAAACACCATGCGAAAGCTTGGAGAAACGAAGACCATCTTGCTCTCGACTCACATTCTGCAGGAAGTCGAGGCAATGGCGTCCCGGGTCATCATGATCAACGAAGGACGGAAGGTTTTCGAGGGTAGCGTGGCAGAACTCAAGGAGATCAAGGGTGATCTCGCAGAGGCCTTCCATAAGTTGACTGGGGCGGCTGCTTAGCACTCCCCTGTTGTGCTGACCGAGATCGGTTCGGCGCACTAGCTTCCCGATGATATCGATGTCCGCTACGCCTCGTCCACGAGGACCGACACGCGACATCGATCCGTGAAAGATGACACATTACCAGTAGGATCGATTGCTGTGACACTTACATACGTTCTGACTGCTCTGATCAAACTCCTCGTCTTAGACCTTGTGTTTCTCGGAGTCATCCTGGCGATCATTATGGCCCTGGCGATGACGCGTCGCGTCGGATACGCGGTTCTCAAGAGAAACTTTTACGGGTATTTTTCGAACCCGACAGGCTATGTTTTTCTCTGCTTGTTCGTATTGTTGACGAGCATGGCAGCGTTTTGGCCCCACGAGTTCTTTAGCTCGAACTTGGGGACGCTTGGCCAGTTGAACAAGTGGTTTACGTACATCATGCTCTTCTTCATCCCTGCGATCACGATGAGCATTTGGGCGGAAGAACGCCGACAGGGAACCGATGAGCTACTCCTAACGCTCCCCGCCGATGACTTTGATATCGTCATTGGAAAGTACGTCGCAGCGGCAGCTATTTATTCGGTTTCCCTTCTCTTCTCCCAGTTTTCGACCTTCATCGTTCTCGCGTTCCTCACGCAGGGTGAAATCGATACCGGGTTGTTCTTTACCAACTACGTCGGTTACTGGTTCATCGGATTGGCGATGATCGCGATCGGTATGGTCGCGTCCTTTCTCACGAACAATCTAACCGTCGGTTTTATTCTGGGGGCGGTGTTCAACGCACCCCTCGCTTTCGCGTTCAAAGCGGACACGATTGCGGATCGTTCCATCGCTCGCGAGATCAAGAACTTCAGTGTACCGGAGCGATTCGACGATTTTGGCCGGGGCGTGCTAAGCCTGTCGAGCGTCTCGTATTTCATTCTCGTCGCAGCCTTTGGACTCTATCTCTGCATGATCTTGATCGGCAAGCGACATTGGAGCGGCGGACGCGATGGGAACCAGCGACTCGGACATTATCTTTTCCGCCTCGCGGCGATCGCGTTGATCGTGATTGCAGGGACCATGTTGTTCCAGAACAACGACCGCCGAATCGATGCGACCGAAATGAAGGTTAGTTCCATTTCCCCGGTTACCGAAGAACTCATCGCTTCGCTGGGCAAGGAACGCGAAATCGTCGTCGATGCGTACCTGTCGGCCGAAGTCCCCGAAGAGTATGCGAAGATCAAGTATCAAGTGATCTCGCTTTTGAAGGAGTTCAAATCGGCCGCTCAAGCTGCAGATGTCACCATGCAGCTTCGCATCTACGACTCCGTGCAACCCTCGAGCGAAGAAGAGAAGCAAGCGGAACAGCAATACGGAATCGTTCCACAAACGATCCGAGTTCGCGAGCGAGGAGCTTATTCCGATCAACCCATCATGTTGGGAGCAGCATTCCGAAGCGGATTGCAGAAAGTGGTTATCCCCTTCTTCGAACCCGGTGTCCCTGTCGAATACGAGCTTGTCCGATCTTTGACCACCGTTTCGAAGCCAGCCCGAAAGAAGTTGGGGGTACTCAGTACGGAAGCGAAGATGATGGGTGGGTTCGATATGCGCAGTATGCAGTCGATGCCGCAGCAGCCCATCATCGATGAGTTGGCGAAGCAATATGAAATCGTTTCGATCAACGCGGCATCGCCGATTGATATCGAAAAGTTAGACGTTCTACTCGCCGTGCAACCTTCGTCTCTCTCGCCCGAGGAAATGACCAACTTCATCGATGCGTTGAAGTCGGGATTGCCGACCGCGATCTTTGAAGACCCCGTTGTCGCGTTGGAATCCATCATCGGCACGGGCGATCCGAAACAAGCCGGTGGACCGATGGCGATGTTCGGTGGTGGCGGAGCCCAACCTAAGGGAGATATGCGTCCGCTTTGGCGAGAACTAGGGCTCGAAATTCCGGGACGACCCGGAGCGATGGGCTTGCTTGCCCCCGATCTCTGCTGGCAAGAGTACAACCCGTACCCCGTGCTCGCAGAAACGTCCGAGGCGAGCGACCTTTGGATCTTTGCTCGCGAGGAAGCCCCGGGTGCGGATGGTGCGTTCAATAGCGACAATGAGATCAGCAAAGATTTGACAGAGCTCATGTTCCTTTACTCAGGGGTCATCCGGCCATTGCCCGAGTCGGAAACGAGCGTCGTGGTCACGCCTTTGGTCCAAACCGGATTGAAGGCGGGAATTATCACCCAGCAGGACCTCAACAGTATCGAGCGTTCCGGCCTTTCCCGAGCCACCGAAACCAAACTTCGGCTGGGAGAAAGCACGGGTGCTCAAGTTCTGGCTGCTTGGATCGAAGGGAAAGCGAGCGGAGCATCCGACCCGAAGGCGGCGGAGAAGAAAGATGGGGAGGAGGGGGCTCAGCCCGCTGCCGGCACGCGTTCGATCAAGGCCGTGTATGTTGCCGACGTCGATTGCTTGACCCGGACCTTCGTGGATATCCGAAACCGACCCCAGATGCTGGAGGATATCAAATTCCAATTCCAAAATATCACGTTTGTCCTCAACGCGATCGACGTGCTGGCTGGCGAGACCAAGTATCCTCAGGTGCGACGGCATATTCCGACGTTTAGCACGCTGAAGCTAGTTGAGGCCCAAGCCGAGAAGGCTCGACAGATCGAGGCCTCCAAGCGTGCGGAATTTAGCAAGAACTTTACCGAGGCGATCGCCAAGGCCGAGGATGAAAATGCAAAATCGGAACGCGAGTTCAAAGAGCGAATCGACAAACTGGCTTCCGATGGCAGCATCGATGCGTCGCAGTTCGCGGACTTGGAAAGACTGCGTCAACAGGCCGCGATCAAGCAACAAAACACCGTGAAGCGATTCCGTGTTGAGAAAGACCGGCTGCAGCGAGAACGCGATCAAGGGATCCGCAATGCACGGCGCGAAGCGGACGATGCGATTTCAAAGATCCAAAACTATTACAAGCTGCTGGCCGTGTTTGTGCCGCCCATTCCGCCACTTGTTGTTGGCATTGTCGTTCTCGTCTCGCGTCGATTGCGAGAACGAGAAGGTATTTCGAAGAACCGACTCAAGTAGCTTCAAGGGAGAGAACCAAAGTGACTGAAGGACGCAAAACTGCAGTATTTGCCTTGATCGCAGGCGCCGTCGCCTTGCTGGCTTGGGTGACGGGTAACCGAGTGACCACCGATGTCTCCACTGCGAGCAGTCGGATCGGCGAGACCCTCTTTGAGAAGTTCACGGACCCCCTCACGGCGGCCTCGCTGAAGATCTTGAAGTACGACAATGCGAAGGAACAATTCGATGAGTTCGAAGTCTCCAAGGACCGGAAGTCGGGACTTTGGACGATTCCGTCGCACGAAAGCTATCCCGCCGATGCTTCCAAACAGATGGCGGACGCGGCGACCCTGTTCATTGGACTGAAAGTCCTCGATGTTGCCAGCGAGAAGCGGGGCGACCAAGTCCTGTTTGGTGTGGTCGAACCGAACAAGCAAAAGGAAGCCGAAGGTGGAGAAGGGGTTGGCATGCTCGTCCAGCTTCGCGACGAAAAGGGAGAGATGCTTGCCGATTTGATCATCGGCAAAGATATCGACGGCAACAAACGTTTCGTTCGGATTCCCGCCGAGGATTTGATCTACGTTTGCGAACTCGATTCCGCTCCGCTGACGACGGAATTCAAGTCTTGGATCGAACCCGATTTGCTCAAACTGAGCAGCAATAAGATCGAGACCCTCGGAGTACGGGATTACCAGATCGTTCCGACCGAACAAGGTATGGTTCTCAGTCGAAACTATGAAGCCGACTTGACCTACTCGAGTACCGCCAATCAATGGTTAGCCAACCGAATCACCTCCTTCGAAGCCGGAAGTCCGGCGGAAAAGACGATCGGTGCGGAAGAGCAACTCAATACCGTCAAGCTCAACGAGATCAAGAACACCCTCGACAATTTGAAGATCGCGGATGTGACCAAGAAACCATCCGGTCTCGCAGCCGACTTGAAAGGTGATAAATCAGTCCTGAGTAACGAAGCACTGACGTCCTTGGCTCGGCGCGGGTTTTATCCCAATCCGAATCAAAAAGATGGTTCGGTCGTCGATTTCTATTCGAAGAGCGGTGAGCTCCAAGTCACGTTGAACGATGGCGTCCAATACTTGCTCCGCTTCGGAGGTTCAGCGAGCGCCGACATCAACGCGGCTACCGAGGAAGGGAAGGAAGATTCTGTTTCGATCAACCGATTCTTGCTGGTAAGCGCGCGGTTGGATGAATCGAAATTTCCACAGCCGACACTGGAGAAGGTTCCTGAGACCGTCGAGGAATTGAAGTCGATGGAGGCCTTGAAAGAAGCGGCCGGAGCGCCGAATGCTGCTCCAACCGTTCCTCCCATCGGGACCGGCGAACCCGCTCCTGCTCCCACTCCATCGACCGAACCGGCACCTAGTACCGAACCGGCACCGACGGGTGAAGCAAAACCAGGCGATGCACCTTCGGAGAAGCCCGCAACGGAAACACCCGCTGCAGAACCAACTGGTGAACCAAAGCCTGCCGAGGAACCGAAGACAGTGGAGGAGCCGAAGGGCGATCAAGCGTCCGTCGTTTTGTCAAGCGGAAAGCTGGTAACGGTCGTTCAAGAAGGGGACGGGGCGCAGGAGCCCGCCAAGACTCCCGCTGATACGCAAGAGCCTGCTACGACCCCGGCTGCAACCGCTCCTGCCACGCCTGCGGAAGTAAAGCCCGCATCCCAGGAGATCTCGGAAGAAGAGTGGAAAGAACGATTGGAGGCCGCTCGCGAACGGATCACAAAGGAAAACACTCGAAAGATTGAACAACTTGAAGAAAAAGTAAACGCTGCCAAAGCGAAGGTGAACGAATTGAATCGACGATTCGCGGACTGGTACTATGTGATCAGTGAAGCGGATTACGATCGATTGCGAATTGCCTTCAAAGATCTGGTGCAGCCAAAGTCTGCAGCAGGTGCCGCAGGAGGTATGGGACTGCCTGGGGGTGTAAGTCTTCCAGGGCTTCCCATTCAACCCTGATCTGTCCCTGCGGAAAACGCGATCGAAAGTCCCGAAGGGACAGCGATGTGTTAAAATTATGAACCGCTCTCGGAACGAATCCGCGAGCGGTTTTTTTATTTACCCACCTCTCAGGACCTTGGACATGACTGCTGAGATTTCGAACGAGCCTGTTGTGCATGCCAACGTAGAGCGTCGCCCTTGGTATCGGATCGAAGATTACCTCACCATCTTCATAGCGATCTTCATCATCGGGTCAGTTGGCCTTTGGTCATGGATGATGCGTCCGGAGAACTATCCGGAGTTGGTCGCCCAATCGACCATGGTGAAACAGCAGATCGCCAAATTGGACGCCACGTCGGAGTCCTATCCCGAAGAGAAAAAAGCCTTGGAGGCTGAGGCCAAAGCGATCGAGTCCAAACTGGCTCCGATGCCATTCAAGAATTGGCTGGTCAGACCAGGGGATTGGAAATCCAATCCCCTCGACGCCTTTCAGAAAAAAGGAGTACCCATTTACTCCGGACTGGCCATCACCTTTGTTGTCTTGATGGTGGTTTTGATGTTCGCGGTGCGCGTTATGGGCAAGTCAGCGATCCGCTTTGCCATCGCGTTTACGTGTGTCTTCCTCATGGCGATCCTGTCGTATGTGCTCGCCGGGCAGGATGTCATCAAAGCTTACAACTTGGAATACGCTCTGTGGGCCCTGCTCCTCGGGTTGCTGGTTAGCAACACGACTGGATTGCCCGACTGGTTGGAGCCCGGAGCACGAACGGAGCTGTACATCAAAACCGGGTTGGTACTGCTCGGTGCGGAGGTTTTGTTCAACAAGCTGCTGGCACTTGGATTGCCCGGCATCCTCATTTCCTGGGTTGTCACACCCGTCGTGTTGATCTCGACCTACTTGTTCGGGCAATATGTTTTGAAGATACCGTCCAAGTCGCTCAATATGGTCATTTCCGCAGACATGTCGGTCTGCGGAGTCTCTGCCGCTGTCGCGACTGCGGCCGCATGCAAAGCCAAAAAGGAGGAGCTCTCCCTGGCGATTGGATTGTCCTTGATCTTTACGGTTATCATGATTGTTGTTCAGCCTTATGTCGTCGCCTGGAGCGGGATGGGGGAGATCATCGGCGGAGCGTGGATCGGCGGAACGATCGATTCGACAGGAGCCGTTGCGGCCGCAGGCGAGTTGGTGGGAGACAAGGCGAAAGACGTCGCTGCCACCGTGAAGATGATCCAAAACATTCTCATCGGTGTGATCGCCTTTGGAGTCGCTCTTTATTGGGTCTCGTTCGTCGAACGCGACGCAACGAGCAAACGCCCCCAGATCTCCGAAGTTTGGAAGCGATTTCCCCGATTCACGCTCGGATTTCTGGGCGTGTCGCTGGTGCTTTCCTACGTCCAGTCGTACGGGATCGAAGGTAGGATGTTTGTGAGCAGCATTGTCGATGGGGCGACCAAATCGATTCGAGAATGGCTGTTTTGCCTTGCGTTTGTCAGTATCGGTTTAGAAAGCAACTTTCGCGAATACAAGCATATGCTGGCTTCGGGGAAGCCTGTTGTTCTTTACATCGTAGGACAAGCGTTCAATCTGACGCTCTCCTTCCTGATGGCTTGGTTCGTCTTCACCAAACTCTATCCCAATGCCATGGAGCTGCTCTACAAATGAGCTCGAAACGCAAGGGACAGGGGGTCTTGTGTGGCATTGCTGTGTTAGTCGCCGCCATTTGGCTTGGGGTCCTACCACAGATTGCAGAAATTGAATCGGTGCAGCGACGTGTTCAGAAGTTTCGCGATGCGGGAATAGAGACCGGGGCGGTATTCTATTCCGATCATCCATCGATGCGAGACATCGAACGCCGCGTTGACAGCGTGGTCAACGGGGCCGACCGCGCATTCTGGCATCTTCCTACGGAGATGTAGGGAATCGAAGTGTGGAATTATCGTGTTAGAGTCGCAGGGGAGAGGGCAGCTCGAAGTTGTTCTCCTTCTACGTCGGCTACACGCCCCAGCAAGTCTTGCAGTTGTTGATTCCAATCGGATTGCCGCTGGTTCATCGTTTCCTCCATCGCCAAGGTGCGACGGCGCAGATTTTCGCCCTCTTGAGAGACTAGCGATTTTGCTTTGGATTGGGTCGCTTCCAATCGCTCCTCGATGGACCGATTCCACTGTTGCTCAAACCAATACACCAACGGAGCGATCTGCTCAACGGGTATGTCCCAGGTACCATCGCCCTCTACCGAGGAAGCTGACTCGATTGCAATCATCTCCTCCGGGGGGAGAAGTGTCGACTCTCCCTCGCGTTGGCTCAGTTTGGGCAATCGATTCGAGATCCAGCGACTCGACAAAACAATCTTGGACTGAACTTGGTCTCCATCCCAGTTGCGTTGAAGACGGATACGCGTGTCGGTCATCTCGCGATCCACGGAGATTCGAAGGGATGACGTCGTCGCATCGGGCGTTAGCTTTTCTGCCAGTCCACTGGTGTGGGCTCCCATTTCAGGGACAGTCGAGGGTGCGGTGCCTTCAACACCCCACTCCATTTGGATTCGAGCGCAGTCGGCAAGAGATCCAGCGGTAGGATTCACCACTTGAATCACCATCGGTTCCCGTGTGCCCGCGTGCTCCATCGCGCCGGAGATCCTGCACTGCAGGATTTGGGAACGTCTCGGTCGCAGGTCTGGCAATAGCAGATCTTGATCGATCGAATGAGGGCCTATGGAGGAGTGCGATGACGATGCGATGGGCGAGTTAAAAAACGATCCGACCGCAATCTGCAGTAGCTTCGTATACGGTAGTAACTCCCGTTCCGCATCCGCGACCGATTGTCGTACGGACTCTTCCAAAAGCAAGGTGGTTGCGATTTGTGGCTTGGGGATCGCTTGCTGCAAGGCTTGGATCGACTCGCTCAATGAAGTGATGGTCGACTCGCATGCCTTCATCCCTTGCTTTCTCTGCAATCGTTCTTCCGCGAGGAGCTGCTGGATATGGTTGGCCTCCGACCGGATTTGTTCCAATCGTTGCGAGGCGCGGAGCGGATTAGGCCTGTGGGCGGGATCGTGAAATGCCGCGATCTCGGAGCGCAATCGAGAAATCCGTTCGTCAATCGACAGCGAACGGGACTGGCATTTCTGTTCCGATTCCTGAATTAGACTTCGAGCCGAATTCAATTGCGATTCAAGCGACGACTCGAACTTGCTGCAGGCCGAACGAAATGCCACCAGCGATTGATTGGTTTTGGCAACGTGGTTGGTCGTGAGGACATTTGCGTCTTCCGAACGGTCGCTATCCATTGGCGAGAGTGTGATGAGAAAGCCTTTTCCAACCATCGACTCGACGACGCTGTCGCGATACCAAAGGCTTTCGCGGTCGAGTTTCAAGTCGACTTGATTGCCCTGGATGCACAGATCGGGGCGTTCGATACGAACGCCGAGGAGCGATAGACCAGCGCGCGGCAAAGAGACTTCGACCTTGGCGATCGAAGCCTGCGCGTTCCAGGATTGGGCGACCCGCTTCGCAATCGAATCGGACAGCACAGGCCCGATGCTAACGACTCCGGCCCCCAAAACGAGCCCGATGGTTAAAGCCTTGCGACGCCAACTCATGCAGTCTTCTCCGGTTCCTTGCGAGCGTCTCTCGAACCATGAATGTGTTTGAGAAGGTGTCGAAGAGCTTCTTCTTTGGATCCAGGGTGGCTGATGATATGCGTTTTCGATTTGGCGAGCGTGTCGGGTGGCAACGGATGCCCAGCATCGGAACGAAGCGTGCCTGTTTCGGATGGAAGTGATCCATTCGAAGGAAAACGGGCTGCGAGGGAGGTGGCTTGGTTCATAGGGTTCGTGATGAGTTGGGAATGAAGGTGCGACTCCTCGAAGTCTGGATCCGATCCGTCGACCGTTCGAGGTCGTTTGTAACGAACAACTTCAATAAACGTTTCATGGAGGACACGCTCGATTTGAGGCGTTTCCGTTGCGTTCTCGAGCACTCGCTCCAATTCCTCCATAATCGCCAAGGCTTCTTCTCGCGATGAGATTCCATCGGAGTAAGAAGGGCGGATAGAGGGCGCGTCGGAGGATGGAGAGATCGCAGCCTGTGTCATGGGCCTCGATAGATACGCGTCTCCAGTGGAGGGGGCAGGTGTAGATGCGACCGATTCCTCCACCCGTTTCCCGGTTCGCTTGGGACGTCGTACGTTGGCCGCAGCAAGTTCGATAAACTCAAGTCCCATTTCGGTACGAGCCGCTCGAAATGCGATCCATCGCGCGGCATAGTAATGCGGGAGCCATAGACAGACACCGAGGGTCAGCCCCCCCGTGACAAGAGTATTCTCCAGGCGAGTCCAAGGGAGCAACGGCCATTGGTACATTTGGGAAACAACGATCCCAACAAGAGGCATCCCGAGTACTTGCTTTCCGATGCTGTGAACCCAAGGATCCGACAGGGGGCTCATCAGCAAGCCGAGTGTCGCAAACGCGCAAGCGATCAAGTGGTGAACAGGGAGCATTGCTATCGCGATTAGCAGACCGAGAGCGACGAGATTGTCTTTGGGGATCAGTCCCAATACGATGCCAAAGGAAGCTCCCGCGGCAATGGCTTGGGGGGTTCGGTGCTCGGATAGAAGCTTACCCCATGCCGTCGATTTCTTCTCCGTCGCAACATCTACCATCTGGTGAAACCGTGGCTCGCTCGCGTCGAGGTGATGACCGTCCAAAATCGTCTACTCGTTCAACATCGGACCGGATATCCGAAAAATCGAGCAGAACTGGCGCTAATCGCGGAAATCCAACCAGGCAATAATGCTAGCGATTTCAGGTCCGAATCGATTGCAATTCGAGCCACCGAGACAAGCGCGCCGGTCCATGGGGTACAGAGAATCATTGTTCTAAGACAGAACACATCACGATGGAAAATACCTTGTGCCTCGGTCCCTTCCGTGTTTCCCTTGTTTTCATGTTTCTGCTTTCCATCACTCCTGAGGCTGAATGATGTACCCGGTGCGCGGTGTTGAGCCAGACAGATTCCCGGACAATCGCTACCCATGAAATTCACGTTGCGTAGGGGATAGGTTTCGACTGGTTAACCTAGCAAGCTACGGAGTGCTTCTGCTCGCTGCCCGGATTGCAGCATCTGGAGACACTCCCGCAAACGGTCGAAGTGATGGGGCAGAAAGGGGATGGGCGTTCCTTTCGGGGGGATTTGCGGTACGAGCAGGGCCTCGATTTTGGACATCAATTGTTCAATCGACATCGGGTCATGAATCGATACTTGCACGCCCGGATGCGAAACACTAGGCAAGTCGCAGTGGTCGTTTGCAAGATCGCATTTGGTTAGCACCAGGAGAAATCGTTTTCCCAACGCGCACGCGA
Organism: Pirellula sp. SH-Sr6A; assembly: GCF_001610875.1. Classification (NCBI taxonomy): domain Bacteria; kingdom Pseudomonadati; phylum Planctomycetota; class Planctomycetia; order Pirellulales; family Pirellulaceae; genus Pirellula; species Pirellula sp. SH-Sr6A. The sequence continues at coordinate 4,467,048 of NZ_CP011272.1, read as the reverse complement.
GGATCCGTTCGTGCTCGTCGGACCATCCGGTATCGCGGGGGACAAGGAGAAGAATCGCATCCGCTTGAGAAACCGCCTCCAAACTGCTTGCGACGCCGCGCTGCTCGATAGCGTCGTCCGTTTCTCGTACGCCCGCACTATCGGTGAGCACGACCGGCCAACCACCCAAGCTGGTTGATTCGGGAATCAGATCACGGGTCGTGCCTGCTGACGCGTGGACTATCGTCCGATCGTAGCCGAGAAGCTTATTGAGCAGACTGCTTTTGCCTGCGTTGGGCGGACCGGCCAGGACGACCTTCCAAGGTTCGACGAGGTGGAGGCCGAGGGGTTCCCAGCGCAGCAAGTTCTGGAGGCAGGTTTCCGCGTCGGCATCGCGACTTTGTAGGATCGCTGTCGAGATTGATTGGATTTCGCGAGAGAGGGCTCCCCTCGCTTGATCGATTAAAATTCGAGTCACTGCGAGGGAGCTCGCGTGCAATAAGCAACGTGTCGCTTCCATGGAGAACGCATCGGACTCGAAGAACTGAAACGAATCGACCGGGGACTCGATTTCGAAACCGTCGTGCGAGAGCGAGTCGAGGATGGCGTTTGATGCGCTAGGCCCTCCGTGGCAATGGAGTTCAAATCGCTCTTCGGCTGTCCGACATAGGACAATGGATTCCCCAGCGGATGCGTCGTGCTGAGGGAAGAGAGATCCGTAGCGAATGCGGTTGAGCGCTGGAGCCTTTTCGACCGAACCTAGGATTGGGCGCCAATGCGTCTGCAGCCATCCCCAAGCCTCGGGACCTTCGACGATCAATACGGCGATCGCGGCGGGTGCGGAGGAAGTGATCCGGTAGGCACGGGAAGGGGGATTTGTCATCAAGGGTTCCGCTTGGTTTTGGAATGGGCGGTGTCCGACGTACTTCGTCCAGGCAGATCGGAGTGGCGATCTGCGAGCTTAACGGAGGGACGATGTATCGCCTACATGTCGGTTGCTGGCGACGAGATATTTTTCGGCATACGAAGCGAAGTTGTCGAGATTGGGTGGAAAACCAAGGGAGTTGGGAATGCCATCCAATCCCTTTAGGATTCCCTTTTACGCCGTTGCAAAAACGGGGATGAAAAGCTGCGAATAGGGGTGAACTTCAAACCGAATCGGTCGATCTAGACATACCTACTCGTTTGGAGCATGATGCCAATCGAGCAGGGATGTGATGGATCAATTGTTCTTTGTAAGGTTCTTCTTTTGTGACTCTCAGTTCGGCCTCAGCGGAGCGAACGCCAACCGCTATTTTCTTTTGCGCTACGACTTACTTTGTTCATTTTTTGTCGTTGGGATTTAGTTCGTTCCCGCTTCAAACGCACTTGCGAACGCAGCTAAGTCCGGCGACGGCGAGCGTGTTAGCGGGATTGATTCCCATCGCTGCGTGCACGACCTATTTTCTGTTCCGCTTTGCAGAATCAAAAGGTTGGATGCACCAACCTCAGCGCGCGTTGTTTGTTGCCGCAATCGGAGTGGCGATGATGCAAGGGATGCTAGGGTTTCGATTGGAGGCAATCGCGGAGGGGAGTGCTTTCTTTGGGCCGGCGATCGATGTGGCTCTGTGTTTGCTCCTCCTCGGGGCGGCTCAATCGAGTGTGATGACGTTGCTCAATCATATTGGCGTCGCGACGATGGGCTCGCTGGCTTACACGGTTCGAGCAGCGGGATCGGCTGGGTACATGTTTGCCTTGATGGTGATGGGGGCGATTAGCGCCGAGTGGTTTGTCGTCGAGAAGCATCACTTGTACGTTGGCTCCGTCGTAAGCGCGATGCACTGCCTGCTCGCTGCGGGGGCTTGGTGGCTGGTGCCGATCGCGGAAAATGAACCGGCTCCCCCAACGGCATCCGCAACAGGTCCCGTTACCTCGTCCTTAAGCTGGGAATGGATCGGATTGCTGGCCCTCGTGTGGCTGGTTGCCATTTGCGAGATGTCGTATGGGTTGTACTCGCACGAGTTTCTGACGAAGACCTTCGGCGGGTTGGGGTATTTTGTTTTTGCGGGAGCGGTGGCGATAGAAATTGCCCTTTTGATGGCGATGCCCCTGTTTCCCCGTTTGAAGAGCAGGCTTCTTTTCGTCGGTCCGCTTGGGTGGATGATCTTGTTCGCGGGGTGCGTGACGGCGATGACCGGCATTCCCGCGTTGGGGTGGTGCGGATTGTTCCTCGCACTGAATTGTCCGTTCCAAATCTCGGCGAACGAACATGCCCATCGCATGAGGCCGTCGGTGATGGGTGTGGCATCCATGACGCTCGCACAGTCGCTGGGCTACATCACGGCAGCGGGACTAGCGTCCGGGATCGCCAAAGGTTCGGAGGGATTTCTCCGAGAGATAGGATGGAGCGTTCCCGGGATGCCCGCGCCGCTGTGGGCGACGGTATTCCTCTCCGCCGCGGCCGCGTTAGCGTTAGCGCTTCGAAAACTCGCCCGCCAAAACACGTCGCTCGATATCCACGATTTTGGCCAAGCGAGCTGCGTGGCGGGGAGCGGGGCTGTAGCGAGCATTCAGGAAGGCACGAACGATTTCGAAGGCGACTTCCGGCCCGATGACGCGAGCACCGATGCACAGGACGTTCATGTCGTCGTGCTCGACCCCTTGGCGGGCCGAGTAAGTGTCATGGCAGAGGCTAGCCCGGATGCCGGGGAATTTGTTGGCCGCTACACTTACACCGACTCCCGAGCCGCAAACCAAGATCCCTCGATCGATCTCGCCCGCGATCATTTTGGTAGCGACCGCCTCGGCGAAGTCCGGGAAATCGCATGAATCGGAGGAGTGTGTTCCGCAGTCGATGACCGACACGGCCATTCCCTCCAGCATCGTTCGCACTTCGTTTTTCATCGAAAAACCGGCGTGATCACCTGCGATGGCGTAACGAAGGGTGGATGATTGCCCCATGGGTATTCACTTGCTCCGTTTTCGACGAAGCAATCCGAGAGTCGCTGTTGCTGGGAAAAAGAAAGACTGATACACTCTCAGCCTTCGTGTTTTCTGATTTTTCCGGGTTTGCTTTGGGCAGGTCCGTCAGGAGACGAGTACTCTAACCCCGCCGCGTCGCAGTCCGTTTCAAAACTTTATCGCCAAGAAGGAATCCCGTAAATCGATCTTTTGTCGGTTGTAGTTTCTTTCCTATGCGTCTAGGTCGACTCCGATCGCGTGCCTATTCAGGACATCTCTACGCATGGTCAACCGCACTCTTATCCGCTCTTTGGAAGATGATCTCTTAGAGCAGGAACTCGACATGATGTTCGGCGATACCGCCGAAGAACTCATTCTCGATTCGCTCGAAGATGCAAACCGACAGTTCGACGTCAACCAAATCGTCGAAGGTAAAATCGTTGAAATCAACGATGAATTCGTCGTTGTCGACGTCGGGTTCAAGAGCGAAGGTGCTATCCATAAAAACGAATGGGAAGAAGGGGAGCCACCCCCGCAAATCGGTGACACCGTCAAGGTTCTGATCGAAGAAGTCGAAGATCAGCACACCGCTCCCGAAGATTCCCGAGCGATGATCAGCCTCAGCAAGAAGAAGGCTGAAAAGATCATCCAGTGGGAAAAGATGATGGCCTCGGTCCAAGAAGGCCAAGTCGTTACCGGTACTGTGATCCGCAAGATCAAGGGTGGTTTGCTGGTCGACATCGGCGTCAATGTCTTCTTGCCAGCTAGCCAAGTCGACATCCGTCGTCCCAACGATATCGGCGATTACATCGGCCGAGTTGTGCAGTGCGAAGTTCTTAAGATCGACGAAACCCGTCGCAATATCGTCGTCAGCCGCCGGTCCCTCATCGAGAAGCAACGCGAAGAAGATCGCGAACACCTCATGGCGGAACTCGAAGTCGGCCAGATCCGAAAGGGTATTGTCAAGAACATCGCCGACTTCGGTGCGTTCGTCGACTTGGGCGGTATCGATGGTCTGCTCCACATCACCGACATGAGTTGGGAGCGAATCGGTCACCCCACCGAAATGGTGGCAATCGATCAAGAAATCGAAGTCAAGATTCTTCAAATCGACCGCGAAAAGCAAAAGATCGCTCTCGGTCTCAAGCAAAAGCAAAACAACCCTTGGACCAACATCGCCGACAAGTATCCAGTCGGTTCCACCGTCCCTGGCGAAGTTGTCAATGTAATGAGCTACGGTGCGTTCGTGAAACTCGAACCGGGCATCGAAGGCTTGGTGCACATCTCCGAAATGTCATGGACCCGCCGTATCAACCATCCAAGCGAGATGGTACAGATCGGCGACAAGATCGACGTCAAGATCCTCGGTGTCGATGCCCAAGGCCAACAGCTTTCTCTCGGTATCAAACAAACCCAAAGCAACCCTTGGGATGTGGTTTTGGAGAAGTACCCCGAGAACGCAGAAGTCACCGGCAAGGTTCGCAACCTCACCAACTACGGTGCCTTTATCGAACTCGAAGAAGGGATCGATGGTCTCCTCCACGTTTCCGATATGTCGTGGACCCGCAAGATCAGCCATCCGAGCGAAGTTCTCACGAAGGGACAAGTGGTCAAGTGCCGCGTTCTCAGCGTCGATCAAGCTCGCCGCCGAATCGCGTTGGGACTCAAACAACTCGACGACGATCCATGGAATACCACCATCCCTGCCAAGTACCAACCAGGACAGTTGGTGAGTGGCAAGGTGACGAAGATCACCAACTTCGGCGTTTTCGTCGGATTGGAAGATTCGTTGGAAGGTCTCCTTCACATCTCCGAATTGGCTGACCACAAAGTGGAAAACCCAGAAGATGTTGTGAAGGTGGGCGACGAAATTGAAGTGAAGGTTCTTCGAGTCGATAGCGACGAGCGAAAGATTGGACTCTCTCGCAAACGAGTCGATTGGTCCGAAGAGCAAATGCAAGCTGAAGCGGAAAAAGAAGCGCAGCAAGCGGCATCGGCAGCCAAGTCGGAAAAGCCTGCCGTCGAACTCAAGGGTGGCCTCGGAAGCGATGGTCCACTCATCGGCCCGCCAACCTAATCCGCCGTTCGCATTGGCATCTCCGGATTGCCATTCAAATCAAAAAAGGCCTGGGAAAACTCCCAGGCCTTTTTGTTTGGTATTGCCCGGGAGGTTTCTCGCCAAGGCGCAAAGACGCAACGGGAAAAGGGTGGGAATCGAATCGAAATAGAAGGTCATAGTCGGGGCAGCAGATTCCCGCAATGAAAGAGGTGGTTCGGACATGCGGGACGGAAGACACTCCGGTCCATTCCCTCTGCGAGCTTCGCGCCGTTGCGAGAAACTTCCTCTCCCTTCCCGACTTGCTACCCCCAGAAAGATGGGTGCCTGCTATTAAGAGCTTGCCCGGGAGGTTTCTCGCCAAGGCGCCAAGACGCACCAGGAAGAGGATGGGAATCGAATAGAAATAAAAGGGAACAGCCGGGTTCCGTAGATTCTCGCAGCGAAACGAGGTGGTGCGAACGTGCGGAACGGAAGACACTCCGGTCCATTCCCTCTGCGAGCTTCGCGCCGTTGCGAGAAACTTTCTCCTTCCCTCCCGAGTCACGACCCCCCAAAAGATGGGTGCCTGCTATTGTTAGTCCGAGGGTTTCTCGCCAAGGCGCTACGACGCAACGGGAAGAGGATGGGAATCGATTAGAAGTAGAAGTGGAAAGCCGGGATGCGCGGATTCTCGCCACGAAACGAGGTGGTTCGGACATGCGGAAGGGAAGCCTCTCCAGTCAATCCTCTCTGCGAGCTTCGCGCCGTTGCGAGAAACTTTCTCCTCCCCTCCCGATTAGCCCCCAATCCGTGGAGGGGTCCTTATACGTCCTGCTCGATGCGATTCGCTACAATTCTGAAGTGATGACATGTGTGCGAACGACTTGAGCCAGTGAGCCAAATTGCCTTGATGGAACCCTCGTCCTCGAGGGGGGTAAGCGTTCGGCCTTCAACGACAGGGGTAATGGGATATGGAGAATTACAAGTACGAATCTAGCTTTGATGCACCGATCGATCGCGTCTATGCGGCTCTGACGACCGAATCGGGGCTTCGTGCTTGGTGGACGCACGACTGCAATGCTGGGAGTGAAGAAGGCGATCAAGTCGTCGTGCGGTTCGGCAACACCTTCAAGACAATGCAAATCGAGAGGCTTGTTCCCCGCTCAGAGATCCAATGGCGGGTTCTCGATTCATTCCTGGACGTTCCAGGCTTGTTGAAGAAAGACGAGTGGATCGGCACAGCGATCTGCATGCGCCTATCGGAGGAATCGGGATCTCGAACACGTTTTACCTTGGAGCATGTAGGGCTTACATCGAATATCGAGTGTTTCGAATTGTGTTCTGGCGGATGGGCCCAATTCCTACAGAGCCTCAAGGATTTTGTGGAGACCGGAACAGGCTCGCCCTTTCGATCAACTGCCCATATATCCGGAAGCCAAGCGGGTCGAACAACTCCGTGAGCCGGAGTACGAGATCCAGCATTTTTAAAATCCGATCTCTGCCGTGGCATGCCTGCATTCCACTCTCATCCATTTATCACGGAGAAGCCAAGTGCCACTAAAGTTTTTTCTTGCCGTGATTCCATGGCTGCTTGCATCTAATTGCCATTGCATTGCCAACAACAATTTGTTTTTGCCCGGAGACGCATTTTTTCCTACTGCCATGACAAAGGATGAGGTGAATCGGTTTGTTATGGCACGTTCAACCGAACGGACGATCACTTACGCTGCCATCGATAAACGCGGCGGCGCGTTTTGCGGTTGGGCAGGTTTCGACCGACTCCCCAAACGATAGATGCCTGCTACAAAGAGTTTGGCCGAGAGGTTTCTCGCCAAGGCGCTAAGACGCAACAGGAAGAGGATGGAAATCGAATAGAACTAGAAGGTAACAGTCGGGATCCACAGATTCCCGCACCGAAAGAGGTGGTTCGGACATGCGGAACGGAATACACTCCAGTCATTCCAACTGCGAGCTTCGCGCCTTTGCGAGAAACTTTCTTCTCCCCTCCCGACTTGCGACTCCCCAAAAGATGGATGCCTGCTACTAGGAGCTTGGCCGAAAGGTTTCTCGCCAAGGCGCTAAGACGCAACAGAAAGTGGTTGGGAATCGAGTAGAAATTGAATGGGAAAGTCGGGGGCCGCAGATTCTCACAGGGAAACGAGGCGGAAATACGTGAGGGAAGCCTCTCCGGTCCATTCCTTCTGCGAGCGTCGCGCCTTTGCGAGAAACCTTCTTCTCCCCTCCCGACTTGCGACTCCCCAAACGATGAATGCCTGCTATGAAGAGCTTGGCCGGAGAGGTTTCTCGCCAAGGCGCTACGACGCAACGGGAAGAGGATGGGAATCGAATAGAGATGGAAGGGAAAAGCCGGGTTGCGTAGATTCTCGCAACGAAAAGAGGTGGTTCGGACATGCGGAAGGGAAGACACCCCAGTCAATCCTCGCTGCGAGCTTCGCGCCGTTGCGAGAAACTTCCTCCTCCCCTCCCGACTTGCGACTCCCCAAAAGATGGGTGCCTGCTATTGTTAGCCCTAGGGTTTCTCGCCAAGGCGCTACGACGCAACGGGAAGAGGTTGGGAATCGAATAGAAGTAGAAGGGGAAAGCCGGGATCCGCGGACTCTCGCCACGAAACGAGGTGGTTCAGACATGCCGAAGGGAAGACACTCCAGTCAATCCTCGCTGCGAGCTTAGCGCCGTTGCGAGAAACTTCCTCCTCCCCTCCCGACTTGCGACTCCCCAAAAGATGGGCGCCTGCTATTAGGAGCTTGTAGCGCATCATTCGCAGTTCAAATCGTATCCCCTTGGAAATGAAACCATGGCGAACCAGAATCCCTATCAATCTCCTCACCCGGAATCACTCGCCCGGGAGGAAAAAGGGCAGGAATCTAGAAATGACAGGACGCACTATTCCCCACAATACAACGCTGCGTTTAGGACGGCGCTTCTCATTCAGTCTGCACTCGCCATACTAACCTTGCTCATTCTGGATTTCGGTCAAATGCACCGTGCTTTCTGGGTTGCGTTCCTTTGCCAATGGGCGATGGTCTGGGTAATACTCTTTCGACGGCCGATGAATCCAACTCGGTTTGACCTGTTTGTTGTTCGCTATGGAATTGTTCCAATGCTCTTCCTTGTCGGCGGAGCGGGGACTTGGTGCCTGCGATTGCTGGGCGTGCAATTCTAAGACGCGATGCACAAGGCCTTGAATGGAATGGAAGAGATGATGTTCAACCCTTGAACGACGCAACTAAACCAAAGTCGAGAATCGACTCCCGAAAAGTCGGGTGCCTACGAGTGAAAGTCTTTTTGTTCGGTATGGGTGCGGGAAGTTTCTCGCCAAGGCGCTACGACGCAACGGGAAGAGGTTGGGAATCGAATAGAAGTAGAAGGGGAAAGCCGGGATCCGCGGATTCTCGCCACGAATCGAGGTGGTTCAGACATGCGGACGGGAAGGCTCTCCAGTCAATTCTATCTGCGAGCTTCGCGCCGTTGCGAGAAACTTCCTCCTCCCCTCCCGACTCGCGACCCCCCAAAAGATGGGTGCCTGCTATTGTTAACCCGAGGGTTTCTCGCCAAGGCGCTACGACGCAACGGGAAGAGGTTGGGAATCGAATAGAAGTAGAAGGGGAAAGCCGGGATCCGCGGACTCTCGCCACGAAACGAGGTGGTTCAGACATGCCGAAGGGAAGACACTCCAGTCAATCCTCGCTGCGAGCTTAGCGCCGTTGCGAGAAACTTCCTCCTCCCCTCCCGACTCGCGACCCCCCAAAAGATGGGTGCCTGCTATTGTTAACCCGAGGGTTTCTCGCCAAGGCGCTACGACGCAACGGGAAGAGGTTGGGAATCGGATAGAAATAGAAGGTAACGGTCGGAGGCCGCAGACGAAGTAGGGCATCGCACCTACTCGCTAGTCTTCACCAAAGTCGATTTGGGAGTCGAGTTCTCCAAGATCTCATTCTTTGGATCCATGATCAGTCGCTCGTGGTATTGTTGCGAATCCATGAGCGTGAACCCGAGAAATAACGCAACGAAAATCAAGCTGCTAAAAATCGCGATGGCGTTAAGCGGCTTGTCCCAAACCAAGTGCATGAAGAACGCAATCACCAAACCTGCTTTGATGGTTGCAATGATCAATGAGAAAACGATTTCCAAATCGCCGAGGTCAAACTGCGCCTGGAATACGGTCAAAAACGTCAGACCCAACAACGCAAAAAACACGGCCAAGAGCATCCAAACCGGCATCGGGTGCGAAAACTCACCCTCAGCATGTCCATGGCCTGAATGAGAATGGGAATGGGTATCTGCCATCGAAGGTCTCGTGATTGATTGCGTTTACTAGATTGTTTTACCGAACGGGAATGGAATCAAAGTCCCCACTAGGTGATCAAGTACAACAAGGGGAAGAGATAGATCCAAATGAAGTCGACCAAGTGCCAATAAAGACCCACATTGTCAACAGGCCCGTAATACTGCGAATGGAACTCCTGGCGAGCTGCTTTCACAATCAACCAAGAAATCACTAGCATCCCACCGATGATGTGAACCGCGTGTACGCCCGTCATACAGTAGTAGATACTGAAGAACAAACCGGCCATCCCTTGGTTGTTTACCGATGCGTTGGGGATAGCTGACTCCTTAGGGTCCACGAAGACATCGTGAAGTGGGCTATTCCCCGTCGAGACTAACGCTACAGCCCCATCCGCAGCGGGTGCTGTTTCGGCTGCGACTGCGGATGCCGCAGAGCCATGGTCAGCGTCGTGATTCTCGTGTTCCCCGTCCGAATGATCTGCATGGTCCGCATCTGCGTGGGCAGCGTGAGAATCTCCGTGATGCTCGCCCCCTTCAATGATCTGTCCGAGCTTGATACCGCCAAAGAAACACAATCCCGCCACAACTAAAGGTCCAGCAACGCGCTGATGGAACTTGTTGGCCATCACCAGCGAATAGACATAGTAGACGGCGAACAAGGCCGTAAGGATGGCAGGAACAATGCAGATCGGGGTCAAGTAATCGTAATCGGAATGGTAACCATGCTCCATTTGAGCGACGTACATCCGACCTGGCAGCAAACCCAAGCTCCATTTGTGGGTGTACTCTACCGATTTCACGCCCAAGAAGATCGCAGCGCATCCGAGCGTTGCTCCCAGCATGCCTACGAGCAACTTATGTTGCTTCAACTGGGCGGCACGGACAGCCCAAGCCATGGTGAGCGAGCTGAACAAAAGAACGCCTGTGTTGATGGCCCCAAGCTTTTCGTTCAAGAACGTGCTGCAGAATTCGAAAACCTCCGGGTTGCGGTTGCGGTACAAAAGATACGCGCAAAACATTCCCGAAAAGAATAGAATTTCGGTGACCAGGAAGAGCCACATCCCGAGCTTGCCAGAATCGAACTGCTGTTCAGCATCGTCGAAGTGGTGGGCTAACCAAGAGGGATGGTCGTGATGCCCATGATCATGTCCATCCGTGTGTGTGGCTACTTCTGTCATGTTTTCGCTTATAGGATATTTTCGAATGAAACGTCGTACGAGTTAACTACTTCTTTTTCTTGTAGTATCCACCCGTCTTGCCATCGTATTCCACGTTGGCAAAGTCATAGGGATCGCCCACAGCCGGTGGGTGACTGAAGTTGTCGTGAGGAGGTGGCGAAGTGCATTCCCATTCCAATGTCGCTCCACCCCAAGGGTTCATCGGAGCTTTCTTTCCGTAGAACAGCGAGTGCAACAGCACCAACCCAGCTACCAATAGACCAAATCCCAGGATGCAAGCCCCAACGGTCGAGAGCTGGTGCAACGACTGGAACTCTGGAACGTACGAAGCATACCGGCGAGGCATCCCGCGGGTTCCGAGAACAAACTGGGGCAAGAAGGTAAGGTTGAATCCGACGAATACAATCGCTCCGGAGACAATGCCGGCCGCATCGTTGAACATCTTTCCTGTCATTTTCGGCCACCAGTGGAATAGACCACCGAGGAACGCCACCAAAGTACCACCCATCATCACATAGTGGAAGTGTGCGACCACGAAGTAAGTGTCGTGAAGGTGCATGTCGGTGGAGAGTGCTCCAAGGAACAATCCCGTCAATCCACCGATCGTGAACAGGAAGATAAACGCGAGAGCGTAAATCATGGGGGTGTTGAGAGCCACGGTCCCTTGGTACATCGTTCCAAGCCAATTAAAGACCTTGATCGCCGACGGGATCGAGACCGTAAAGGTCAAAGCACTAAACACGATCGTGGTGACGTCTGCCATTCCCGACGTGAACATATGGTGCCCCCAGACCAAAAATCCGAAGAGGGCGATCGCGATCGAGCTGTAAGCGATCATTCGGTAGCCGAAGATACCCTTGTGGCTATGAACACTCATCAGTTCGCTGATGATCCCCATCGCTGGGAGAATCATGATGTAAACCGCAGGGTGCGAATAGAACCAGAAGAAGTGTTGGAACGTGACGGGGTCACCGTTCAAAGCTGGGTCGAAAATCCCAATGCCGAACATTCGCTCCAAGGCGAGCAACAGAACCGTGATTCCCAAAACGGGAGTTGCCAAGACTTGAATGATCGAGGTTGCATACAACGCCCAGAGGAACAAAGGCATTTTGAACCAAGACATTCCGGGTGGACGCATCGTGTTGATGGTCACGATGAAGTTCAATCCGGTGAAAATCGAGCTGAACCCAAGGATGAAAACACCGATCGTCGCCGCTTCGACCGCGCTTTTTGCCTCGATGCTATACGGAGTGTAGAACGTCCAACCGGTATCGATCTGGGTCGAAAACAGCGTGTAAGCAAAGAAGACCAATCCCGTGATCCAAAGGTAAAAACTACCCAGGTTCAATCGGGGGAACGCCACGTCCTTTGTGCCCAACATGATCGGCAGGAGGAAGTTCCCCAGCGCTGCGGGAATACTCGGGATGATGAACAAAAACACCATGATCGCCCCGTGCAACGTGAACACGCGATTGTAGGTCGCGTTGGTCAACCACGCTGCCTCAGGATCTTGGTTGGGCGTCCACAAGTGGATACGGATCGCCAACGCAAATACCCCACCCAAGAAAAACGCGAAAAGGATCCCTGCCAGATACATCATCCCAATTCGCTTGTGGTCCAGCGTCAACGCCCAGCTCAAGAAACCGGACGAATGATTGAGGTAATGATGCTCGGTCGCACCGTCGTGCGTAGTCGTCGGCGCTGTTATCGGAGTCGTAACGGCACTCATGAATCTATATCCTTAATAGTCTGTCAACTCGTTGTGTTCGGAGGGTGGGACAAGCCTACTTGGCTGGTGTCCCGACTGTTTCGAGCGATTGGATAAACGCAATCAACGCATCGATCTGCTCGTCCTTCAACTGTCCTTTGTAGGAGGGCATCGCGGAGGCGGTTTCGTACCCTTTGCGGTGTGCCGCTGCTGGATTCAAGATCGACTCGCGAACGAAGTTCTCGTCAAACTTGACCTCGCGACCATCGGCCAAGGGAACTTGTTTACCCCACGAGCCATTGTAGCTTGGTCCAGGCCCCTTGGCCCCCTCAGTTCCCGCGTAATGACACCCCTTGCAAGCCTTCCGTTCGTAAAGCCACTTGCCGCGCTCGACGATGTCTTCAGGCTCCTTCACCAGCTCCGCTAGCTTGGCCGCATACTTCTCGTCGGACATTACTTCGACCTTTGTGATCATGGTCGAGTGGTTGTCTCCGCAATACTCGGTGCAGAACAAGTCATAGATGCCTTCCTTGGTCGGGTGGAACCACATGTACTGGTATCGCCCCGGCACGACGTCCCGCTTGGCCCGGAAAGCTGGCACGAAGAAGCTGTGCAAGACATCCTTCGACTGCATCGTCAACTTGATGTCCTTGCCCACGGGCAAGTACAACACAGTGCTTTCGGCCCCGTTTTGCTTGTATTTGAAAGACCAATTCCACTTCACCGCCGTTACGGCGACATCGACGGTGTCATCGGGCATCCGGGTCATATCCAAGAACCCAATCATCCCTTCCCAGAAAATCCATACGACGATAAACGTCGGGACCACTGTCCAAGTGATTTCCAAAGGGGTGTTGTGAAGAGCCTCTGGCGACCCTTTGTAGCCCGGCCGCTGACGAAATTTCACCATGAAATACAACATGGCAATCACGATCGGCACGAAGAACAAAATACTGATCCAAAGAATCGCCATGTACAAGAAATCTACTTGTTTGGCGAAAGTCGATGCAGCTGGCGGAAACCAAAAACCGGCTGCTTCATCGGCTAAAAATGTGAAGTTCATACTACGCTTTGGGTCAAAAGGAACGGGCGCTTCGCGACGCCGGATCTCTAAAGTGTACTCAATTCGGAAAAAGCAGACGCGTGACGAATTGTCACTCCCGTCGCCATTTCCACCGTGTTATCCGCGTACCAATCGGAATTGTTCACTCGCTTTGCACGCCCGAGGACGGCGGCGGCTGGGACCCAGCGGACTGAGCTTGCTTCCTTTGCCGCGAAAGCCAAAAAGGAACTAAACCGATCAAGCCAACCACCACGAATCCCCCCGCTGTCACCGACAGGAGTATCCTAGCGCTGGCGGAATATCTGTTCTCGTTCGCATCGTAGTGACTGCACCACAACACAAAACGATCAAAACTACTTCCAATCTTTCCTTCCCCTGCCTCGATCAACGCCATTCGGAGAGTTTCCCCTCGAATGAAGCCGACTTCGTAAAGGTACCGCGTGATCCTTCCCTGAGGAGAGATGAATATCGCAGCTGCAGAGTGATTGAATTGCTTGTTCTTGGCGTCGTAGGTGTACCGGAACCCAACGGAGTCGGCCAACCGTACGATGTTGGCCTCGCTGCCCGTCAGAAAAAACCAGCCCTCGGCCGAGTGGTGATTCTCTAAATCGTCCACGTATCTGGCGCGTGTACTGGCTGCTTTTTGGATGGACTCACTCGGATCGATACTGAGGGAGACCATCTTGAAGTCCTCACCCAGCTTGATCCCGCTAACATCGTTGACCCCTTGAATCATCCCGTTGAGTTGGGCGATGCAAAGTCCAGGACAATTGCTGTAATTCAACGTTAGCAGAATCGGCTTTTTATCTTCCAGCAGTTTTCGGAACGTAACCGTCGCCCCACGGTGGTCTGCGAACGACAAGTCGAGAGGTATCTCCCCATCCAACTTCTCGTCCACTCCGACGCCGATCAAGTTCTTCGGAATCTCATCCCGGAAGTCTGCACAGGCACCGCCCGCGCAGCAAACAGCGAGCATCCAAGATGCAACTGCTAGGCTTCGGAGAGTGTTTGAGAGGCTGACTATCAAGGTTTTGGACCCGTCCTACTTCTTGGAATACTCCTGGATGACCAATTTCTTCGCTTCGTCAATGGGAATCATCAACACGTCCTTCACCGCCCCCGGTGTCGCCGAAGCTTCGTCGAGGACTTGACCCTTCTTGTAACCGTTCAGGGTCGCAATTTGTTCACTCTTTAGCTGCCCAGGCGTGTCCGAGCTTCGGTTTTCCTTGCGGGCGTCCTCGTAATTCACCATGCTGTAGGTAAGTGCTTGCGTACCTTGCAAAACAATCACCAACACGACGATGCTCAGGACCGTTGCGTAAGCGATCATGTTGGTGTTCAGGTCGTCGTAACGTGCCATGTTCTTATCGTTGAATTAAAGGAGCGGATTGGTGTAGGTGAGAGCTTCGGGCAAACGAGGGTCACGCATGGCAACCAAGGGTACGCCCGATGACCGGATGATGAAAAATGCGGAAAGCATCAGGAGCATTCCAACGCCCCCTACAAAGTGGCCCACCAGCGGCAATACCGGGAGCCCACCGGGTACGTTTGGCATCACCAAATAGGTCATATCCATCCAGTGGACGACGATCAGCCAGCAAGCCCAGAAGTACAGACCGGTTCGATGGCGACGAACGTGGTGGCTCATCAATCCAAGGAATGGGATGATGAAGTGGACGAAAATGAGTCCATACGAGAAGTACTCCCATCCCCCCATCAACCGAACCTTATACCAGTAAGTCTCTTCAGGGATGTTACCGTACCAGTACAGAAGCAATTGGGAGAAGGCGATATAGGACCAAAACATCACGAATCCAAACATGAATTTGCCCATGTCGTGGTAATGCTCGGTCGTTACCAGGTTCTTTAGCTTCCCAGCATTCTGCAAATTCATGCAGAGCACGACCATCATGGCGAAAAAAGCCATCATGCTCGCGGAGAAGATGTACACACCGAAAATCGTGCTATACCAATCGGCGTCAATGCTCATCACCCAATCGAAGGCTGCGAAGCTCGCAGTCAACGAGAAGATCATGACCATCGGGCCTGCCCACTTTTGGCGATCGATCGACAACTCCACATCGCCTGTCTCATCCTGCGCGCGACTCTTGTTGAAGTACCACAGAGCGATACCGCTCAAGAGACCAATGTAGAGAACCGTTCGGAACGTGAAAAACCCGCGTTCCAGGTATCCGACCTTCGCACGAATGACGGAATTCTCAATCGCTTCCGCGGATTGATTCCATTCGTAAAGGCTGATGTCGTTGGCGAACAACATCAGGAGGACTGGAACAAACAAAACGGCCGACCAGGGAAGAACCGCCATCAGGATCTCAGCCACACGCCGGATGGATGAACTCCATCCCGCTCGTGTGAGGAACTGGATCAAAATGAAAAACAAAGCACCGAGCGAAAAGGAGAACAAGAACATGAAGTTCGACAGGTACGAATGCATCACGTACTTCGTCGCCGAAACCCCCGGCACGTTCGCCGACTTGCCACCCACGAAGCAAAGTCCAGCTCCCACTACCAAGCAGATCAAAGCAGCGGAAATCAGGAGCGGCGCCTTCGCCTTCCAGGTCTCTGGAATCTGTACGGTTTCTTGGTCGTATTTCAAACTCATGTTTATGGTCTTCGAAACGAATTCGGTTAGGTGCGTCAAGTACCAGCAATCGGGGAAGGCAACTACTTTGCCGGGTCAGCAGGATTCGCAGCAGCAGGAGCTGCAGGTTCGGCGCTAACTGCCGGAGCCACGGACTGAAGCTCCGATCGCTTGTCCACTGGAATATCGTCGATGCTCGCGTTACGTGATTTCTGCAAAGCCTTCACATACAAGGCGACCGCCCAACGTTCCTTTGGAGTCAAGGATGCCGCGTACCCAGGCATCTTCCCTTGACCCTTCGTGATCGTGTGGAAAATCTGGCCGACCGGTTGTGCCCGAACACGATCGATGTGCATGGAGGTTGGTGGGAGCCAGTACCCTTGAGCCAAAGCGTCTGCACGCTTGTGGACCAAGCCATCGCCGTAACCCGTGTAGCCGTGGCAAGCTGCACAATAGGTGCGGAATTTGGTCTCTCCCAGTTTCATGTTCGCATCGTTCGCTTCGATCGGGAGCTCCTCTAACCATGGCAACGCGAGAGCGCCTGTCGCTGCAGCCGGAGCTGCTTGGGCGGCTCCGCTTGGAGCATTGGCGGGTGCTGATGCCGGTGCACTATCGGACGCTGTTCCGGCGGCCGGTTTTTCGCCGTCTTGGAGAGAAACGAGCCGGGCAGCACCCGCAGATGCGGTCGTAGCTGCTAGCTTCTCGGGATCATATCCAAGATAGAACGAATCGGCTTCTTCCAATTGGCCGCGAGCGATCGTTCCGGCCACCTGTGGACGCATGGTTCGACCGTCAGCGAAAATAGTGGTAGTCTGCTGTGCCTTCTTCTTGGGTTGGAAGTCCATGTCAAAGAAGACATGGAACCGCGGCTTGGTGCTGTATCCAGCTCGCATGTTGAGGACGATCATCGCTGGAATCAAACCAGTCAAAACCAGCAACAAAGCACCGAGCCATACAGCCTTGGGCATCGCTGCAGGGGAGGCGTCTTCGATGACCTCTTCCAAATGATCGGGGGAGGCTCCAGCGAGGAGTTCGCGAACCGACTCGCGGTTGTAGTACTTGTCCTTGGCACTCACATACAAAAAGAACTTATCATTCGTCGCCCGGTCGAACCGGGGGTTGGTGAATACCGGATTGCTGAATCGAGGCAATCCATTCAGGGCGATCATCCCAAGAAAGGTGGAGAACGCCGAGAACAGGATAGTCATTTCAAACGCGACAGGAATCGACGCCGGAGTGATCCCAAATGGCTTGCCCGAGATGATGTACATGTAATCGACCCCGTTCGTCCACCACTGCATCAGCAGTGCCAGACCTAGGCCGGTCAATCCGCAGCACAATACAATGAATGGCAGCTTGGTCGGCTTGATCCCGAGCGCTTCGTCGATCCCGTGCACCGGAAACGGCGTGAATGCGTCCGTGTCGGTGTATCCGGAATCGCGAACCTTGCGAGCCGCCTCGAGCAACTTGTACTCGTCGGAGAACTCCGCCATCCAGCCAAACGCTCGTGGGGGTCGGTTCCCATTCGTTGTCTTTGGCTTGTGATCACTCATAGTTTGATCGTTAGGTATCGGTTAATAAATGGATTGGTAAGGTGGGGTTTGTCGAAGACACGCCCCTCGCGTTCATTCGGAACGACTAGTGGTGGTGACCGCCGTGGCCGTTGCCATGACCATGTCCCAGCAATGCGGCTTGGGCATGCTCGGAATGCTCGGTGGAGGACATCACACCCTTCACTTCTGACATCGCAATCGTCGGCAAATAACGGCAGAACAACAGGAACAGGGACATGAAGACCCCAAAGCTTCCGAAGAACATCAACCCGTCGAAAATCGTGGGTTTGAAGTAACCCCACGAACTGGGCAGAAAGTCCCGGCTGAGCGACGTAATCGTGATCACAAATCGCTCGAACCACATTCCAATGTTCACGAAGATCGAAACGATCACCATCAACAAAGGAGTCGTGCGTATTTTCTTAAACCAAAACAGCTGGGGCGAAATAACATTGCAGGAAACCATCGTCCAATATGCCCACCAATAAGGCCCGAAAGCTCGGTTGAGGAACGCGAAGCCCTCGTACTGGTTCTGACTGTACCAAGCGATAAAGAATTCCGTGCCGTACGCCAAACCGACCAGCGACCCGGTTGCCAGGATGATCTTGTTCATGTTGTCGAGGTGCCGAAGCGTGATCAGGTTCTCAAGCTTGTATATCTTTCGGACCGGTACCAACAGCGTTACCACCATCGCAAATCCCGAGAAAATTGCCCCGGCGACGAAGTAAGGTGGGAAAATCGTCGTGTGCCAACCAGCGACCTGCGAAACCGCGAAGTCGAAACTAACGACCGTGTGAACCGAGAGAACCAGCGGAGTCGCCAACGCTGCCAACAACGTATAGGCCTTTTCGTAACGGAGCCAATGACGCGAGGATCCGGTCCAACCCAAACAAAACAAACCGTAAATGAATCGCTTGAAAGGACTCTTCGCCCGATCTCGGTAAGTCGCCAAGTCGGGAATCATCCCCATGTACCAGAAAACCAGCGACGTCGAAGCGTACGTACCTACCGCGAAAACGTCCCACAAAAGCGGGCTGCGGAACTGCGGCCACATCCAAAGGTTCAAACTGGGATAAGGCAACAACCAGAATGCCAACCACGCTCGACCGACGTGGATACCTGGATAAATCGCTGCACAAACGACCGCGAAAATCGTCATCGCTTCCGCAGCGCGGTTGATGCTCGTACGCCAGTTTTGACGGAACAAGAATAGAATCGCCGAAATAAGCGTTCCTGCGTGGCCGATACCGACCCAGAACACGAAGTTCACGATCGGCCAAGCCCAGAAGACTGGGTTCTGGTTACCCCAGATACCGACCCCTGTGAAGATCAAGTACCCGATCAAGGACAAGAACATCACCGCCGTGACCGACGAGAATCCGAACAGCACATACCACAGCATCGGCTGCGGTTGCTCCGCAACGCGGCAGACCATTTCGGTAACCGAGCTGTAGGTCTGATTCCCCGTGATCAGCGGAGATCGTCGCCCTGGAATATCAACGGTGTTGTCAATCTCGCGAGGGTTGTACGAAGTACTAGCTATGGTCGCCATGGTCACCGGATTCTTGTGAGTGGTCATTCGAATGTCCGTGGCCATGGCCTGGACGGTTCGGATTGATTTGGATTGAGGTGGCTAGACGCTTGGGAACGTTGCGAATGCGGGACAGATACAACGTTCGCGGCTTGATGTTGATCTCTTCGAGAACTGCATAAGACCGTTCGTCTTGATGCATCTTGTAAACCCGACTCGATTTGTCATGCAAATCGCCAAAGACAATCGCTTGGGTCGAGCAAGCTGCTTGGCAAGCCGTGATGACGTCCCCGTCGTGGATCCGTCCATCCCCCTTGGTCTTCGCTGTGATCTTGGCATTCTGGACGCGTTGAATGCAGTACGTGCACTTTTCCATCACGCCTCGACCACGCACCGTTACTTCTGGGTTGAGAACCAGCGATTGCAACTTCGCAGATGCCTGCTCGCGTTTGTCCTGCCAGCCGTAGAAGTATCCGTATTCGGTGTTGTAGTTGAAGTAGTTGAATCGACGCACTTTGTAAGGGCAGTTGTTACCGCAATACCGGGTTCCGATACAGCGGTTGTAGGCCATGGCGTTGATCCCCTCTTCCGTGTGGACCGTAGCGGCCACCGGGCAAACTTGCTCGCAAGGAGCTGTCTCGCAGTGCGCGCAAGCCATCGGTTGGGTCACGATGGTCGGGTCGATCGGATCCTTGAAGGAACCTTCCTCGTAGGTGCGGTCGAAATCGCACTGGAAGTACCGGTCGATTCGGAGCCAGTGCATCTCCCGGCTGCGGATCACTTGCTCCTTGCCGACGATCGGAATGTTGTTCTCGGACTGGCATGCCACAACGCAGGCGTTGCAGCCGATGCACTTGTTGAGATCGATCGCCATCCCCCACTTGTAATTCTCGTCGACCTTGGGTTCCTTCCAAAGGGACTCGTTCTCGAAGTGGTGCTCGACAATCTCGCCAGTGAAGCCAACGTTTTTTTTGTACTCGTCCAGCGTTCCTTCTCGAACCAACTGGGGAGAACGTTTGGCGTTCTCTCGCATTCCACCTTCGTCTTCGAGGGCGAAGTGGTCCTGCGTCGTCGCGAGAGGGTAAGGTTTGGTCGTGTTCTTGACTTGCACGCCGGTGTACACAGCCGCTTGATTCCAGCGTCGGAATGAAGCCAAATTCGTGCCGACCGCGCTGCCAATCACCCCGGCTTTGTTCTTGGTACGCCCGTACCCCGTATTGAATGTAAACGATCCTTCGGCATGGCCAGGGATCAAGAAGATGGGAAGCGTAACTTTGGAGTCGCCTGCGGTGAAGATGGCCAACTCGCCATGCTTCAACCCGAGCTTCCGAGCGGTTCCAATCGAGCAAAATGCAGCGTTGTCCCAAGTCAACTTGGAAATCGACTGAGGAAGCTCTTGCAGCCAACCATTGTTGGCCAATCGCCCGTCGTATACACACTCACTCGAGCGAACTACCACCTCGAGTTTGTCCTTGTTCAACGCCAGTTGAACGACGCCATCGGGCAACTCGTAAGCGGTCGTGGAAACTTCCCCGGCCGACAATGCCTTCGCGTCGGTTTTCAGCTCCCCTTCAAAGGACTTGGCTTGGCTTCCTGGAAGGAATCCGCTGTGGAGCACCTCTTTCCACTGCCGCTCGGAAAGGGAACCGCCAGCAATCTGCTTGGCCGTTTCCATCACAATCTTCTCACCGGCTGTTTCCGGTAAATTCGCCAAGATGGCGAGCAATTCGATGGCAGACTTACCTTCCAACAATGGGGAGATCATCGGCTGCCCCACGCCATAGGTACCGTCGTGCGAACGAACGTCCCCCCAAGCCTCTAGGGGGTGGGTGGCGGGAATCGACCACGTGGAAAGATCCGCGGTTTCGTCGTCGTGATTGGCCCAATAAACCGTGTTGCCAATCTTCTTGATCGCATCGGCCAACGCGACATCGCCCGAGACCGTGTAGACCGGGTTGAATGCAACGATCCAAAGGGATTGGAACTGGTCGGCCCGATTGACGAAATCATCCAATTTGATCGTCTCAACGGAAGCCATCTCATCGGCGACTTCCGTTAGCAAAATTGTCTTGCCGATGTTTCCAAGCTTCGCATTGATGCGGATCGCCGCGAGCTGAACGTTCAGGTCCAAGTGCGAACCGACGCATAGGACCGCTTCACCCTTATGGCTGAGCAAATCGGAAGCGATCGATTCAACAACGCGTTGCACCTTTTCGTCGTCGGTCAAACGGTTGAAGGTCTTTTCCTCATCCTTGTCTTCAACAATCGTACCCTTGTCGATGGCCTCCTCGATTTTACGGAGGAACACGGGAATTTGGGATGATTGCAGAGCAAGTCGGAAGTCGGATGCTGTGCCGGTCACCGAGTATTGGGGCTCGATGCTGTAGAGCCGGTTCATCCACTCCCCATCGGGAGAACGGTGGTTGGTGAACTGTCGCGAATAATGGACCGCATTGGGATCCTCGCCCAAGATATCCGCGTCGAGCGCCACGATAATCTTGGCGGTATCCAAATTAAAGGACAGCGACGCATTGCCAGCACCGACGGCGTCCAACGCCTTGGATACCTTGCCCGAGTAGATGGACTCGTATTTGACAAAAGTCGCCTTGGGCAACTTCGCCTTTACATCCGCCAAAGTGCGACGCATCGATGGGCTTTGGGTGGGCTCGAAAACAATCGCCAACCCTTCACCGCCGTTCGCCTCAAGCTTCGCTCGTTCTTGAGCCACATACTTCTCGAACGATTCCCAAGCCGCGACGCGATTTTTCGCTTCATCTTTGTCAAAAGACTCGGGAGCAACGCCTGGCTTCGAACGAAACAAAGGAGCAGGGATGCGATCTTGATCGTAGAGGGACAAGATCGAAGCTTGGGCGAAGGTGCTCGTACCAGCCGATCGCAGCTTCGCATTCTCAGCAAAATCCTTTGGCTGGGAATTGGCGTAGGTCGGGTGGTCGGGATTTCCGTCCACCTTGATCGGCCGCCCTTCGAGATTGGTAATCAACGCATTGACTACTTCGCCGGCGAACTCGAAGTTCGTTGCAAAGAACTCGGGCAATCCGGGGACTCGTCCCTCCGGACGCATGACAAAGGCGGCGACCTCCTCCCGGTTGTACCGGCATCCCGCCAAACCGCCGAGGGCCAGCGACGCCCCCATCATCTGAATCCAACGACGCCGCGAAACTCCTTCGGGGAACTCCGAAGCAGCCTGCGGGAACTCGCGGGTCAGAAATTGTTCGAACTCGGGAGTCTTTTGAAGCTCGTCGAGACTACGAAAATAACGCTGCTGATGATCTAGACCGGTGAAGCTCATCGGTGACACACCGCACAGTTGGTTTGAGGTTTGATGTTGTTTTCTTCAATGAGCTTCTTGCCCAAAGCAAGTTGCTCTTCCTCGGAGCCGGCGCTCCAAGCCAAGTTGGTCACTTCTTCGACCGGTCGGATGTGGGGCGCTGGATTGCGGTGGCAATCGATGCACCAAGTCATCGACTGGTCTTTCGCCTGATAAACCACTTCCATCCGGTCGACACGACCGTGGCAAGTCACACAGGAAACCCCTCGCGCGATGTGAATGGAGTGGTTGAAGTAGACGAAGTCTGGAAGACGGTGGATCCGGACCCAGTCGACCGATTCCCCTGTTCGCCAGCTCTCATGAACTGGTTTGAGCTTGGCGCTCTCCGAGTGCACGGCGGAAAGCGAGGGAGAACCAGCCGAAGTCTTCGGACTGTGGCAGTTGATGCAAGTCTGCGTGGCAGGGATCGTCGAGTGGGCAGACTTGTCGACGGAGCTGTGGCAATAGCGGCAGTCCATTTTCAGTTCGCCCGCATGGAGGGCGTGACTGAATGGGACGGGCTGTTCGGGGCGATAACCTGTGTTGAGCGTGACCGGGCTGGTCGCCCCCAGGAACAATACGCCGGCATAAGCGCCGCCACCCGCGATCAACACGCCGAGCAGAGCCAAAAGCTTGTTGGTCCACCTTGGGAACAAGAATCGTTGCATGGTCATACGGTATCTTTTCTCTAGTGCATGTCAGGACTGCGCGTTCCAGGGGTGCCGTCGAAGGCTTCACGGACAGCCGATAACCTAGATGGTCCGGATCGTAAAATCCGAACGATCCGCGCGTTTTTCCAACATGGTTTCGCGAATTTCGCAAGAGTTTACAAACTACCCAGAAGGAGCGAAAGGGATGCACGGGAAAGTTGCTTTTGTCAGGCTCCCCTGTTTCGACATTATTCGAACCGAAATCTTGGAAATCCCTTCGCAGAATCTTCGATGGACAAATGGTCGCATCGTACAAGTGTTTGAAATAGGATTCCCAGAATAGAACGCTTCCGGTCTCTTAGCCCCACTCCCTCAACCCATTCCGCATGCGACTTCATATCCTCAACCGACGCGTCCACTACTGGGGAACCCTCGCGGTCGCGATCCCCATGCTCATCGTCCTCGCAACCGGTATCCTCCTTCAACTCAAGAAAGAAATACCCTGGGTCCAACCGCCAGAACAGAAAGGGACCGCAGCCGCTCCCACCGCCAGTTTCGAGGCGATGCTTAACTCAATCCGAATGCAGCCCGGTTTCGAATCTCTCTCCTGGAAAGATGTCAAACGAATCGATGTCCGACCCTCCAAGGGGATAGCGAAATGGACGCTGGCCGGTGACTGGGAAGTCCAGGTCGACTCGGAATCGGCGCAAGTCCTGCAGGCCGCGATTCGACGATCGGACTGGATCGAAGCCATGCACGACGGCTCCTTCTTCGGTGGGGATTGGGTGAAGTATGGAATATTCCTCCCCGCCGCAATCGCGCTGCTGGCCATGTGGGGAAGCGGATTATGGATGTTCTGGCAACCTATCCAAGCCAAACGCCGCAAAAGAGCTTTGCGCCATGCCAAAGAGCAAAAGCCTTGACCTTCCGGGAATCCGTTCCCCGAAATCGACAATCCTCAACGGTACTGCTGGGCTTGCTCAAACCCCTCGCACGCTTTGGCTGCTCTTTCCCACTCACCACTCTGGGCTGTTTGGATGATCCATTGAAAGTGCCGCCACTCTCGCTCGGTCAGCTCCGAGCTCTCCACTTTCTTTTTCAGCACTCGCTCCACCCCAGCGATATGCTCCGTATTCTGAGCCGACACGGCCGTCCGTAGCAACTGGATGTACCTAAGCTGCCCCTCTGAGACGACCGGTGGACGCAGATACCAACGCACCCCCCAAATCGCCAAGCCAACGAAACAGACGAGAGCGATCGCAATGATCGCTGGCCGAGAAGATCCGTTTGAGTTCATGGTGCAAAATCTCCGACGACTTCTCCCTTGGCGCAACTCGACATCGCCGCCCAAGTCGGTTGATGGATCGATGAGCTGATGAAGTGCACGCTGCCATCCCCCATGGCGACGTTGGCACCTCCCGGGTGTCCGCTAAACATTTGACAGACATGGGAAAGGGGGCTGTTCGGAGGATGGATGGGTGCAAACCCCAGCTCCGGATCGATCTCCGCCGAGGATGGCCCCGAGTGGACATTGACAAGCGTCGCCGCCATGTCGCAATGCGCCAAAGGAAATCGATTAGGTGTATTCCCACAAACCTTGGCACCGGGCACTACCCCCACCCAAGTTTTGTCGCTCAATAGCGAGTCGTGCTCCCCCAAAAAGATCGTGGTGCTCAACCCGTCGGTCACATCGGCAACGCGAGTCCGAGCATTGCGATACATCGGACCATCCGCGATTCCGCGGTAATCCTCGGCTGTTCTTCCCCAAGGCTCTTCCTGTCCTGCATTGGCGACGTAGGTGCTCCTACCAAATACCGCCAGCAGATCTCCTGACTGGTTCCGTACATTCACCGGCATGTCGCTACCCGATGCCGACGGACAAAGAAACACAGGAAGCTTTGTGCGAACCAATGCCCCCTGTATCGGATCCCAGCATGCGGCGGAGAAGTTCAAACTGCCATGCAACGCCCCTCCCTCCAATTGAGGCAGAACCAATGCCCCCCACCCAAATCCATTCGGACCATCCAGCGTGATCGGATCTCGCTGCGGATGCCGCGTATTGGCAATGTAAGAAGGTGGAAACACTCGAAACGCACTCTCGTAATTGAGCAAGGCCAACGACTGCTGCTTGAGATTGTTCTGACATCCCATACGCCTCGCCGCTTCCCTCGCCGCTTGCACCGCTGGCAACAAAAGCGAGACCAATATTCCGATGATGGCAATCACAACCAGCAACTCGACCAACGTAAAACCCCGCCGTCGCGAGCCTCGCCGAGCCCGATCGCGATTCGTTCGTTCCATTTCCTCGAAACTCCTCGTTCGCCTGAAACCCCCCAAGTGTAGCCACTGCTACAAATAATGTAGCCTTGGCTAAAAATATTGCAAGCGTCTGTTGGATGGCACTTCTCTATCAGCCGAGGTGGTCGAATGCCGGGATTGAAGTAAAATGAGTGGGTCGGTGAAATTTCACTTCCTCTCGCGGCCCGGGCCATCCCTCGACGTCCAACTTCTTCATGCGAAAACCTTCGACGCGATCGTCCCCTACCAAGAATCAGCATGAAAGCGTGCGCAAAGATCACGCAATCGAAACCGCGCAGGACTATGTGGAGGCGATCGATGATCTGATCGCCGAAAAAGGGGAATGCCGCCTCGTCGAAATCGCGCGTCGCTTCGCGGTGAGCCATGTCACCGCCAACCGTACTGTCGCGCGCTTAAAACGGGATGGCTTTGTCCAAAGCGAACCCTATGGACCGATCTCCTTGACCGCCTCGGGACGGAGGATGGCAATCGAATCCCGCCGCCGCCATGAGATCGTGCTCCGGTTCCTGAAAACACTCGGGGTTCGCGAAGAAACGGCTGTTCTCGACGCGGAGGGGATGGAGCACCATGTCAGCGAAGAAACGCTCCAAGCCATGGAGCGATACGTCCAGCGGGAAACAGAAACAGCCGAGGAGACAAACTCCTCTGGCAAGAACCCCGTCGCCGTGAACACCAAACCGCGCCGAAGAGGATGATTGGATTACAGGCGGCAGTTGTTGATCGCGGTCTCTAAAATCGCCTTGGCGCCCAACGCCTCCAGCTTCTCCATGATCCCGATTACCTCTTTGCTCTTCACCATCGCCCGGACCGCAAACCAACCCCGATCCTCGAGCGCCGTGACAGTTGGCGATGTGAAGCCCGGAGTTACCTTTTCCGCGTCGCTCAACTTCTCGGTGGGAACGTTGTACTCCAACAACGAGTAGTCGCGGGCAATCACAACCCCCTCCAGACGTCGTACAATCCGGTCCGCTGTTGCTAGGTCACGGCAAGCGGGACTTTGCACCAAAACCGTTTCGTAGTTCCCAATGTCGGTTAGGATGCGAAGGTTGTTCGCCGCTAAGGTGCTTCCTGTTTCGACCAAGTCGACCACGGCATCGGCGACGCCCAATGAAATCATGATTTCCACCGAGCCATTCAGCTTTACCAAATGTACGGGTGCATCGTGTTGTTCCAAAAAACGAGCGGTGGTGTTCGGGAAGCTGGTCGCGATACGCTTTCCCTTCATGTCCGACGGCGTGTGAATATCCGATTGAATGGGTACGCAAACCGACAGTCGGCATCGCCCGACTCCGAGCGCCATGCGCACGTTCAAATCCGCTCCCGCCTCTTCAACCAAATCGCTCCCTGTGATCCCTAAATCGATCGCACCCTCGGCGCACAGCGTTGGAATGTCGTCCGTCCGAAGGAATGTAATGTCGACGGGCAAGGAATGAACGCGGGCGAAAAGGGAGCGATCTTGGCGGCGAAAATTCAATCCCGCCTGAAGCAACAACTCGGTTGCGAGCTCGCTCAAACGCCCCTTGCTGGGGACGCCAATGCGAAGATTGTTGGTCGCAAAACTCATGATTGGCTCTCCGAACGGCGTCTTTTCTCTTCCAAACCCGATGTTCCCTCGCGACGCAACAACTCATTGCGTATGGAATCGACATCAATCCCTCGGGTCGCAAGGAGGACCCACAAGTGATAGATCACATCGGCCGCCTCGCGAACCGTATGAGCTTTCCCGTCGTCGCCAGGTTCGCCGGCTGCCTCGATGACCTCATGGGACTCCTCGAGGATTTTCTCGGCTATTTTGGGAATTCCTCCTCGAACCAGTTTGGTGGTGTACGATCCTTCGGGTAGATCATGGACGCGCTGATGCAATTGCTGCATCAAACGGTCGAGGATGTCATCAGCCATGCGTTGAAAAGAAACGTTGGAGGGAATTTGGCCGCGCAAACGGGATGCTCTTCCCCTGGAAATAAACTACCATGGGATTCGGGTCTCGAACAATCGCCCCCAAGAGCCGGATCAATCCTAAATTCCCTCGGTCTTTTTGTCGATTGCAAGCAGGAAAATGATGCCAGGAATTGCGGAATCACGATTGAGCGACTGGTTGCGGCCCCCCCTGGAAGATGCCATCTACCTGACCGGCCCCACCGCTTCGGGAAAGAGCCGATTGGCAATCGAAGTCGCTCGCTTGACCAATGCAGAAATCCTCTCGGTCGACTCGATGGCCGTCTACCGCGAAATGGATATCGGTACCGCGAAACCGACCGCGGATGCCCGAAAAGAAGTTCCCCACCATCTGATCGATCTCGTCGACCCAACGGACGATTACAGCGTCTCGCAATTTGTCATCGATGCTCACGAAAAAGCAAAGGAAATTCGATCTCGCGGTAGGCGTGTCCTGCTGGTCGGAGGGACTCCCCTCTACCTGAAGTCATTGTTTTGTGGCATGTTCCTCGGCCCCCAAGCAGACTGGGATTTTCGCCGCCAAGTCGAAGAGGATGTCGCTATCCATGGGCTTGACGCTCTCCGCGCTCGACTCGAACAGGCCGACCCCCTTTCGGCCCACAAAATTCTCCCCAATGACCTGAGGCGGATGACTCGCGCGCTCGAAGTCGTGCGGGCTACCGGCGTGCCTCTCAGTCACTGGCAGTCGCAATTCGAACGAATCCAAATGCCCAATAGCTGTCGCGCCTATGTGCTGGCTTGGGACCGAAGCGTGATGCATCAGCGAGTGAATCAACGCGTTGAGGAGATGTTCTCCCAAGGCCTGCTGGACGAAGTCCGGTCGCTGGTCGAACGACATGGGCAACTCGGTAGAACCGCCTCCCAAGCCGTAGGCTACAAAGAACCAATCGAATTCCTCAACGGAACGATCGATGAAGCCATGATGGTTGATCGTGTGAAAGCTCACACCAGGCAATTTGTCCGCCGACAAGAGATTTGGTTCCGGTCCATGCCTAACTTGACCAAGCTCCCGCTCGAGTCCGAGGACGACCTCCTAGGCCTTGCTCACCGAATCGCCGAAGACGTCAGGGCCGCGTAACCCTCCCTGCCGCCTAACTCTCCCTGTCCTAACCATCCCCAGCAGCCGGTCTCCGACCGGCGTCGTATGTCCAAACCGCTCTCCGAGCCGTCTTCCCCGGATCAGTCCCCGCGGAGCTTTAGGTTCATCGCGGTCAGCTTCTCGCGAACTTCCGTCAAGCTCGTCACGCCGAAGTTCTTGCACTCGAGCAAGTCGTCACCCGTCTTGCGAATCAACTCCCCGATGGTGTTGAGCTGCAATCGGACCATGCACTTGCGAGCACGAACTGACAAATTGAGCTCGGAGATCGGACGATCCAAGAGCATCTGTTGATCGGGAGTCATCCCGGTGAGATCGAGCGGTGGGTCCGCTTCCTTCTTCTCATGAGCGAATTGACCCAGTTGCAATCCGCGTGCGGTAAGCATTTCGCGAATCTCGATCAACGAGGTCTCGCCGAAATTCTTGCTCGAAAGCAACGCTTGCTCGGATACGCGTGTCAGATCGCCAAGCGTCCGAATGCCCATCTTTTGAAGGCAATTGCGGGATCGAACCGAAAGCTCGAAATCGGTAACCGGTACATTGAGAAGCTGAGCCAATCGCTCGTTCTTCTTCTGGGAGTCTTCGTCGTAAAGAACGTTCCCGCCCGCAGCCGCATCCTTCAAATACAACCTGGCCTGAGGATGTTCTGGTGCGGTTTCCAAAACGCGGCGATAGCATGCCTGCGCTCGCACGAAATCGTTTCGGTCCTCGTACATCAATCCGAGATTGATCAGCGTTCCGATGTGAGCAGGAATCACGCTCGCGCCGCGCTGGTAGTAATCGAAGGCCAAGCTGTCATGGCCCATACGATCGCTCTCGACCGCCAAGCCGAACAGTGCGCCCGGGTGGCGAGGATTGACTTGCAATGCCCGCTGGTAAAGGGCCAGCACTTCGGGCAAGTTCCCGCCAATAGCGGCCAAGGTCGCTGCTCGTTGGTAGGGATACTCAGCGTGTTGTTCCACAGGGCCAAAGATGTTGTCGAGAAGCTGCAGCGCCTCTTCCTTGCGTCCGACGTACCGCAATACTTCGGCTCTGGAAAGCTGGCACCATTCGGGAGTGTAACCCGCTTTTTCTGCCGCTTCGTAATACTGGAGCGCTCGATCGTATTCGTCGAGCTGGAAACAGACTTTGCCCAAATAATACTGGGCTAGTGCTCCGCCGTCCCCCTGCTTGAGACTCGCTTCGGCATCCCGGAATTTACCGATCAAGTATTGGCAAACTCCCAGACGTGTCATGCTCGCCGGAGAGGGATTTGGACTTTGTTGAAGCTCTTGGACCGCATCGCGCAGCAA
The DNA here is from genome assembly GCF_001610875.1 of Pirellula sp. SH-Sr6A. Classification (NCBI taxonomy): domain Bacteria; kingdom Pseudomonadati; phylum Planctomycetota; class Planctomycetia; order Pirellulales; family Pirellulaceae; genus Pirellula; species Pirellula sp. SH-Sr6A. Next base: position 4,437,507 of record NZ_CP011272.1, on the reverse strand, counting down.
AGCAGCCTGGGTGAAGTCCTCTTCGATTGCTCGTTGAAGCTTGTCGATATCCTGAGGTCCAAAAGTCTGGTTCGAAAGGACGACTTCCCGAATATCGACAGTTACCGCTTGAACCATAAGTCCCTTGTTTCCTTGTGGTTATTGCCACGCCCTCGATGGCACAAACGACCATCCAAGACGTGTCAAAACGCCGAAAAACCAAAGGGAACCGCAATGGGTTCCCACCATCTAAAGAAGGAACCGCAACGGGTTCCCACTATCAAAAGCCGGCAGTGGGAGTCGAACCCACAACCCCCGCATTACGAATGCGGTGCTCTGCCAATTGAAGCTATGCCGGCATCAGACTCTCTGCGCCTGAACGTCCGCATGTTCCGCGGCGTCCGTGCAAGATCGCATAAGATAATTTTCCAGCCTAATTATCGTCAAGGGCTAAGTTACGGCAGGCCAACGCGATGCAGATCGCTTTCCCTAACTTTCCCGTCCCGACCTCGCCGACCCCTTCCCCGGTTTTCCCCTTCACACGAACCCTCTCGGACGGAATCTGCAAAATCTCGGAAATTCGTCGTTGTATCGAATCCTTCCAAGGCGAAATCTTGGGCTTTTCCAGCTCCACGACGCAGTCGATCTGGGATAATCGCCATCCCGTTCGCCGAAAGGACTCCACGGCTAACGACAGCATTTCCCCAGAATCTCGCCCCCGATTTTCCTCCCGGTCGTTCGGAAACAACTCGCCGATGTCCGGAAGGCCCGCTGCGCTGAGAATCGCGTCGGTGATGGCATGCAAGAGAACGTCGGCATCGGAATGCCCCACAAAGTGGGCCGGATAATCGATGGAAATTCCCCCCAAAATCATCGGCCCCCCCGCTTCAATGCGGTGGGAGTCGGTCCCCAAACCGATCCGAATGTCCTCGTACGGATTCATGGATCAGGAAACCCCAACCGGATTGAAGTAGTCGGGCTCGTTCCCTTCCTTCCACTTGATATTGCATCCGATACTGGGTTTTTGAGGCTCTGGGATCGGATGGCCGTTCAAGATCGCATCGAGCGCCGCTCGCAGATCCGCTCCATTCAAGGGTTTGTCGTTCTTTGGACGGGAGTCGTCGATCTGGCCGCGATACACCAGGCGCCGGTCAGCGTCGAAGACAAAAATGTCGGGCGTGCAAGCCGCTTGATAGGCCTGGGCGACCGACTGATCGGCATCCAGCAAGTAAGGAAATGCGTAGCCGCGCGAACGAGCTTCCTCGACCATCTTTTCCAGCGAATCCTCGGGGTACTTTTCGGTGTCGTTGGAGTTGATTCCGACGAATCCGACCCCATTGGCCATATACTCTGCCGAGAGCTTTGCCAATTCTGGAGCAATGTGCTTCACGTACGGGCAGTGATTGCATAGGAAGACAACCACCAACGCCTTGTCGCTCGAAAAGTGATCGAGCGAAATCTTCCTCCCGTCGGTTCCGACAAGCGAAAACGAAGGGGCTTGGGTTCCGAGTGGGAGCATGGTGCTCGCTGTGCGTACCATGATTATTTCCTTCCTTTTCCTTGATAAACGGCGTCTTCGGTCACGACTTTGTCCATATAGATATCGTGGCTTTCCGCCGGGATTTCTTCGAACATTTGGCACTCGAAAGCGAGTGCGACGAGCGGTGTTTCCGGTTTGGCGTGCTGCAACAGCTTATCGTAGTACCCCTTCCCATGCCCGGTCCTTCCTCCACTTTGGTCAAACGCAACGCCAGGGACCATGATGAGGTCCAAGTCCTCGGGGCCAAGCTTCTTGGACGCTACCTGTCGCAGCGATTCCTTGGGCTCCAAAATCCGGTACATCCCCAATTCCAACTCTTCCATGTTCTCCAACCAGAAGAGTTCCAGTTCCCCGTCGACGCAGTAAGGGACCACGATTCGCTTTCCGCTCGCCAACGCGTCAGGCAGTGCTTGCCTCGTCCGGACTTCATCCCGGACATCGACGTAAAACATCACGGTCCGGGCGGCTTCGTATTCCGGCAAACTCATGAATCGCTTGACGATTGTATCGGATACGCTGTCTTTATCGGGCTGGTTTCGACGATTCTCATGCGCCGCCTTGCGAATGGCGTTCTTGCGCTCGTACAGTTCAGATGAGGGAGAAGATTCCATATCGGTCGCCAAGGATCTCTGGATCGTGGAAAGAAAGGTCGGATCGAACTCGCTTATGGTAGCATTCCGGATACTCTCCACAATGCTCGCCCTCGACCGTGTTGGCTCCTGACCATGAGGGCACCTGTCGGGCTCAGCACCAGAGGAGCCTGCCCGGTCGATTCTTCGTGAACGTCACGGGACACAAGTTTTGGGGGAATCCCGGCGCGATCCACTTCACATCTCGACATGTCTCTAGAATAGAGACGAACTCGATCAAAATCCTCTTTCAATGATTGTGAGCGTGGCTAATCGGATGACGAAGTCGATTTGGCCGGATGGCGATGTAACCGCTGAACTTCTTCAAAACGCGAGGCAAGGCGAGCCGGAAGCGGTCGATGCGCTCATGGACCGCCACCGCGATTCGCTCCGACGGATGATCCAACTCCGGCTTGACCAGCGGCTCAACCAAAGAATGGACGTCAGCGATGTGATCCAAGATGTCCTCGTGGAAGCGAACCGAAGGTTGAAGGACTACATGTCCAATCCCGTCATTCCTTTCCACCTTTGGATCCGACAGATCGCCAAGGACCGTATCATCGATGCTCACCGACGGCATCGCCTATCCGCGAAGCGAAGTATCGACCGGGAGCAACCGCAACCGGGGAAAGGCCCTCCGGACCAGTCCACCATCGAACTGGCGAACCAATTCCGAGACGGTGCGCTCACACCGGCTGCTGCCGCAACCCAAAAAGAACTAGCGGCGCAAATCGAAGCGGCTGTCCACCTGCTTCGCGATCAAGATCGTGAGATCATCTTGATGCGACACTACGAACAACTCAATAACCAGGAAATCGCACAGTCGTTGGGACTGACGGAACCGGCAGCTAGCATGCGATATTTGCGCGCCTTGAAACGTTTGCGAGAAGTCATCGACTCCCTCCCTCGATTCCATGACTACCTAAGGGAATAATGGTCTTCTCCAAACAATTCCTTTCTGAACATGTCGATGCGCCGGAGGATCCAGGCGATGACGCGATCGATCCGCGATTGGCTCAGTTGGTGTCGGACTTGGCCGATCGGATGCAACGCGGTGAGTCGATCGATATTCTCGCCGAGTGCGGGCTTTATCCGGAATTCGCCGATGAGCTGAAGTCCCTTTGGGGGACCATGGTGGTGACGGAAGCCGTCGGGGGATCAAGCCAGCTAAGCTCCTCACCCGTGGACGGGGATTCGGGCGCTTGGCAGATGCCGCTCCCCTTTCGCATGGGAGACTTTGAACTGCTCGAGGAGATCGGTCGCGGAGGGATGGGCATCGTCTATCGCGCGCGACAGATCAGTTTGGAACGAGAAGTCGCCATCAAGATGATTCTCAAAGATCGGCTGGCCTCTCCGATCGAGCGCCAGCGTTTCTTCGCAGAAGCGAGAGCGACAGCGAAATTGGAACACACGGGAATCGTTCCCGTTTACGACGTGGGGGAAATCGAAGGCCGACCTTACTTCGTCATGAAGTACATCAAGGGGAAGACGCTGCACGATCGGATCCTCGCAGGCGACCTGGCCCATATCGACGCGGTACGATACTTGGAGCAAGTCTGCCGAGCGGTCCATTTCGCCCACGAACGAGGAGTCGTCCATCGGGACATCAAGCCTTCGAATATTCTTATCGACGAAACGGGGCATGCACGCCTCACCGACTTCGGTTTGGCCAAGCAATCCGACGCCATGGACTCGCTCACCCGGACGGGAGCCGTGCTCGGAACTCCCAACTACATGAGCCCGGAACAAGCTAGCGGGCGGATGGGGCCGATCAGCGCAGCCTCCGATATCTACAGCCTAGGTGCCGTTCTCTACCACGCCGTCACGAGCCAGACTCCCTTCGCTGCCAAGTCGCCGGTGGAGTTGCTCCTGAAAGTCCTCGAGCAGGACCCGCCCCCTCCCAGAGTCCTAAATCCCAACGTGCACCGCGACTTGGAGATGATTATCGTCCGGGCGCTACAGAAACCACCGGACTTGCGTTATCGATCGGCCGAAGCGTTTGCGGATGACTTGATGGCATACCTTCGCGACGAACCGATCTCCGCTAGGTCTGGGCAATTCGCGCAAGTCGTCGCGCGGTGGTTCCGCGAAACCCATCATGCACCGGTTCTCGAAAATTGGGGATTGCTCTGGATGTGGCACTCCCTCGTCCTATCGCTCGTCTGCATGTGGACGCAATACATGCGTTGGATCGATGCGAACCTATGGACGTATCCGCTTCTTTGGACCGTCGGTTTAGGTGCTTGGGCTGCCGTGTTCTGGGCGCTGCGACGGCGCATGGGGCCCGTCACGTTCGTCGAACGCCAGATCGCGCACGTTTGGGGAGCAAGCATGATCGCGATCGGAATGCTGTTTCCTATCGAATGGGCGTTGGAATTGGAACCTCTCACCCTCACTCCGTTGCTCGGTGTCATCAGTGGGATGGTCTTTCTTATCAAAGCCGGGATCTTGAGCGGCGCATTCTACTTTCAAGCAGGAGCGCTGTTCGCCTCAACCTTTGCGATGATCGCGTGGCCTCTTTACGCGCATTTGATCTTCGGCGCGATCGCGGCGCTGTCGTTCTTTATCCCCGGCCTCAAATACTACCGGCAAAGCTTGGTCCGGATCGATTAGAAGGAACGAATCAACGAAACCAACGCCAAAATCACCGGCAGCATTAGCGAAACGATGACCAACCAAGCTACAGGGCGTTTCCAATCTCGCTTTTTCGGTGGCGTACCAAATTCGCTTTCTAAGAACTCTTGGTAATCAAAATCATCCTCGTTGGAATCGTAGCCACCATAAGGTGCAGCTCCATGTTCGGAGCTGTTCGATTCCCCTTCGCCAACTTCGCTAAACGAACGCTGACAGCGATGGCAACGCACCGCATCGCTTCGAACCGATTTGCCGCAGTAAGGGCAAGGTCGGAACTCAAGATTCTTGGGCATGGGTCAACTCGCGTGCACGTGCATGAAGTGCTAAGAGTTTGGTGGTGAGCTCAGCCAGTAGTTGAGTGTCGTCCCACTCCATGTAAAGAGCGGATGGAATCGGTTCTCCGAAGACCACTGCAATCGGACGCCGCGTCGGCAGCTTCGTACCGCGGGGAAGACAATCATAGGCACCGACAATGGCGACCGGGACGAGCGGGACTTCCGAACGCCTCGCAATGGGAATGAACCCAGGTTTCAACGGACCGATGAAACCGTCCAACGTTCGGGTTCCTTCGGGAAACATCAAAACGAACTCCCCATTCTTCAATCGCTTGAGCATCTCCTTGAGACCGCTCAAGCCGCCGCGATCCCGATCCAACTCGATCGCATCCAACGTACGAATCAAAAAGGCGAAAAGGGGATTGTGAAAAAGTGTCTTGCGGGCCAAATAATTCAAGCGACGGTTGGCGACCATGCCTACTAAGACCGGATCCATCATGGATTGATGCGTAGAGAGGATCATGCCCCCTCCTTCGAAATCCAAGTAGTGCTGACCTTCGCTTCGAAACGAAAAAAGGAGGGACGCCGACATGCGGGCTACAAATCGTAACCATCGGTAAAACAACCTTCGAAATCCTATTTGAAGGGTCCCGATCCAGCTCTGATTCTTCGCCACGTCTTTCCTTTCGTTCTACAGCTACCGCGAATCCGCGACGCTTGGTCCGCTCTCTTCTATGGGCCGTCTGTTCTGCGTGTGTTGTGTTCTACGCGTGTTGGGGGCCTAGCGTGTTGGGGACCTAGCGTGTTGTCGACGTCTCGCAATCGCAGAAGTCGCTTGACGCTCGATCTCGCAAGACTGGACGGCTCACGTGATGGGCGTCGCACCGTTGGCATACAATCTCGATCAACCGCTCTAACACTTGATCTTCCGTCAGGGAATCGGTGTCGACTGGGATCGCGTCTTCCGCTTTCACGAGCGCCCCCACAGGTCGCGAACGATCGTGTTCGTCTCGCTCGATTTGGGAGCGGAGGATGGTATCCAGGTCGCCTGGAAGGTTTTTTTCCTGCAGTTGTAAAAAGCGGCGTTCGGCGCGGACCTCGGGGGAAGCCGTCAGAAAGATCTTGCACTCCGCGGCAGGAAAAGCCACCGTTCCCTGGTCGCGTCCCTCCGTCACCGCGTTCTTCCCCTCTGCCCATCGCACCTGTGCGGCCACCATACAAGCCCGCACGGCCGTGTTGTCGGCCACTTCTTTGATCGCCTCCGTGACACGCGGTTCGCGAATCTCACGGCTAACATCTTTGCCGTTGAGCAATACCCGCGCCCCATCGAACTGGATATCGGAGGAATTGGCAATTCGTGCGACGGCCTCGGCATCGGTCAAATCGATTTGGTGGTCCAAGCAAAAGAGGGTTACCGCACGGTACATCGCCCCTGTATCGAGAAACTCAAAACCGAGAGCATCCGCAAGCCGCTTGGCAATCGAGCTTTTGCCGGCTCCCGCCGGGCCGTCGATTGTGACTATCATGCAAAAACTCCGGCGTGAAAATTTAAGGGCCCAACAGACGACAACCCAACGATAAAGTGTTGCTCGCTCCGCCCTCTATTGTGATGGAGGAGAGGACAGAGGCAAACCGCAATTTTGACCAACTTTTAGCCCGCTCCGTTGCGAGATATCCGCGTCACACGGGAGCGTCCAGCTATACTTAGAGCATCTCCTCTCGAATCGTTTCATCGAAACTGCGACATCTGAACTGCGTCATCGAAATCCAGGTCTTGTTATGCGTATTTCCATTGCGGCACCCGTTCGCTCCGTGGCGATTCTGGGACTGCTCGCCCTCATTTCCCTTGTTCTCCCCGAAATCGACAGCAGGTCCCAATCGGCTTGGCTGAAACCCCTTACTCTGACGGGGCAATCCGTTGCCGCCCCGCTGGCTTGGCAAGAAGGAAATCCACCCGCCGCCCCCAAGCAGGAGGATGCTCCCCCGACGAAAGCGGAGGCGGAGAAATCGACCGAAAAGCCCGATGCGAAACCGGCCGATGAGTCCAAGCCGGCTGATGAGTCTAAGCCGACCGAAAAGGAAACCGAAAAACCGACCGAACGAAAAGTTACGCCAAAGGAAAAACCGGCCGCTAAGTTGCAGCTTCGATGGCTTTCCCTCAGCGGTAGTTACGAAGACATTGCGACGCCAGGGGGAATCGATCCCACGGAATTGCTTCTCGGTGGCTCGTTGAGCAAACCCAAATCGTTCTTCAAGCTCTGCGACTACTTAGATGAAATGGCTGCCGAGGAAAATCTCGTGTGGGTCCTGTTCGATCTTTCCGATTCCAATCTTTCCTTCAACACCGCTCAGCTCGACGAACTTTCTCGCCGTCTCGAGCGATTCAAAGCGAAGGGAAAAAAGACGATCGCGTGGCTGGAAAACGCAGCCAACGTCCATCTCGCCATCGCGTCCCAATGCGATGAAGTCTTCCTCGCCGATTTCGGTTCTGTCGATATGCCCTCCTCCTCCATGAATACCTTGTTCTACCGCGAAGCGATGGATCTGGTGGGTGTCAAAGCCTCCGTGGTGCGAGCCGGAGATTTCAAGGGGGCTGTCGAACCCTACATGAACCCTATGATGAGCGAGCACTTGAAAGATCATTACTTGAAGATGTTGGAATCGATCAACGCTTCCCAAGTTTCCCGTATCGCGAAGGGGCGGGGAATCACGACCGCCGCCGTCCGAGAACTTCAGAAAAAACGCATGCTGCTACCTGCCGACGCGCTCGCCGCAGGATTGGTCGACAAACTCGCCCCCTACGGTTCGATGAAGAAAACCGTTACGGAATTAGTCGGCTCCGAATTCGAATGGACCCGTCCCAAAGCCAAGCCGAAACGGGAAATGTCCCTTTTCGAGTTGATTGGCAAGTCGATGGCAGGACCCAAGGAATCGGCGACCAAACTTCGCGAAGATTCGATCGTCGTCCTCCATCTGCAAGGAGCGATTGTGGATGGCAAGTCCGCATCCCCGGGCTCGATCGTGTCGGGACCCATGGTGAGAGCGATCGAAGAGCTGATGCAAGACGACAAAGTCAAAGGTGTCGTGGTACGGATCAACTCGCCTGGTGGAAGCGCGACCGCGAGCGAAGCCATTCGCCAATCGCTCGCTGAATTGGCCAAAAAGAAACCCGTGATCTTCTCGATGGGTAGCGTGGCCGCGTCGGGTGGATATTGGGTAACTTGCATCGGTGAACCGATCTATGCCGAGCGCGGTACCATCACCGGATCGATCGGCGTCTTCTCGCTGAAACTGAGCTTTGGTTCGCTCATGCGACGGGTGGGCATCCATGTCGAATCCGTAGCGCTCGACCCCACCGCATCCTCCGATGCGGTCGATCGAGTCTGGTCGGACGAAGAAATCGCCAACATGCAACGATTCATCGATGCGGTTTACGATAAGTTTCTCGTCTACGCGAGTGAGTCTCGCAAACTCCCCGTCGACAAACTGAAGGAACTGGCTGGGGGACGCGTCTGGTCGGGAGAGCAAGCGAAACAAGCGGGACTGATCGATGAAATCGGAGGGCTCGATGACTGCGTTGCCGTCGTCTCGAAGAAGGCGCAAGTCGCGAAATACAAAGTCGTGCACCGTCCCGATGCCCCGTCCGGCATGAGTCTCCTCGATCTCTTGAGCGATGGAGAGGATGACGCAGAGATCGCCGCGCCGATCGTCCGCGACATGGAATCGAAGCTGGATCAAACGCTAAGCGGTCTGGGCTTCCGACTCGATACCCTCCGAACGCTGCTTCGTTATTCCCAACCTCGCGGCCGCTCGATGCCAACGATTTGGGCGATGATGCCCGACGAACTCTCGGTGAAGTAGCGAGGAAGACGAGGGTGCCCAACGCGATCCATTGGTCGAAGCTGGCTCGACCACAATCGATCCTCCGGCAATTCCTCATTCCGATCTTGCTCGCCGTCCTCCTCACCGGAGTCGGGGTGGCGAGCGTCTCCAAATGGGCCGCGGATCGAGCTTCTAGACAAAGCTCGGCAACCAGAATGCGGAACATGGGTGAGTTGATCGTCCAAGCTCCGTTTCCCAAAACGGGAAACGTGCTCGAGCAACTCCATGACCTTACCGGATTGGAGTTTGCTTGGTTTCGATCCGACCCTTCTTCCCCCAAGGAGGGCGACAAGGGGGATGCGTGGATTCTCTTGGAATCCACCCTTGTATTGGAATCCGACGATGAGGCTTGGGTTCGCAAATCACTGCGCTCGCCGATCCGAGTCGGAATGCCGTCTCACAGCAACCGCTTTCTCTGCGAAGGAACATTAACGGGGGAATCGGTGAGGCTCCTTACGGTCGCCACCTATTCGGAGCGCCTGCTCGTCATCGAACCGGCTCGACAAAGGGGGGATGGATGGATGATATTTGCCCTGCCCCTTATCACAGGTCTCCTGTCATCGATCGGTATCGCGATCGTCGCAGCGTGGACCGCCAGCCGCCTTTCCGATCGCATTGAAGATCTCCGGTCGGAGGTTGCAGGCATCGCGGAAGGAGAATTTGAACATCCTCCCGCAACGGGGCCGGAAGACGACATATGGATGTTGCAGACGTCGATCCATCGCATGGGAGAGCAATTGGAAGAATCTCAAAACCAGATCGCGCGCAATGAACGCTCGCGATTGATCCACATGCTAGGGAGCGGACTGGCTCATGAGTTGCGGAATCATCTGACCGGCGCTCGATTGGCCCTGCAAACGATTTCCACCGAAGACCCCAACCATGAAACGCTGGGGATCGCCCTTAAGCAATTGGACTTGGCGGAGTCGCAGATCAAACGTTTGCTGGCCGTTCGCTCTCCCGCGGGCGGTTTGTCCTCCGGGCCGATGGCGGTCGAAGAAATCAATCGCACGGTAGCGGAATTGGTTGGACCCATGGCGATGCACCGGTACGTCTCGCTGGACGTTTTTCCGCCGTTCGATGACAACGGATCGGAAGGAGCTACGATGAATCGCTGGCTCATCCCTGCGGGGCAAAACATGGTCAATGTCCTCTTGAATCTGCTGGTCAATGCCATCGAAGCGGTCGGGACGGGTGGAAACGTCCAATTGGAGTTCGACACCGTCGACCAACCCCCCACCAGCGCACGCTGGAGGGTCCGTGACGATGGACCCGGACCAAGCCCCGAGATCGCGGCTTCCATGTTCGAACCTTTCGCCTCCACGAAACCGGAAGGAGTTGGGCTCGGACTAGCGATGTGTCAGCAGATTGTTCAGTCCCTCGGGGGAACGATTGGATGGTCGCGCGAGGGTGATCAAACTGTATTCGAAGTCATGGTTCCGCTAGAAAACCTTCATGTCCCTTCCTGAACAAATCAATGCACCGACCCCGGTCGTCTGGATCGTAGACGATGAGCCTGCCATCTGCTGGTCGTTGCGCAAAGCGATCGAGGCCCAAGGATTGCGAACGAGCGTTTTTTCCAATGCCGAAAGCGCGATCGAATCGTTGGCGGATAGTCAGTTGCCCTGCGATGTTTTGGTCACGGACATTCGGCTTCCTAAGAAAGATGGGTTTTCGGTCGCGGAGGCTTCGTATCAGCATCGTCCACATGTTCCGATCATCTTGATGACAGCGTTCGGAGATCTCGAAACGGCGGTCAAAGCGATGAGGGCCAAGGTTTTCGAATACCTTGTCAAACCGTTCGACCTAAAGGACGCGTTGCAAGCGATTGATAAAGCGATTGCGGAACGAAACAAACCAGTCGTGGCTGTCGATTTTTCGTTGTCGATCCCCGAGGCGTTGCTTCTCGGACGGTCCCCCCGCATTCAGCAGGTCTACCGCCAGATCGCCTTGGCAGCTGGTAGCGAGCAACCGGTTCTCATCACCGGTCCTGAGGGTGCGCCCCTGGAGTCTGTTGCCTCGGCCATCCATCGCAATAGCGATCGGGCCCTCCAACCGTTCCTTTCGGTCTTGCCATCGACGATATCGTTGTCCGCCTTGGAACGCGAGTTCGTCGGATGTGCGTTTCTCGAAACCTCGAAAGACTCCATCAAATCGACGACGCTCAAAACCGGGCTCCTCGGGCTTGTGGGGGAAGGGACGCTCTTCATCGAGGAAGTCGCCGACTTGCCGCGGAGTGTGCAACTGCAATTGTTGCGAGTTCTGGATCAGGGGTGTTATCTACCATTCGATTCCCCGCAGACTCATCCGTTTCGGGGCCACGTGATCGTCTCCTCCACGCGAGAATTAAGAGACTTGGTGGAGCTCGGTGAGTTTGATCCTCACTTGGAACGCCGGTTACAAGTTTTGCGAATCCAAGTTCCTACGCTGGGGAGTCGCAAAGAAGACGCTCTGGAGATCGCCGACGCCTTGGCAGCGCGATGCCGTGTCGAAGGGATGCGAATCGAAGCGGACGGTAGGGCTTGGATATTGGAACAGGAGTGGCTGGGGGATGTGCGGCAGCTTCGCAACACGGTCGAGCGAGCCGCCATCGCATCGCATGGAAACGCTTTGAATGCGGAGGACTTGCGAAAAGCCGCAACGGGGCTAGACGCTCGCAACATCCCGCGAATGACGGGTTCCAGCCAGTTCGAGGTGGAGCTGGCCAATGCGGTCCGTCACTGGTTGTTGGATCATCTCAGCCAGCACGAAGGAACCAACAGCGAGGAAGAGTTTGGAATGCTCTACGACGAATTTCTCGCCGTTGTGGAGCCTCCTCTCCTGAGAGAGCTCTTCCATCGCCTTCAGTTCAACCGAGCGGCCACGGCGGCCAAACTCGGTCTGCACCGATCGACGCTTCGCCAAAAAATGCGAAAGTACGAGATCGACTGACCCAATCGATTAAGGGATTACTTGTCCGCAAGCGCTTCGGATTCCACGGTATCGGTCCCGAAGTAATGGGTGATCTGATCCACGAGATCTTCGGGAGCAGCCTCTTCGAGGACCGGGATACCGGTCGTGGATTCGTCGAGATTCATCATCTTCTCGGCGACATCCAAACGTGTCGAGATATCGTCCAGTGTTTCCCGCACATTGCTCAGGGAGCTATCGTGCAGCGAGTATTGGCTGCTGGCATCCACGACTTGGTGCATTGTCCAGCGGGCTTGCAGATTCTCAACCGTCACTTCGTGTTGACGTTTCGCTGCGAGCATTGCATCCAGTTTGCGGCGGGCTGCCTCGAGATTCATTTCGCGCGCTTCCAAAACCTTTTCCAACTTGTCGTAGGTTGCCTCTTGGGTTTGGAAGTGTTTGAAGCGATCGTTCAAGTCCTTTTTGACTTGATCCATATCGTAGGTTCGACCGCCATACGAAACGAACTTCACTCCGCTCTGCAAATCATCTTTAAGTCGCAGAATGGCCTCTTTCGATTTGGCGAGACTCGTTCCTTTCGATTGCACTTCTTTTTGCAACTTCGCCACTTCGACTTCCTCGCGAGCGATGATTCGAAGGTTCTCAGCAATCTCTGGTTTAAGATTGAGGATCATGTCGCGAACCCGTTTGATCTCCAAATCGATTGGAATTTGATCTTTGATATGGTCCCGAACCGAGTGGTATCCCGTCCTGACGTAGCTCATCGCCGAGGTGCCGCCGATGAGAGCTCCTGTGCCAGCCACGAGAGCAGATCCGATCAGTATTTTCTTTAGCATGGTATTTCCCCCAATCGCAGATGAAACAGGCGGTACTCACCGCACTGCCGCTCCCATTCATCGCATCGTCCGAGGATCGGATCTACCCGCTGTAGATCGCAGAATCCTGCAAAGACCGACTGGACATGAGGTGCACGGACAAGGAGGATTTCGGGAGTGATTCCCGGATCTTGGAAACTTTTGACGAAAGGGGACAAAATGAAAAAAGAGGAATCGGCAGCCGACCGGTTAGCTACAATGGGAGGAGCGAACCAGCCAAGATCGAACCAACCGAAATCGATTGCTTGCGATCAAGGAACGGAATCGGGAGCCAAGCCATTGTCTCTGGAAGCATTGGGATACTCGATTGGGAAAGACTGTTCGAAAGAGCCAAACGCATACCTCGAAGCGAGCGACGCAGGGGTGTCGGGAGAATAGCTTCCCGATTTTGCAGCGCGTGATGGGCATGGAAACCGAGTACGCGATCATGCATTGGGGGAGCGCACCCAAAGTTCCCTTCGATTTTCATCGATTCATCGCCTCGGTGAAACGGACCACCCCGGCCGTCCCGAGCTTGCGAAATGGACTCCGGTATTTCCTCGCAAACGGTGGAAGCTTTTCCCTTGAAAATGGGTCTTCTCCGGATTTCCGCCGCGTCCTGCTCGAGTCAGCGACTGCAGAGTGCACCAGCCCACTCCAATTGCTCGAGTCGCAATGGGGAATCCGAGACTTGGCCGTCTCGGCGGTCGAGGATAGTTGCCCGAACGAGAACATCTGTTTGGTGCAGGGGAATCACGACGGGCACGGGCACACGTATGGCCAGCATGAATCCTACGATGTCCGCATTGCTCAAGGAGGCTGGCTGCTCGGATGGCGGTTGGGCGTCCTTTTTCTTTTGCCCTGGGTTCTGGCCTATCGATTTCTGGCCGCCGTTTGGATTCTTTGGATCGTGCTCTTGGCTAAGGGGGAAGGCTCGCTCCGGTGGATGACGCTCCGTCGGACAACTCGCCAAGACGGTCCGGATTCTGATTCTCGAAGCCCGGAAGGGACGCACTATATTGCCACCCGATGGCTAATGCTGTGCGCTCAGGGATTGCGCGTACTACATAGTCCACTCGCCTGGCTACTTTGGTGCAACATTCAGCTCTTTGCGTTGCGTCCCTACCGTAGGCAGCTCGGTGCCTTTTTCGCGAGCCGCTGCATTTTGGACGGAAGCGGTTGTGTTGACGACGAAGGACGGTTCAGCGTCAGTGCTCGGGGGCAGCAGATCAATTGCATGATTGGCTTCGGCGGGTACAGCCGCAGTCGACCTATCTTTCGGTGCGACAATTGGCTCCGACAACTCTGCTTTGGAAGCCCATTCTCGATCAAGGGATTTTTGGGGCTTCTCCGGCAAAGGCAGCGAGTTGAAATCGCGGTAGGGGATTCGGGCATATGCCAAGTGTCCCAGTATATTCGCGTGGGAAGCACGGCCCTGGTCTTGGATTTGGTGGAACAAAACCCAGCTGCTATCCTTCCTCGCCTCCGGTCACCCGTCCAATCCCTGCAGCGATTCACGAAGGATTGGATGCTCCTCGCCAAGGTTTCCGATACCAGCGATTCGCAATGGCAAGCTTCCGAGATTCAAAATGCGTACGCTTCCCAAGTAAGAACCATGTTGGAGCAATCGAACAATGTTCCGAATGAAGCCTGGAAGATTCTTCATCATTGGCAATCCACCCTCAACTATTTGGACTTGTCCGACGATACCAGTGCTCCATCCAAGGAGCTTGTTGGTCGCATCGATTGGATTACCAAGCTCTGGCTGCTCGACCAATTGGAAAAACCTGCATCGGTCGATGCACGCCGCAAGCTCGATTTGCGTTATCACGAACTTACGTCGGAAGGCTACGGGTTGAGAATACAAAGTGTGCTCGGTGGTCCCGTGCTCGCGCGCCCAGATCGTGTCGAGCGCGCGAAATTCAACCCACCCGATTGCGTGGCCCCCCAACAAAGGGCCTATTACATTCGAGAGTTCGGAGGCGATTCTGCAAAGCTGGCGATGGATTGGAACGAAATTCGCTTTTCTATCGATGGCAAGTGGAAAACGATTCGCTTGCAACGTTAGTTCCTGTCCCCACACAAGGTCTTTCACATGGATGTTGCTGTTTTCGATACCAAGGTCTACGACCGTGAGCACTTGCTCGGTGCTATACACGATGACCGCCTCCACTGGCGATTCCACGATTTTCGTTTGTCCCTTGAGACAGCCCAGGCGGCACAACGATGCGAGGCGATCTGCATCTTCGTCAATGATCGATGCGACCGAGAGGTCTTGGACCGACTTCGCCACCAAGGAGTTCGGATCATCGCCCTGCGATGCGCCGGGTTCAACAATGTCGACTTGAACGCCGCCAAGGACTTCGGGATTGCGGTTGTGCGAGTCCCTGCCTACTCACCCCACGCTGTGGCGGAACACACCGTGGGGCTGCTGCTCGCAGTGAACAGAAAGTTGCACCGAGCCTATAATCGGGTCCGCGAACAGAATTTTGCATTGCACGGTTTGGTGGGATTTGACATTGCTGGGAAGACAGTGGGGATCGTTGGAACGGGGCGCATCGGCAAAGTGACGGCCCAGATCCTTCGGGGATTCGATGCCAAGGTGATCGCCTTTGATGAATATCCGGATCGCGATTGGGCAGAGCGAAGCGGTGTGGAATACGTCGATAAGGACTCGCTGTTCCGTCAGAGCGATATCCTCTCACTGCATGTCCCCCTCACCGACACGACGTATCACCTGCTCGATGCGACCTCACTGGGATGGACCAAACCAGGCGTGACGATCGTGAACACCTCGCGTGGGAAACTCATCGATACAAGTGCTCTGATTCAATTTCTCAAGTCCGGGCATATTGGTAGCGTTGCGTTGGATGTGTACGAAGAAGAGGAAGGGGTCTTTTTTGAAGACCTGTCCGGCAAAATCCTTCAGGACGACGAGCTGGCGTTGTTGTTGACCTTTCCCAACGTTCTGATGACGGCTCATCAAGCTTTCTTGACCCGCGAGGCCTTGTCCGAAATCGCGCGCGTCACGTCCGAAAATCTCCTCGCCTTTGGGAACAAGATCGCGTTCCTCCCCGGTACCCAACTCGTCTGAGTCGATCCTGTCAAAGGGGAGGAAATGCCCCTTAGGGGTGGTTTGTGGGGGCGTGTGCTTGCGTTTCGTTTGGAGCGCAAGTACGATTCGGGTCGTGCGTATACGTTCCGTCGTAGGCGGTTGACTCGCAAGCAGATCCTTATCATCGAAAGGTACTTTATGACCACTTCCAGGAATACCAGTCGTCGCAGTTTCCTGCAGACCACGTCCGTCGCCGCTTGCTCGGGGTTCTTCGTTGGAGCTGCCGGCGCCTCCCGAGCTCTGTATTCTCCCAATGAACGCCCCGTCTTCGCCACGATCGGGCTCAGGAATCAAGGCTGGACGATCACCGACAAGTCGACCAAGTACGCCGACTTCGCAGCCTTCGCCGATGTCGATGCCAATGTGCTCGGGGCTATCAACGAGAAACTCAAAAACAAAACGGGCAAGGCTGCGGAGGGTTACAAAGACTATCGTCAGATCCTCGATCGCAAAGATATCGATGCAGTGATGATTGCCACGCCCGACCATTGGCACACCAAGATCACCGTCGAAGCAATGCTCGCAGGTAAAGACGTCTATTGCGAAAAGCCGCTGACGTTGACCATCGAAGAAGGGAAGCTCATCGAAAAGGTGGTGAAGCAAACCGGACGGATTTGCCAAGTGGGTACGATGCAGCGCACCGAATTCGACAATCGCTTCCTCACCGCGGTCGCCCTAGTTCGAAGCGGTAGAATCGGCGAAATCAAGAAAGTAACCTGCGGCATCAACGGTGCCACCGGATCACCGGAGCTTCCTGCTATCGATGTTCCAGAGGGACTAGATTGGGACATGTGGCTCGGGCCTGCTCCCAAAGTCGCGTACCGCGCACTCCCCGAGATTCGCAAGGGTTACGGTGGAGGCGTTCCCCTCTACACCAACTGCCACTACGCGTGGCGCAACTGGTATGAATACTCCGGCGGTCAAATGAATGACTGGGGAGCCCACCACGTCGATATCGCAACTTGGGCACTCGGTGCCGCAGAATCGGGCCCGAACAAGATCACACCGGTCAGCTTCTCCCTTCCCGTCGAATACGAGAATGGAAATCCCAAAGTTGCCGATCGGTATAACTCGCCGACCAAGTTCGAGATTCTCGTCAATATGCCTGGGGATATCCCGATGGTCATCACCAGCGAAGGAGATAACGGGATTCTCTTCGAAGGAACGAAAGGCCGATTCTTCGTCAACCGCGGGAAAATTACCGGCAAACCTATCGAGGAACTGGAAAGCAATCCCCTTCCAGAAGGCGCGATCCAGGAGGTATATGGCGGACCCGTGAGCGAGAACCATACGGATAACTTCATTGCATCCATGCGATCTCGCAAACAGCCGATTGCGGATGTTTGGACCCACAATCGGATGCTCGAAACTTGCCATCTCGCCAACATCGCGATCCGCTTGGGCCGCGAACTTACATGGGATCCTGTCAAGCGTGAGATCGTTGGCGATGAGCAAGCCAACGCATTCCTCAAGCGAGAGAGTCGCAAGGGATACGAAACCAAGGTCTAAGCGGTCGATCGCATTGGAAGCGGTTTGCTCCCAAGCAGGT
Organism: Pirellula sp. SH-Sr6A; assembly: GCF_001610875.1. Taxonomy (NCBI): domain Bacteria; kingdom Pseudomonadati; phylum Planctomycetota; class Planctomycetia; order Pirellulales; family Pirellulaceae; genus Pirellula; species Pirellula sp. SH-Sr6A. The sequence continues at coordinate 4,420,140 of NZ_CP011272.1, read as the reverse complement.
TGCCACAAAAACGTGAAACGCCGGAGAACTTCGGTGCAGTATGTTGCTCCGATAACTCCGGCGTTTTCTGCTTGCAGCAAGCGGGTGAACCCGGCTTGCATACCTCTTATGACTCAGTGGCGGACGCCAGGTCGACTGTCTTACTGATCGCCGATCCACACCATGGAGGATCGGTAGATCAATTCGATTTGACGGCTAGCTGGAGCCAAAGGACCATCGAGATCAGGATACACGTCCTTGGGAGACTCTTTCGCTGTATCCATGAACAATCGCCATCGGATCCCGCGGGTTGCGGCCGGCATGATGAATTGTTTGGTCTCGGGAGTTCCGTTGAGCATGATCAAGATATCGCGTCCGAAGCCTTCCGGGTCTTCCGCGGGGGTTGGCTTGCCGAGCCAGCAAACCAATGTGCCATTGGGGGCGTCCCAGTGGATTGGTTTTCCGGTCGACTCGAACCAGCTGACATCGGGAATACCTCGTTGATCTTGCGGGCGTCCGGTCAAGAATTGTTGCCTTCGGAGAGAAGGCTGCATCTTGCGGAACTCGATCAACGCTTGGGTGAAGCGTAACATCTCGCTCTGTGAATCCACTTGATCCCAATGGAACCACGAAATGTCGTTGTCTTGGCAGTAAGCATTGTTATTGCCTCGCTGCGTACGTCGGACTTCGTCCCCCATCACGACCATCGGTACACCTTGGCTGAGCAACAGTGTCGACATCATGTTTTTGATCTGTCGAACGCGGATGTTTTCGACGGCCTTCTTTTTCGTAGGACCCTCGACTCCGTAGTTGTCGCTGCAGTTATTGTTGTCCCCGTCGCGATTTCCTTCCCCGTTGGCTTCATTATGCTTGTCCTTGTACGTGACAAGGTCGTTCATGGTGAAGCCATCATGGGAAGTGACAAAGTTGATGCTGCAATACGGAGCGCGACCTGCGTGTTCATACAGATCCGAAGATCCGCTCAACCGGGTAGCCATCGCACCGACCATGCCGCCATCGCCTCGCCAATACCGGCGCACATCATCTCGGAATCGCCCATTCCACTCGGCCCATCGCAGATCGCCAAACGATCCCACTTGATAGGCACCCGCAGCGTCCCAAGCCTCGGCGATAATTTTCGTATCGGCCAGCATAGGATCTTCCGCGATCAAGTCGACCAAGGGCGGATTGGGCATCAAATTGCCGTATCGATCGCGAGAGAGAATACTCGCCAAATCGAAACGGAAACCGTCGATGTGGTAGTTGTGAACCCAATGGCGGAGGCAGTGGAAAATCAATTCGCGGCAAACAGGGTGATTGCCGTTGAAGGTGTTCCCGCAGCCGCTGTAGTTGCTGTAGTGAGCGCCCCCTGAATTCAAAATGTAATAGACTTGGTTCTCAAGCCCCTTGAACGAAAGCACGGGCCCCCGCTCGTTTCCTTCACAGGTGTGGTTGAACACCACGTCGAGAATGACTTCGATTCCCGCTTGGTGCAAGGCTTTGACCATCTCCTTGAACTCCTGCACCTGGGCACCCGGTTCTTTCGAATGCGAGTAGCCTCGGTGGGGAGAGAAGAAGTTCATGGGGTCGTAACCCCAGTAGTTCTGGCGCTCAGGAACGTTTCCATAGACATCAAGGATGGGGAATTCATGCACGGGCATCAATTCCACCGCGGTCACCCCCAAGCTCTTCAGGTAGGGGATTTTCTCGATGACACCTAGGTAGGTTCCAGGGTGCTGAACGCTCGAGGACTTGTGCTGTGTGAATCCACGCACATGCATCTCGTATATGATCGAGTCGCTCAAGGGGCGTCGGATGTGCCGGTCGCCCTCCCAATCGAACGCATCATCGACCACCACGCACTTGGGAGGACGAATGACACCATCGGTTGTTTGTTGACAGCAACCCGCAAGCGCTTTGGCGTACGGGTCGATAAGTCTCGCATTGCCATCGAACCACTGACCCGATTCCGGATCAAAAGGCCCATTGGCTTGCAAATGGTATAGTTGCCCTGGTTTGAGTCCTGGAACAAAGATGCTCCAGACATCTCCCCATCGATCCGCCTTGCGGTCGAACTCGATGACTTCGCTTGGCTCACGGTCGTTCACATCCTTGTAGAGCAGCAACCGCATCTGGGTCGCCGATCGACTAAAGATCGTGAACTGAACGCCACGTTCGTGGACGTTTGCACCGTACGGCAAGCGGTAGGCGAATTGCAGATCAGGAAGCGGGTGCCGCATGAGCATAAATTTCGGGATGTCCTTTCCTAGCGGGATGGGTTCCAAGCTGACTTTTGGGTCAGCAACCTTAGCACCCCGCTAAGAAATCTAAAACAAATGTTCCCAAAACCTCTCAAAATAGAAATGGAACGGGTAGGGCTTCTCCGCATGGCGAACAAGTAACGCCTGGAGGCAGGTGTGACGATTAAGGAGAGAATGTCACATCACCCGGAAATAGCTGCCAGAGCAAAATCAGCAACAAGGCTCCTCAGGTCCAGCGCAGCTTTCGGTGATCTCAAATCCCAAGTCTCGTATCATGTTGTAATCCTCTTCGGGTGCCTGCCCCTGCGTGGTCAAGTAATCGCCAACAAAAATACTATTCGCTACAAACAGACCAAACGGTTGCAACGATCGCAGGTGACGCTCACGGCCTCCCGCAATACGCAATTCACTTCGCGGATTTACAAATCGCATCATGCACAAGGCTCGGATGCAATCGCGTGCATCGAGATACTCCTGCTTTTCGAAGGGTGTGCCATCGATCGCATGCAGAAAATTCAACGGAATCGACTCAACGGATAACTCCTTCAAAGAAAATGCCATCTCGACGATGTCCTCTTTCTTTTCCCCCATCCCAATGATGCCGCCGCTGCACAGCTGCATGCCCGCATTTCGCACATGCTGCAGCGTTTCTACTCGATCGTCAAACGTGTGCGTCGTGCAGATCTCCGCGTAATGGTCGCGACTCGTGTTCAGATTGTGATTCACTTTGTCCACGCCTGCCGCCTTCAATCGCTTGGCCTGATCCTCGTTGAGAAGTCCCAAACAGGCACAGATATTCAGACCATACGTCCGCTTGATCTCCGGAACGATCGTCTCCACCGCCTTCATCTCTCGCTCATTGGGGGCCCGACCACTGATAACGATGCAATACGTTTTGCTCTTGCGCTCCGCAGCCAACCTCGCTCCATCCATGAGCTTGTCACGGCTCAAGATGTTGTACTTGGGAATCGGTGCATCCGAAATCTTCGACTGGCTGCAGTAATGGCAATCCTCTGGACAGAGACCGCTCTTCGCATTCATCAAGAAATAGAGCTGTACCGTCTTTCCGAAGTACTGATGACGGATGCGGTAGGCGGCTCCCAATAGATCCAGCCACTCCTCATCGGAGGACTCGAGAATCGATAACGCTTGGGAGCGGCTGATCTCCTGACCAGCGAGAACCGAGGCTGCAAGCGAATGCCAAATCGAATCGGTCGAAGGGACTGCAGTGGGAGAAAGCATTGGAATCCAGAAGGAGTGGTAAACGGAGGAAGCGTGCGGAGCCGCCATTGTAACCCATACGCCGATTGTCCGCCTTTTGAGGACGTTAACCGATGCGCCGAAGTCAGGGATTGTACGGCGGAAGAGGTTACAGGCAAAGGCTTTGCGCGTCGAGAATAATCGCTACACGCCATCCCTCGGCGAATTCTGTGGATATGCCTGCATTCCTTCGACGATACGGCAGGGGTGGAATGCTATCTAGCTTCGGATTGTCCGTTCGGCATTCCCTAGAAGCCCCTCGACCAAGCATCGGAGCTTTCATGGCAAAAACTGGCCCATACTTAGACGACGTGGAGGAGCCACAGGACGAAGAGATCCGTTCGATCTCTCGTCGACGCAGTCCCAAGGATGGTGCACAGCTTCAATCTCCCCTGGAGACCTACCTGAGAGAGATTAACGAGACCAAGCTCTTGACGGCCGAGGACGAGCAAATGCTCGCGAGAGCAATTGCGAAAGGTGACGCGGCCGCCCGAGATCGAATGGTCCGTGCCAACCTTCGACTCGTTGTGAACATTTCTCGCAGCTATGTTGGCAAAGGACTCGCGTTACAAGATCTCATCGAAGAAGGAAACTTGGGATTGTTGCGCGCCGTGGAAGGATTTGATCCGGACATGGGAACGCGATTTAGCACCTACGCCAGCTATTGGATCAAGCAGTCGATCAAACGCGCTCTGATCAACTCCGCGAAGACGATCCGCATCCCCGCCTACATGGTCGAGCTTCTGAGCAAATGGCGACGTGCCACCGCGCGGCTCTCGGATGAACTCGGTCGAATGCCGACCCAAGAAGAAGTAGCCCGCGTTCTGGGGCTTCCTAAGAAGAAGCTCCCAATCATCAAAAAAGCAATTCAAGTCTACAACGCCACACCCCAAAGCGACCAATCCGACTCAGGATGGTCTCTGGGTGAGATGGTGATGGACGAACGGTTGAAGAGCCCCGATGAAGCGCTCCTCGACCACGATGTTTTGAAGACAGCCATCGAACTGCTTGGGACCCTCGATACCCGCGAAGCAACGGTGCTTAAACTCCGCTTCGGATTGGGGGACACCCCACCTCACACCCTGAAAGAAATCGGAGCCGAACTCGGTCTGACACGGGAACGTGTAAGGCAAATCGAAACCGAAGCTCTCAATCGATTGCAGCACGCCCTGAAAGATCCCAAAGAACGACTCGGCTTGGCTTAACGCCCCGTCGTAGGGGACGCATCCATCGTCAACTCCTTGAACGTCAAAATGCCATCGCCAAAGAGCGATGGCATTTTGCATGGCTGACTACCAAAGCCGTCGATCGCGAGGGTCCCGTTGGTATTGCCGGTATAACACGCTGTCGGGCTCATTAGGCATCTGCATCCGGCAGAAGGCCGCGGCCGCAGCCCCTGCCACAAAACCACCGATATGAGCCAAATAAGCAACACCCCCCGCGGAGACGGTGGTCGCAGCGATGGAACCATAACCACTCACCAATTGCATTAAAATCCACATGCCGAGCACTACCACGGCCGGCACCGTAACGACTTGATACAAGAATATCGCGTTGATCCGATTGTGTGGAAACAAAACGAGATAGGCGCCCATAATTCCGGAAATGGCCCCGGATGCTCCCAAGTTCGGAATAACGCTATCGCGATCCATCCAAATCTGAGCAAGACTTCCGACCAACCCTGCCGAGAGATAAAAGAGCAAAAATTTGGCGTGCCCGAATCGATGCTCGACGTTGTCGCCGAAAATCCACAGGTAGAGCATATTGCCAGCGATATGTCCGAACCCACCATGCATGAACATAGAGCTCAAAAGAGTGAGCCACACAATCGGGGGCCCGGGAGCCTGCGGGATCTGCACAACTCCCTGACCCGGTATCTCCAACGGTTGAGGCTCGATTAAATCGACTCCGCTCGTTATCTCTTTGGGGATCACGCTCCAGCCATAGGTAAACATCGGGTCCACAAGCTGGACGATAAAGAGCAGGACGTTGGCAGCCAGCAACCCGTAGGTCACATAGGAGACGGTGGTGATTTCGCGATCATCGTCGCTGATTGGAAAAAACATGTGTCACCGAGGGGAGAATACAAATGGGTCGAGGTTGCTCATCTTACTCCATCCCGCTTCTCTTCGATTTTGAAGCAGTAAAGATCCCGACCCGAAGACGTTGAAAGTGCGATCAGACGAAGATCAGAGTACGATGCGAAACGGGGAGCCTGCACCCTGCGAAGGGCGCCCACTCCCAGCAACCGGCCCGCTCGGATTGGGCAACCAAGAAAGGGGCTCTTCAGATTCCCTCTTGTGCGCGAGGATGCCGTCGACAAGATCTGGCCTCTGGCCCAAGTGCTCCTCAAGTCCTTCGCGAAAGGGCTCGGCACCGTGAACGGTCACACGGTCTTGATGATCGATCTCTAAAGAAACGGTCCCAGCCGAAAAGGGGTTCCCCAACCGTTTGCTCGCCCCCTCAACCCATTCCCGGAGCGATTTTTGGACCTCGGACCAACTCAACACACTTTTTTTGTCCGTCGCTTCACCAGCGGAGGCTGTTGCTTTGCTCGCGTGCGGGACTTCCGAGGGGCCACTGTCCGATGGATGAAGGATTTGAGAGAGCAGATCGCCAAAGGCTTCGCTCGTCTTTCCCGCTACTTGTCCCACCGACTGCAGGACTGCGGGCGCTGCCGCGAGGGAGGCACCCATCCATGGGAAGGGAAGATTCATCCGAAGTCTCGCTTTTGCGATTGGTTTCCATAGGGAAAACGCTGATGGTGGTAGAGGACACTATCACGGGGCATATTCCTTCTTCGGCAATCTGGATGCGATGCGTGAATCTTTTCCGGTTAGGCAGACAATTTGGAAAAAAACAATTCGAACGTTTGGATTGCCTTCAGAAGATTGGCGATTGGTGCCGATACTCCCATCTGTACCTAGGGGGAAAGAGGTATGCATTACGAAGGGAACTCTGTGCCTGGAGTTCCCCTCGTAATGCTCCATATTCATTCGCCAAACCTCCTCCACCCATGGTTCACCTATCCATTGAAGCTCGACGACCGATTGCGTTTGCGATCGGGATTCTCTGCGGCATGCTTCTCTTGTGCCCCGGGTGCGCCGCGATTCCCGATGTGCGGTACAAACCGAAGTACCACAACCCGTTTCCTGAACTCTCTCGGGTCGCGATTCTTCCCTTTCGCAATCAAAGCGAAGAACCTACCCTCAGCGGCGCCCGTGTATCGCTCGCCTATTACAACGAACTTCAGTCGGTCCCCGGCTTCGAAGTCCTTCCGCTCGGCGTCGTCGAACAAGCTCTCATCGCCTTTGAACAACAACGGCTGAATCGACCGATCGCTACCGCGGAAGACTTTCAACAATTCGCCCAGTTCCTCGGAGTCGACGCGGTCCTCCAAGGAGCGGTGACGGACTATACACCCTATTACCCACCTCGCATGACTCTCAAGGTGAATTGGTACGCAGCCAACCCCGGGTTGCATCCCATCCCGGTCGGCTACGGACTTCCCTGGGGAACCAAAGAAGAAAAGAAGATTCCGGAATGGATACGGCTTGAATCCGAAAGAGCCTTGGCCCGCGAGCAAATCGCAACCCAAACGCCTCGCGCCGGGACAGAGTCTGCCTCACCCCCCGCCCTCGCGTCCCCTTTGCTCCCGACGCCGGAAGAACAAAATATTGCACCCGAGCCCGCGCGTGGTCCCGGAGAAATTCCCAGTTCGGAATTACCAGCCCCTGCACCGACAGGGAACTCGGATGAAGAAGTAGAAACGCTAGCGAACGGAATCGAATCGGCGAAAGTGCGAGTTCAATTCGCTTCGTGGGAAGAACCGTTTGAAGAGCCAGCGCGCATGCCCGCGAAGGTCCGATCGTTGGAGGAGCAAAACCCATTGATCCCTCAATCCGACGGTAGCTTCCGAATTGATTCCTCCTTGGAACCGACGATGGGAATGCAGGAAGAGGTGGAGGGAGAAGAGGTGTTGGGGCAGACCGGTCCGCGTGAATCGGCGGTCATGGAGCCTCACCAGGTAGGTGCTATTGTGATCGGTAGCGGGGCGAGGGATGACCGCGACTCCACAGGTAGGAATGAAGGCAATCCACCCAATTGGCCCGATGCGAGAGGTTTTATCCCACGTCGTCCTAGCACGGAACCCGCGCCCTTTGTGCCCCAATACGAGCCGGTCATTTCACATATGAAGGCCTATAACGGTAATGACGAAGATTTCACGCAATCCCTTCAGGAGTACTTTTACTTTCGTGACGACGCGCGTTTCGGAGGCTGGCAATCGTATCTCCAACGCAGCGAAGACTTTATACGTTTCTGCTGCCATCAGCACATCGTGGAAACCCTCTCGAGCCGCGGCGGACAGCTTGAAAGTCGCCTGAATCTCCGATGGCCTGTCTACCGATACGAACGCTAGCCGCAAACAGGCAATGCGGCGCGTTGAGGTGCGATCGCATCCCAAACGGGTTCGGACACAGGCACGGAGGTTCGCTTCATGAGTGGCGAAGTCAGCGTCGTCGCGCTAGTGCGCGGCGAGGAACAGTACATATTTATGTTCGACGAAGCGAATCGTACGGAAACGCTTCGCATGCTCGGACGTTACGCAGCCGATCCGGACCTTTCCTTCACCTGGTACGACGCTGCCATTCTTAGTCAGCGCATTCGCGAGCTCATGCCGGCTGCCAGCATGGGCACCAATCCCAGCGTCCCCAAAGCGAACTGGGTTCAGAAAAAGGGGAATCATCCCAACAGCAGCCACAGCTTGCCAGTACCAACGAATAAGCCTCGCTTCCGATTGCCCACAGAAGGAAGCTAACGAACGGATAAGTCGCTTTCGCTTCCTAGCCTGATTTACTTGGCCAGCTTCGTTCGCTTTTCGAAGGATTCGGCTGCCATGAGCAATTGGGCTCGATCATGCGCCGCGGAGACTTGCGTTCGAATGCGGGCTTTCCCCTGCGGTACAACAGGATAGGAGAAGGCGATCACGTAGATCCCATCCTCCAGCATCGCTTGCGCAACCCGCGCGGCTTGCGCAGCATCTCCAATCATCACGGGAGTGATCGGGTGCGTGCCGGGCAGAATGGTCATCCCGCGACGAAACATCTCTTCCCGAAAGAATTGCGTATTGGACTCGAGCTTATCGCGCAGCTCCGTGGAGTGTTCCAAAATCTCCAGAGCACGTATAGCACCCGCAACAACGGGGGGAGCGATCGTATTGGAAAAGAGGTACGTGCGAGACCGTTGCCGTAGAAGCTCGACGAGCTCCTTGCTCCCTGAGGTGTAACCGCCACTCGCACCCCCCAATGCTTTGCCAAGTGTCCCGGTCATGATGTCGATGCGATCGAGGACGCCGCAGTGCTCGTGCGTGCCGCGCCCTTTGGCCCCCACAAAGCCTACTGCGTGGGAGTCATCCACCATGACCATCGCATCGTACTCGTCGGCCAACTCGCATATTGTGGCCAAGTCTGCGATCGTGCCATCCATCGAGAACACTCCATCGGTGGCAATCAATCGAAAGCGAGCCGACTTGGCCTCCTCGAGCTTGGCCCGAAGGTCGTCCATGTTATTGTTCTTGTAGCGAAGTCGCTGGGCTTTGCACAATCGAATACCATCGATGATGCTGGCATGATTGAGCTCATCCGAGATGATGGCATCTTCCGCAGTCAAGATGGTCTCAAAAAGTCCGCCGTTGGCATCCCAGCAGGAATTGTAAAGGATGGTGTCTTCGAACCCCAGGAATCGACTGAGTTGTTTCTCCAGATCCTTGTGAATCGATTGTGTCCCACAAATGAAACGAACCGATGCCATTCCATATCCCCAACGATGCAGTGCCTCCTCGGCGGCCTGCTGCACACTCGGGTGATGCGCTAAGCCCAAATAGTTGTTCGCACACATATTGAGCAACTTGCGGCCATCCTCTAGCTCCACCATGGCTCCTTGCGCAGAACCGATAATACGTTCCGTCTTAAAGGTTCCCGCATCACGCATGCTTTGGAGGGAGTTGGACAAGTATTCCAAGAATTGAGATTTCATTCGTTCGGCTCCAGACAAGAAAACAGGATGGACCAGCATGGTAGCAATGAATCGCCTCGCCGCCGAGGGTTTCCCTAGAATTAGACGAACCGAAAACTCTCCCACTGTGTCTTGAGGATCGTATGAAACATCATTCACGAAAACCCGACTTTTCCACCGGAAGCGGGGCTCGCTCCCAACCGAGCTTCGATCGCAAAACACTCCAACTTTGTTCGCAGGTCCGCCGCGTGCTGGAATACGGTGTAGACGAAGTCCTTCACGGGGAGGCGCTGGTGGCGGTTACCGATGTGATCCCGGCACCCGACGCATCGCATTTGCTCGTGCTGGTTCAACCGATGGGAGATACGACCATCGAAGAAACCGAGGCGATCCAACAGCGACTCGTCGCTTCCGCAACGCAATTGCGCGCGATGGTCGCAGAGGGAATCTCCCGGCGAAAGACGCCGTCGCTTTCATTCCAAGTCCTCCCGCCCTTCATCGTCGAGCAAAAAACGTAGGTCGATAAAGACTTGCGAGAGACTGTGTGAATCGCGTTGGCGGAACTGGATTCATGCAAACGAAAAGAGGGTGGACGTGCCACCCTCTTTGGTTCGTTGATCCAGTGCACCAGCTGCGATTAGCTGACGGTCTTGATCGTCTTGAGAATTCGCGAAACGATCTTGTATGGATCGGCTTGCGAGTTAGGACGTCGATCTTCGAGGTATCCCTTGTATCCGCTGTTGATAAAGCTGTGCGGGATACGAATGGATGCACCGCGGTCGGCAACCCCGTAATTGAACTTGTCGATCGACTGGGTCTCGTGGAGACCGGTCAATCGCAGGTGGTTGTCTGGACCGTAAGCGGCGATGTGCTCATCGCGATACTTGTCAAATGCAGCCATGAGTTTCTCGAAGTACTCCTTGCCACCTTCTTCTCGCAACTTCTTGGTGGAGAAGTTGGTATGCATACCGGAACCATTCCAGTCACCCTTGATGGGCTTGCAGTGGAACTCGATGTCGATGCCGTACTTCTCAGCAAGACGAATCAAGAGATAGCGTGCGATCCACATGTCGTCGCAAACCTTCTTCGAGCCTTTGCCGAAGACCTGGAATTCCCATTGCCCCTTCGCAACTTCCGCATTGACCCCTTCCAGGAAAATGCCTGCGTCCAAGGTAATGTTGATGTGCTCTTCTACGATCTGACGGGCGATGTCGCCGCAGTTCTTGTAACCGATACTGGTGTAGTAAGGTCCCTGCGGTCCTGGGAATCCCTCTTCAGGGAATCCGAGGGGACGACCGTTCTCGAAGAAGAAGTATTCTTGTTCGAATCCGATCCAAAGATCGGGATCTTCATCAACCGTATTGCGGAAGTTGGATGGGTGAGGCTCGCCATTAGGAAGGAGCACTTCACACATCACGAGAAAGCCGTTGACGCGCGTGCTATCTGGGTAGAGAGCAACGGGCTTCAAAATGCAATCGGAACTCTTGCCTTCGGCTTGTTGGGTAGAGCTACCGTCGAATCCCCACAGGGCGAGATCCGCGACACTCTTTGGCGCAGTATCGACGACCTTCGTCTTGCTGCGGAGGTTGGGCTCCGGCAAATAGCCGTCCAACCATACATACTCGAGCTTAAATTTCTTTTCAGAAGACATTCAGCTACTTCTCTCTACATAAGGAACATAAGCAATGAACTCGGTCGAGTGACGGTATACCAATCAACAATCCTAGAACACACGTTCCACGATCGGAAACCAACCCAGACACTGAACAACCCCACGATCCAATCCGCCTGATTGAATGTGGATTCTGCGCTTTTCGAGATCCAGATCGGGCTTTGCTCTACCCATTCAAAGCCCAATCGATATCGTTCGGTTACTATAGGAACTCCATCCACAAATAACCGGCCGCCTAAAGCGTGTCGCTGCGTGTTAAGCTAGTATCGCTCCACCGAGCCAATACCTTACCTACGGAGCGTTCCTACAGCAAGCGACCCTCCAGGTTTCTTTAATCCTACCCCTCTCCGATCAAACGGACTAATGATGCACGCAATGCCAATCATGCTGGGAGTTTTGGCCGCGATGGCAGTGGCTTATCGGTATTACAGCGCGTTTCTCGCCGCTCGTGTCGCCTCCTTGGATGAAAGTCGAGCCACTCCCGCCCAACGCCTCGATGATGGTCAAAATTACCATCCGACCAATCGATGGATCCTTTTCGGCCATCACTTCGCAGCTATATCCGGCGCAGGCCCTCTCATCGGCCCCGTTCTAGCCATTCAATTTGGTTATATGCCCGGACTGATTTGGTTGATTGTGGGAGTCTGCTTGGCAGGCGCAGTCCAGGACTTTTTGGTGCTGGCGGCGAGCGTCCGGCACGATGGAAAAAGTTTGGCAGAAATTGCTCGTTCGATCCTCGGCCCCACTGTTGGCTGGCTGGCATCCCTGGCAATCCTCTTCATCGTGATCATCGCCCTTTCCGGTCTGGGGGTGGTCGTCGTCAAAGCACTTGGGGGGGAACAAGTCAATTTGCTGGCAGGGGCCAAGATCGAATACTCGGGAGAACTCGCCACCTCGCCATCCCCCGCCGGAACCATGCTGGAAATCCCTGAAGGTTCGAAGGTCATCTATCCTCGAGGCGAATCCACCCGGAGCGAACGATTCACAATCCGTGTCCCCGAAAAGGAACTGGCCGCCGCTACCGCACAGCCCGGCTCGATTCTGATCCCTGCCAAGTCGGTCGAACTGATCAAAGGCAGTTCCTGGGGTACCTTCACCATTTTTTGCACAATCCCAATCGCCCTCTTTGTCGGCCTCTATATGTACCGCTTTCGACGCGGACATATCGTCGAAGCTTCGTTGATCGGAGCGATCGGAGTGCTCGGTGCTACAGTTGCAGGGAACTGGATTCCCGGCTCCTGGTTGGAACCCTACTTCTCCCTATCCCGCGAAGGAATCACCCTGTCGATCTGCCTCTATGGATTCATCGCTTCGGTCCTCCCGGTCTGGCTCCTCCTCTGTCCACGTGACTATCTATCGAGCTTTCTCAAGATTGGTACGATCGGTGTCTTGATCGGTGGGATCTTGATCGCTAACCCCAGACTCGAAGCACCCGCTTGGAATGAATACTACGCAGGCGGAGGAGGACCTTATTTCTCCGGCGCCGTCTTCCCGTTTGTATTCATCTGCATCATGTGCGGTGCGATCTCTGGATTCCACGCGTTGGTCTCTTCGGGCACGACCCCGAAAATGGTGTCTAACGAAAAAGACATTCGCTTGATCGGCTACGGGTCGATGCTGATGGAAGGTCTCGTGGCTGTGTGCGCTCTTATCGCTGCGGCTTCCCTCCCAGCAGGGGACTACTGGGCGATCAATATCGATTTGAGCAAGATCGAGAAACATGCGGAGATCCTTCAAAAGATGAATGCGGACACCGACCACTTGCAGGAACTAGAACGGCAGGTCGGGGGCGAAACACTCCGCGGACGAACCGGAGGGGCGGTCACCCTCGCGGTCGGTATGTCCAAAATCATGACCGACTCCATGCAACGCTTCTCTAGCTCCTTTTCGATGGATGGAGTGGTCAAGTATTGGTTTCACTTCGCAATCATGTTCGAAGCGTTGTTCATCCTGACAACCATCGATACCGGGACGCGAATAGCAAGATTCCTTCTGCAAGAGATCCTTGGAAAGCTACATCCGCAGTTTGCGAAGATGGATTGGATGCCCGGCGTCTTGATCAGCACTGCACTCGTCACGTTGGGATGGGGCTCCCTGATTTGGAGCAGCTCGATCGATACGATCTGGCCTATGTTCGGTATCGCCAATCAACTCCTCGCGGGTATAGCCCTATGCGTCGTAACCGCGTGGATGTTCCAGTCGGGACGGGGCAAGTGGTGGTGGACCACCGTTATCCCTCTTTGCTTCATCGCACTGACTACCCTCACGGCGAGCGCTCAAATGATCACCGGGAATTTCCTCCCCATGTTCAGCAATGGGCTCCGAGCGGGTGTTTATGGCGATACCTTGCGAGGTGGACTTTGTACCGCGGCCATCCTCTTTTTGATCATCTGCTTTGTGGTCATCGTGATCGCGACCATCAATCGCTGCGTCGAGTTCTCCAACCGTCCCAAAAAGGAAGCAACGTGAGCGGCCCTGACTCTTCTATTCGCGATCAAGGCCGACACGGTGTGGTGGCGGTCATTCAAGAAGAATCGCGACTGCTGGTGATCCGACGCTCGGCATTGGTTCGGGCTCCCAACCTCCTCTGCTTCCCAGGAGGAGGGATCGAGCCCGGGGAATCGATCGCCGAAGCAATGCGGCGAGAGATGCTCGAGGAACTACAGCTTCCCATTCACATCGAACGACACCTTTGGTCGTCGGTTACACGCTGGGGCACCCACCTGGAATGGCTGCTCTGCCATCGCGCCGAACAATCCGAACCGGTCCCAAATCCCGACGAAGTCTCCGAGGTGATGTGGCTAACCCAAAACGAGATCTTGGTCCGCGACGACCTTCTCGGTAGCCTTCCTGACTTCTTTCAAGCGCTCGAGAACAAACAATTCGAGCTTTGATCCAGTCCGACGAAATGGGATGATACAAGGGTGCAGAGGCATCTCATGGTGCGCCGTGTCACCGTCAAGCGGCATGGAGCGGTCCGGAGCGTTCCGGACGGGATGCTCCTACCTTTAGACTCGTCGTACCTCTAACGCCCAAAGCCGTTCCCTGTTGCTGAAGTCGATGCGACCTAGCCCTCGTTTCACCAAGGGGCTCTCACACGACCAGTTGATTGAGTGCCTTGCCACCCGTATTGCCACTTATCAAGATCGGCAACTTTGCTTATCCGAAAACTTCGAAAGCGCCCGAGATCACGCTCGACGACAAAGGACACCGGCACCACCGGTTCCCCCAGATCAGAAAGATAACGAGCTAATTCGTTCGAACTCTGCATGACGCGATAATTCGGGTTATTCTCAAACTCAAAGACCACCACCGGATCCTGGTGTGACTGCAAATACTTCTCATCGATCGCCCACTTCATGTTGAATGTCTCGATCGATTCCCTCGAAATGAGAGGGCTAGCGAAAATCAATAGCAAGAAAGCCTGGTAGGCGAAGCATGCGGAGAGGAAAAAGCCAACCTTTCGAGCTCTGGGATGGATCGCCTTGGAAACCATCCAAGCCAAAAGAAGAGCAGCCGGTACACCGAGAAGGCACAAAAGAGGACGTACCTCTGAGAATATAACGATCAATTCTAATATCATCTTACTGTTTCCCACGGACGTTTGGGATCAGCTTGTTGAAGCAAGCCGAAGCAAAGGATTATTATCCCTAAAAAGGGAGGACGTCTTCATAACTTCCCATCCTCAATGGAATAGGTCAAGCATTTTGCGACGAAGAGACTATCAAAACGAAAAACGTTTCACCCTACTTGAGCGTATCTCTCGCGAACGACGACGAGCACGAAGAATTTCCACGAAGAACCATCGCAGAGAATCATCCCGTCGCATCATCGTCGCTCCGATTTTTTCGCGTTGTGTCGATCGCTCGACACAGCAGCGAGAAGCTTTCCTAGCCAGAGCGGCTCGTTTCGTTCTCCGCAACGCGATAATGCATCGGCGGGGACGCAAGGGTCAATTCCAAGTCGCCGCGTGGGGGTGACTTGGGTGAATCGCTTTGTTCGTTGAATGGATTGCGGAAGTGTGATTCGTGGGATGTACCAACTTGTGCGACTTTATTCCAAACGCCATCGCCCACTTGTTCGATCAACATTACCTCTCGAAAGGTGCATGTGAATGGAGCAATGTTCGCCGAAATGTCTCGAATGATTGGGTCCGTACAAGTTCCGTTTCGTGGATGGATGATCGTAACGTGAGGAGTATGTTTTCGCGGTTCCCCTTGCATAAGAGCGGAGCGGAATTGGTGAAATTCTTCGAGCCCCTCGCGGACAGGGAGGAAGACAAAGTCCTTATCTCTGACAGGGGCATCAAACCCAAGAGTGATTTCGAAAGGACAAAGGGACACCAATCTCGCTTGAAACGCGTCCCAATCGGTGACCTCGTCTTCGCGACAAAGCGTAACGTGCGCGGGAATGAGGCGGGCTTGCAATGGGTTATGTCGGATGCGCAGCGACTCAATGTGCAATAGATTCGGCAGGTAAAGACTGGCTTGGCGGCGATACATGAATCCGATCCTGACAAGGTTTGGCGACCCATCTTCGACGAACGATAGCAGTCGTCAAGCCAGCAGCAATCCTTCTGCCCACTCGCGTCCCGGCCCCTTCCCGCGACCTCCCCCCCAAAAGGTGGGTGCCTCGAATGGCACTGTAATCGATTTGCGTAAGTCGTTTCATTCAAATCGGTTATCGCCTTTATAGAGTCGCTTTTGGAGTTGTTTTCTGGGTTCGGTCATCAGCGCGTATTGGTCGCGGCGTCGCTTTACAACTCGCGGTTCAATCCGCCCCGGACGGTTGCCAACCTTACAGTTCGCAATCCGCTCAAGGAGAAATCTGGCGTAACGCTCAAGTTGCTTGCCGCGAAGATGAGCCGTCACCTCCTGCCAACTCGCTAAGCAGGTGTTCAAAACTACTTCTGCAATTCGAAGGACAGTCAAGTGCTAGCAAACCGCTTTGCGGTCTTCTTGGGCAATGATGCAATTGCTCCAAATACTCGTAATAATGATCAGGTACGCCCAGCCTCTCCACCTACTTACGAGGTGCACTATGGGACGATATGCGACCAAATTCGCGACGGTTACGCAGGATGATCGTGAATGGCTTAGAGGACAATGGAAGAACGGCGAAACTCATACGACGCGGTGTCGTGCTCACGCGATTATCCTTAGCGCACAGCATTTGAGCACCGTAGAAATCAGTCTGATTTTGGCGGTAACATACGAGACGATTAGCAGTTGGTTAGATCGTTGGGAAGAATTGGGACGGGATGGAATACTGGATGCGGATAGACCGGGAAGGCCTCCCATTCTGGACCAAAAGGATCTCGATGCAGTTCGGAAGATCGTTCAAGAGCATCCGCCGGAACCAAGCGTGATTCTCAATGAAGCATTGAAAGAAACCGACAAGGCATTCAGCCGTTCGACCCTTCGCAGGGCCATCAAGAAAATGGGCTTTCGTTGGAAACGTCTCCGGCTTTCCCTCAAAAAGCAAAGAGATTCTAAGGCATTCCAGAAGGCGTCACAGCACCTGAAAGCATTGATTGAATCCGATGAGGTCAACGTTGTTTACCTAGATGAAGCACACTTCTCGGCTTCAGGTGTGGTGAGCTATGCGTGGCAGCAGAAGGGGCAACGATTGTTAATTCCCATAAGCGGTAGAACTCGAAAGGGCATGCAAGTAATCGGATTCCAATCGTCGAAGGGACGAGTTCGAACGTATGTGCAACGTTCGAATATTTGTGGGAAGACAATTGTTGCCGCGATCAATGACTATCTGAAAACCATTCGCCGCAAAACAGTTCTCGTTCTTGACAATGCAAGCCCGCATACTTGCAATGAGGTCAAATCTCATCTTGACGATTGGTCACGGAAGGGATTAATCCTTTATCATCTTCCTGCCTACAGTCCAGAATTGAACGCGATTGAGCATCTTTGGAATAAAGTGAAGCATCAGATGCTTCCACGAACCGCTTGGGAGTCGATTGAGACGCTCGGGAAATGCCTATTGGAATCGCTCAAAAGACTTGGAGTCGTTCGGGAGTTCGAACCAATGCCATCACTTTGATGGAAGTAGTTTTGAGCACCTGCTTAGGATGTACTGGCTAGCACAGACGAAGCTGATCTCTCGCGGCCGCTTTCCAGAGAGCGAAGCGGCAGAGCAAATCGTTGTTCGAATCAAGTTGTAGGCAAGAAGCGTCGTCCATAACTCTCGCCTGACCATCTCGGGCGATAAGCATCTCACAAAGTTTAAATTCATAAACGTCTTGATAGAACGGATGTCAAGTTCTGCATTCCAACGAAAGCTAAACAGATCGGATATCTCCTCATAGCTAACACCCTGGTCACCCTTGTGCTCTAGCAATGTTGTCACAATGATAAACGGGCCTGATTTACGGCCCGGAGCTTCGACCGTATATCGCAACTCCCGTAGTTCGATCACGAGCGGTAAGGATTGGTACATCTCGTGGCTCATCCAGGCCGGACGAGCGGGACGATACCACTGAATCAAGTGATCTTGTTTACCCAATCGCTTTCCAGTTCGAAAATCTGTGTGTCCCTTCTTCCTGCGAAAACAAACATGAACGTTCAATTTCATGAACATCGCGATCAACCAGTAGTTACAAAAGAAGCGGTCAGCAATCACGATATCTCCCGCTGAAAAACCTTTGAGCAACCGACGCAGAAGACTGGTTTCGCCCGTTTCTTTTCCGCTGAAGGGACCGACCGTTGCATCAAGCAAACAACCTGTGGCCAACGACATCACAGCCAAGACACGAGCAATAGGAAAACCAATCCCTGGCTTTTGGGCAGTATGCTGCGGATACTCTTTCTGGTTCTTTCGCGTATCGGGCATTTTGAAAGTAAATCCATCAATAAGCTTGGCATGCATAGACTTCCAGAGCCATTTGGACTCCACCTTGGCTTCCGCTTCAGAGGCAACACCAAGGCATAGTTCTTTCAAAGCGTCCTCGGGAAGCTTTGCTCTTGCGCGACAGTAGTTCCCCGTATCGGCCCCGGGTGCTGACTTCCCGTGAAGAGTAAAGAATGCCGTAATACGAGCGACGGCGGACTGGCAAGCGGCTTCTTTCCCATCACGCATAATTTGCGACATGAACGCCCACAAGACAATTGCGGTGGAATAGATCCCATTCATCGTGCAACCGTGCTTGCGAAAAACATTTCTGATGTGCTGCTCGCAAAGAATCGATGCAAACGGCAGTCCGGGTTGCAGCAGGAAAGCCTTGATGGAATCTCCAAAGCTGAAATTGGCTTGAGATCGCCTTGGTGGTATAGAGACCAAAACAAAACCCTCCTTGGTTTATGTTTAGGCAACTTAACCAAGGAGGGACGATCAAAATCATAGCCAAGAAAATGGGTTCATAGCCAGAACAATCTTCAAGGCGAGCGAGATTCTAAAGAAAATTCCCGCTCTGTCGCTAGGGGGAACTGCGCGATCATTGGAGATTACAGTGCCATTCGTGGGTGCGACCTATCGAATGGGAGTCACCAACTACCCCCCAAAAGGTGGGTGCCTCTTATTGGATGGTCATGCCTCTTATTGCTCATGCTCTCGATCGTAGTCGAAGAAGGTGGGTGTTATGCGATCTCTTGTCGAAGAAGGTGGGTGTGATGAGATCTATGAACCTGGGTGGCGATTGCCATTCGTGGGTGCCTCTTATTTACCCCTCTCCAAAAAGTTCACCTATTTGGTTGCATCCCCTCCCTCAATCCCATAAGGTGATGGGATCTACACCCCGAACTTCTTGGAGAGATCCACCATGTCCAGCACGCTCCGCTGTGAGCAGTTCGTCAGCGACGAAATTTGCCTTGTTCATTGCTACCATCGCTGTGTCCGTCGTGCCTTTCTTACTGGCTTCGATCAGCTCACCCAGAAAGACTACACCCACCGCAGAGAATGGATTCGCCAGCGCCTGGAGTCCCTGGCCTCTGTCTTCGGTATCGACGTTCTCCAATATGCCGTCCTATCCAATCACCTCCATGTCATCCTCCGCAATCGCCCCGATGTCGTGAAGACTTGGTCCGACGTAGAAGTCGCCACCCGCTGGCTAAGACTCTTTCCAGGCACCCGAATCCTCGATGTCTTGGCCGAGCCCAACGAGGAGGATGTCCGAAGCGCTGTAGCCAATCCCGAGAAGATCCAAGAGTATCGCAGCCGACTCTCCGATATCTCTTGGTTCATGCGTTCTCTCGCAGAAGTCATCGCCAGGCGAGCCAATGCAGAAGATGAATGCAGTGGCTGCTTCTGGGATGGCCGATTCAAAGCGAAGCGGCTACTCGATGAAGCGGGTTTGCTGGCCTGCGCCATGTATGTGGATCTCAATGTCTTGCGCGCGAACCTGGCCGCAACAATCGAACTCTCGATGCACACGTCGGTATTCGATCGAATCGAGGCTGCCAAGGGAGCGATGATCGAATCCTCGGCTCTGGATCGTATTCCCTTGTCCCGGGAGGAATCGATCGCGAGGAGGACCAAGATGACGCTCGAGGAGCAGAAGAAGGCTCGTAAGCAGACTGGCCCCCGTCCACTGGTCCCCCGAGACGCCTGGTTGGCCCCTTTGACGCTCGCCCCCGAAGTGGACGCGTTTGATCCGCAGGCCAGCACCAATGGTCTGCGCGCCAGCAACCGAGGGTTCTTGACGATGAACCTGGAGGACTATGTGAAGTTGTTGCAATGGACAGCTAAGCAGCAGGATCATCCGCCAGGGAGCGTGTGTCCGGTTCCTGAATCCTTAGAGCCCTTGTTTACCGGCTTGGGAGTGGAACCGAGCATGTGGTGCGACTTGGTGTGGAACTACACCAAGTACTTTGGGACAAGCCGTTGTAGTGGGAATCCCAAGGCGATGATCGCCGACGCGGAGCGGACCCACAAACGCTGGAGTCGCGGCCAGCGCCAAGCTGCCGCTTGCTTCGCCTAGCGGGCATCGCAGCAACTGGCAAGGAGCAAGTGGCACCTCTAGCTCCGGTTCCCCACCTTAGAGCCTGAGCCAGAACGTCCGCTCTCCAGTCTCCCGCTCTCCCATCTCCCTCTCTTCGCCCTCCTGCATTCTCGGGTCCGGTTCGCCGCTGCGCCCATCCGAGCCCAACCCCTCCGAATTCCAGCCCCCCAGGCCACTTCCGCCCCCACTTCCATTTCAAAGCCCATGCTCCCCCCTCCGTCCAAAAGATGGGTGCCTGCTATCAAAAGGTGGGTGCCTGCTATTTGATGAGTGGGTGCCTCGGATTTGGTGGTCCCCCCTCCGTCCCCTCCAAAAGATGGGTGCCTGCTTTCGGGAACGCTCCAAAAGATGGGTGCCTGCTTTCGGGAACGTTTCGTTGCGTCTTGGCGCCTTTGCGAGAAAACTCCCGCCCCCCAAAAGGTGGGTGCATCCTATTGAGGTGTTCTATTGAGGTGTTTTCACCAAGCTTCAGCCATTCACACAAAAGGGAACTTTCGCGAAGCGATACTCAAGGACGTCAACGGGCACGTTGGCTTTGCTACAACACGCAGGCGATTTCGACTGCCATCGCGCTGTTCGCAATCTCATGCATGGGAAACTGGCAAATTCCTTAACATTCCGTACTCCCGCCGCGCATCCTGGGCATCGAGGTATTCGATCCGGAGTTCGTGATCCGCAATCCCCGCACCCGCTGTGTCGATCGCAATGGACGCCATGTTCCAACGCCGATCGAACGGCGATTCTCGCAGCGATACCGACTGAATCTTCTCTTGGAACCCAATGGAGGTCTTCTGGAGTAACAAACCACCACGAAGCAAAAAGAACTTGCCCCTTCGCGCAAACTTCCGGCTCCTCGCTCGCTGCCGCGCGAGCATCGTTCCCGTCACCAAGAATACTGCAGCAATCGATCCCCCCCAGGCCATCCATCGCCAATCGAGGAACCATGCAATCACCCCGACGACAGCCAGCAGTAGTGCTGTCGTGATCCAAATGGCTCGGATCATCCGCCAACCTGCATTACGAGCGAGCGGCACCCAATCGATTGCGGACAAGTCCCAACTCAGCTCAGGATCGATGGATCGCAATACTCGGTTCAAATCGGAGTCATTCAAAATGGGGACAAACCACCTCCGGCCAATGGTCTGCGAAGCGTCCTCCGCATCACTTCCCATCCCTCCCCCTGAGGTCTCGAGTCGAATCGAAGCGAGTCCGCAAATGCGCGCAATCCAACCTCGGTGCACCGAAATGACTTGAATGCGACGCCTTGGAACCGTCGCAGAAACTCGTGTCAAAAGGCCGCACTGAACATGTAGCTCATCTCCCCGACTCGTCAGTCTATAACCCGAAAACTTCAAAACGTACCACGCCATCCCGAAGAGTCGAAAAAGGAGCAAGAGAAGCAACAGAACGATCACCAGCAATACAGCGCTTCGCCAGAAACCGATCCCAAAACCAAGCGACTCGGATTGCTGTACGGCGCTGGACCATAAATCCCGAATGCGATTCCGCCAGTACGCTCTCTGCTCCGAGCTCACTTTGCCCGTCCACCAGTCTCCTGAAAACGAATTGGATTGAATTAAGTAGCCGATCAAAACAGCAGCCAAAACCTGCCCGCGATTGCTCAGTAGTCCGGCCTGAAGCAAAACTCGCAACGGGAGCTCCAGGACCAACATCTCGGAGGGCAAAGCGGGAGTCAAACGAACGGATTCGTCAGCTTGAGGGAGAGAGGCATTCTTTTCTTCAAAACTTCCATCGACGTTGGAAACGGCGGATGGAGCACCACTTGCTTTCCTGTATGGCTCTGCGTGGGTTAACAACCTTTCGCGCAGCCGATCGATCTCCTCCAAACCGAGGACCCTCATGACCGCTTCTGGCTCGCTCCCCGAAGCCGTTTCGATTTTCACTTCGGCAACATGGAACAATCGATGGAAAAGATTTTGGACCGAGTCAATATTCTGAATTCGGTCGACCGGAATGGATCGATGGGTACGAAATAATATTCCGTAATCAATTTGCAGTTCGCTGTCTGTCAGCGTGTACCGGTAAGTGAAGTAGCGAGCAATCGAAAAGCCGATTGCGATCGCAAAGATCGTACATCCGACATACAAACCGATCATCCCACCGGTCGCAACAGAAAAACCCGCAAACAGAGCAGGAACTAGATTCTCTCGGATTCGGCTTCCAACATCGAACAGGAGCGAAAGAGGATGGAGCGATCGCCTCTCTGAAGATTCCATCGCCGAATTAGCTTGGTTCATGTGTGGGTCCCAATCGATTGGGTTTCACGGTGGTTTTCACAGTGGGTTCCACAGAAGATTCCACCGTGGGTTCCAAAGGCGCAGAAGGCACGCTGGACTCGATCGCCTGGGGTGCGTTCGAGGGTTCGCTCGGGCATTCGTGCGAAACCGGTTGAGGGTTGGGTATCACCGATTGTGGAACTTCTGCGACGATCGATGGGATCTCCCGCCGAGGCAATAGCGAAGACCGGAGCGACTCCGCCTGATGCAACGGCAAACCTTCAACGCTGATCGAGTACTCGTGAGTACCAGCTGTGTTGATAACCAAGGTCGCCATTTCAAAGCGGCGCAGGATGGGGCCTTGTACGACGTCCGTGTGTTGGATCCGCTCTCTTGGGACGAATATATGGTGCCACCAGACATAACCACGTTTCAGCTCAAAACCCCCGTCCGTTTCGCGCCAACGGGTCGTGCGATGCTTCCACAACGGATCGAACCAGAAGAGAATTCCGAGTCCTGCAAGACAAAGACCGATTCCCAATCCGCATAGCAAGGACTTCCTGCCCATACCGTCCAAGACCAGAAACGCAATCAATAACCAACTGATCAATCCAGCCGCCACGAGCACCGCCCAAACCATGGCGCCAACCATCCGTTCCGCCACCACAATGTTGGCATCCAGGGTTTGATAGTCTACTTCGATCGTTCGTTCACATTCGTCGTTTCGCATGGCTTGATTGGCTCAGTTCGCATCCCAAAGAGGCGGAAATTCTCGCGTGCTTCGGGAATCGAATTTTAATCCCTTTTTGATCGCTTCCCCTACCGCGGACGCTTCCATGCGGTCATTGGAATAGATGACCGCGAGGGTTTGACCAGGCGTGACGACCGTGCCGAGGGGTGTCAGCCATCGAATTCCAACTCCTGGCTTGACCACATCTTCCTTTTTCGCTCTTCCTCCTCCCAAATCGATCATCCCATAGCCGATTGCAAGGCAATCCATTTCCGTCAAAACTCCTCGCATCGAAGGGGATGCAAGGACCGGATTCTCTTTCTCCAGCGGAGCCATACGTTTCCAATCCCCTCCTTGCGCTACAACCATCTGTTCGAATTTCGCGAACGCTTCACCCGACTCCAGCAAACCGGTCAGCCGATGCCTCTGAATTGCCAAATCACACGAGGGATTGAGACAAGTCAGCAGTCGTGCCGATAGCTCGATCGAGAGACTTCGAACCGAAGAACTCCCCCTGCCTTGCAACACTTCGATAGCCTCCAGCACCTCGCATGCGTTTCCAATCATTTCCCCCAAAGGTTGGGTCATGTCTGAAAGAAGTGCAAACGTCTTGACCCCAGCCAACTCGCCAATCCTCTGCAACTTCGACTTCAATACGCGAGCCTGCGATGCATCGCGCTGAAAACTTCCGCTCCCGAACTTAACGTCGAGCACAAGACCGTGGAGAGACTCGGCGATCTTCTTTGACATGATGCTCGCCGTAATCAATGGAATGGACGGAACAGTCGCGGTCACATCGCGAAGAGCATAAAGTTTGCGGTCTGCTGGAACGAGACGATCCGTTGCACCGGTGATCGTGCACCCAACATTCTCAAGCTGTTTGGCAATCTCGTTTTCATTGAGATCGGTTCGATATCCCGGTATTGCCTCAAGCTTATCAAGCGTTCCTCCGGTGATACCCAAACCGCGTCCGCTGACCATCGGGACATGGAATCCCAAACAGGCTAGCATGGGCGCTATGATCAATGAAGTCTTATCCCCCAATCCTCCCGTGGAGTGCTTGTCCACTCGAGGGGTCGAGCCAATCGGTGCAAGCGTATCTCCCGACGCCACCATTGCCATGGTGAGATCGATGATTTCTCGGTCGGTCATTCCTCGTAGATAAATCGCCATAGCTAGGGCCGCCATCTGGTACTCAGGCAAATCTCCCTTCGCGTACGCGACGATCACATCCCGAATTTCCTCGGTGGACAACTCGTGACCATCTCGCTTTTTGGCGATCAATTTAGCTGGGATCATATTGCTGGGCTCCGTCGTCGCACTCTGGTGAGGAAACGAAGATAGAAAAACCGAATGATCGAACGGAAGAGTGGAAACATCGAGATGAAGGCAATCGCCCGAGCAGGCAGATCCCCCACGCGTTGCCAAAGCCCCCAACGCGCATCCGGGATAGGCTCTGCCAAGATGGTACCTTCCTCGAAACGTTTGAGCGAACGAACGATGCGTCCACTGCCATCGATCCACGCGGAAATTCCAGAGTTCGCGGCAACCAGCATCGGCCTGCGAGTCTCCACCGCACACCCGATCGCGTTATTTAAATGGTGATCCAACAAGCTAGAGCCGCGAAACCAAGCGTCGTTGGTGATATTGACTAGGAGATCCGGAGTTTGTCCTTGCCTGCTTAATTCCAATACTTGCCGATGTACCAACTGGGGCACGACGTCTTCAAAGCAGACACTCGGAGCCAAAATGGCCCCCGAGGGAAGACTCCATGCAACAAAGCGATCGCCCGAGTCCAATGCCCCAAGCCCAAAGGATGCCATTAACCCGGGGAACCAATCGGCGAAAGGAATATACTCACCAAACATGACCAAATGACGTTTGCTGTAATATTCCACCTTGGGGGTAGCGTCGGTCGCCATCGGCGGTTGGATCCACAAGGCCGCGTTGTACCGCCGCAACCGTTGGTCCGACAACCGAAGAACCCCTGACCCGACGAGGTAGGTTATTGGGAAAGGAGCGTCCGGGGTCAATCGAGCCCACTTCTCACGCAATCGACGTTCGATCACGGAGACCAGCTCTGCAGGTTCGTTCGGCCACTCGGGAGGAAAGTCGCTTGCACCATCCCAGTCAAACCACCCTGGCAATGGAACGCCATCGTCGAACGCACTCTCTGGCCATAAGACTGCGTCGATGCGTTGCTCCCGTTCGTCCGATACCGATCGTCTTGATTGTCTCGCGTATTCCGACCAAGAGACCCGCAATCCTTCAGGGTCCGATTCGAACATCGTCGGCATATTTCCTTGCACTAGCAGTACCCGCCCGAGCGGCTTGATTGGCTCATGCTCTGCTAAAAAACGTTCATAACGAAGGAAATTGACGATCGACCCTGCAACCCACACCAAACACACGGTTGCAGCAACGGCTGCACCAAAACGTTCCCACTTGGAACTCGATGGCCGATCCTCGCAATTTCGCTCGAGGAACTTCGCGAGAAAAAAACAAATCGATGCACCGGATAGCATCACAAAAAAGCTTACGCCAAACATGCCGAAGTGGGCTGCGATGTCGAGCATGGGTGGCCACGGAGTTTGCGAATGGCCGAGCATGCAAGCGGAAAAACCAGTCGCTACGTAGGAACGGATCAGCTCCAAGCCCGTCCAACTCACTGCGCACGCGATCGGAAAGGGTACGCAAAAAGTCATTCGCAGCGAGCGTCCAATCACCATGTATGCAGGTAGATAAATGGCGACGTACAAACTCAACGCAATCCACCCACCATAAAGAGGCCAATAGGCCAATCGAATGCCCTGCAGCAATCCCAACCATAACAAGCATCCCACTCCATAGACGCCGAACAAAGTCGAACGTTTCCAACTGCAAGGAGCGTAGATGGCTGCCGCGAAAAAGAATGCAGCCAGGAAACCTGCCCATGGTTGCTTTAGCGGAGGGAGGCCTAACCAATAGAAGCCAGCACCGAGTCCCATCAAAACGATGGGAAGCCAAGGAGGCGGCTGCTGCGACGTTGACTCCTTACAAGGGTTGCTCATGAGAGCCTTCCTGGCGGGGACGAATAATAAGTGTGAGCGATTCCATTAAGCAATTTCGTCCCACTCTTTGGGTAGATGAGAAAGGACACGATGCCCGTCCTTTGTGACGAGAATATCGTCTTCGATACGTACTCCGAGCACCCCCGGTAAATAGATACCCGGCTCGACCGTCACGACCATGTTCGGTTCCAACGGCCGATCTTGCCCGCGAGCCAACCTCACGGTTTCGTGGATCTGCAATCCGAATCCATGCCCAAGCGAGTGCGTGAACCTCTTTCCAAACCCCGCTTGCTCGATCACCCCACGGGCAATTGCATCGATCTCGCTCATCAATACTCCAGGTCGGATCGCATGGATAGCCGCCATCTGCGCATGCAATACCGTCTGATAAACTTTTTGGAGCTTGGAGCTAGGTTTGCCTGTCAGAATGACACGTGTGATGTCGCTTAAATAGAGATCTTCTTTGGCCCCCCAATCTACGAGTACGAAGGGGTCCTCGGAAATGGTTTTGGAGGAGGGGCGGCCGTGCGGCAATGCTGCTCGCGGTCCCACCCCCACGATGGATTTGAAGGCGCTCGTTGTTCCGCCGAGTTGGCGGATATTGGTTTCGAGAGTATCGGCTACTTTCTTCTCCGTCCAATCATCGGCGAGCATCGACCGCATCGCGAGGAACGCTCTTTCGGCGATTTGGATCGCTCGCTCGATCGCAGCAAGCTCCACATCATCTTTGCATTCTCGCAATCGTTCTACGATCCCGTTACAAGGCGTCAGGGACTGCGCCCCCATTTGCTGGCTCAGTCTCTCCCATTGCGCGTAACTGGTCATGCCGGTTTCTACGTGGAGGGCATGCACTTTCTTCTTTCCCAGCCATCTGGGGATCGCATCGACCAAAAGCTCGGTCGGTTTCCGGATTTCCAACGCCAAGTCGGGGCATTCTTCACCGATCTGTTCCTCGTAACGAGCGTCGCTCCAAACCGTCAGCGTCTCTCCTTCGACATACAAGAAACTGTCCTCGCCGGTGAAGCCCGTTAGGTAAGTCACATTGAACGGGGAGGTGATCAGCAGCCGCTCGATCGATTGATGACGAAGTTCCCGGAAAAGCCGTTGCTGTCGAATGCGAAGATGAGGGGCCATAGATCGTGGACTTTAGGGTAAAGAAAAAGGGTACCATGTTCTACCGCATGACGATCCCCGAGCCAATGCCGCAAGGCCGCTTGGAAGAACGTGCGACAGCACACAGGAATCGGTTACACTTTCACGTCGACACCGTTACCCAAACGAAGCAGACACAACGAGACCGTTTCTTCCTCGCCTGTTTCCCAGCCTATCATTCCGCATTCCATAATCGCCCCATGAAAACGATCTACTACACCGCGTCCAGTCTCGACGGTTTTATCGCGACACAAGACGATTCACTGCAGTGGCTCTTCGCGCTGGGAAACCCGACGGATTCAAGTTACCCCGAGTTCATTTCCCAGGTTGGCGCCCTGGCTATGGGGGCATCCACTTACCTTTGGTTGGTTCAAAACAGCGAACAAGTCAAGGCGGAAACGGGTTCCGCTTGGCCCTATTCCCAGCCCGCATGGATTTTTACCTCGCGAGACTTGCCACGCATCGAGAATGCAGACTTGCGATTTGCGCAAGGTGACGTCATCCCCGTGCATCACGAAATGAAAGTTGCGGCCGAGGGCAAAAACATTTGGATCGTAGGAGGAGGCGATTTGGCGGGACAGTTTTACGATTCCGGATTGCTCGATGAAGTGATCATCCAAATCGGTTCCGTTAGCTTGGGGAGTGGCAAGCCGGTCCTTCCTCGTCAAATCCTCCCACCACAACTCCAACTTCAATCCGCTCAACAGCGAGGTTCTGGGTTCGTCGAGCTTCGTTATCTCATTTCCAAATCCGCTTCATCCATTCCATCCTCATGAAAACAACCACGGTTACCCTTTTTCCGTTCATCTGGGTCTTCCAGCTCGCGATGCTTTTCACCCCTGCCAAAGCCCAGGAGATTCAGCCAGTCCAGTGTGAAGGAGTGTACAAAAAACATTTGCAAGGCATCTGCACCGACGCAGACCATGCAATCTTCTGGTCCTTCACAACCAAACTGGTGAAGACAGGCTTGGACGGAAAAGTCCTACACGCAATCGACGTCGCGGACCATCATGGCGACCTTTGCTTCGATCAAGGTAAGATCTATGTCGCGGTGAATCTCGGAAAATTCAACGATGCTAAAGGAAACGCCGACTCTTGGATCTACGTTTACAAGAGCGATGATTTAGCGTTCCTCGACAAGCACGCGGTTCCAGAGGTGTTCTATGGAGCTGGAGGCATAGGTGTCGCAGGCGAGGAATTCTACGTCGTGGGAGGATTGCCGGACTCGATCGACGAAAATTATGTCTATGAGTACGACCCAGACTTCCGATTTCAAAAGAGACATACGATTCCAAGCGGACATACCCATTTGGGAATCCAAACAGCCACCTATGCCGACGGGCGATGGTGGTTTGGCTGTTACGGAGAACCAGCGATTCTGTTAGTGACCGACTCGCAATTTCGAATGCTGGGTCGTTACCAGTACGATTGCTCGCTCGGCATCACGGGTCTACCCGGGAATCGATTCTTTTCAGCCTACGGAACATGTGAGAAAACACGAGGTTGCACCGGGGCTGTGAAGATCGCTATTGCCGATAACCAACAGGGCTTGCGCACGCTCCCCAGCAAGGCTTCGCGCGACTGATCAGCGTGCCATATGAACCATCGACAGAGCCAACATCCCGCGGATAGTCCACACCCCAGTCCGAATCCAATTGGTGAGAACCAGGCGTCGATGAATAACGGAATCGAAACCTTGTGAAAGCCTTTCGTAATAGGGCATCTGCAGCAAAAAGGTCGATACCCAGATAGTGACCAGCAAGACACCTCCTAGCCAAACCATCCCAGTCGAGATGGAAGTGGGGCGAAGCCAGAACAATGCCATGGAAGTCGCCGCTTCGACGAGCATAGGAGGGATTACGACCCACGAAGTCGATTCGATATGTCGTTTTTCGTAAGCAGAGAAAAAGGGCTCTCCAACCGCCGCGAGAAGCGGATAGTGGATAATCTGAACAAACCATATAATACCAACCATCATTGTGGTCGCGGCTAAGTGACCCAATAGAGTCCAATCGGTTATCAGCTCGACCATCGCCAAACTCAATCTATGAGAAGACCTACACGAGACTTGCTTTCTCACGGCGTCTCTCGCCGCGAAAGCCGATCACTGTAGCGGCTAGGCAACGGTGGACTCCGAATGCGGATTTCGTTACGGAAAATCGAGAATATGCAGTTCCGGCAAGGGAGGAGCAGCCATTCTTCGCTTTGGCTCTTCGAGCGTTTTTAGAAACGCCGCCAGGTCGTCCAAGTCCTGTTTGTTTAACCCTAAAGGTTTGAGATGGTCTGATTTGCGAGGGAATCGCACATCGCTTCGCTGCGATGCCTTCGGTTTCAACGCGGGCATTCCCGCGTTGTACATATTTAGAACACCAGGCAACTCAAAAAGCCCGTTGTGCATCAAGGGGGTAGTCTGAGTGATGTCGCGAAGACTAGGGGTCCGAAATCGTCCGACATCGTGCGGATCGTCGGTGACTCGATATCGTCCCAGATCCTCGAATTTGCGACCGTAATAACTCAAACCCACATCATGAAACTGTCCATCACTAAATAGAGGACCATGATGGCAATTCATGCATCGCGCTTCTCGTCGATACAGGTCGAGACCTATCCACTCGGAATCTTGAAAGACCTCACGCTTTCCTTTCATGAATACATCGAAACGAGAGGAGCCTCCGACGATCGTTCGTTCGAAGCACGCAATTGCTTCTGCAACACGCTCGATCGTGATACGACCATCTCCAAAACTGTGTTGAAAGAGGACTTGGTACACATCGCTCCGCGCGAGCAAATCCAGTACAGTCTCCTCGGTGGCACGCATCTCGTTTGGATTACGCAGGACAGCGATCACCTGCTCCTCCAGAGATTCGGCTCGACCGTCCCAAAACAGCTTCTGATGGAAACCAGAATTGCGAACAGTAGGAGCATTGCGACGAAGCGGAATGCGACCGTGTCCAAAGCTTGTGGTTCTGCCATCGGCCCATCCCAGGTCGGGATCATGGCAGGATGCGCATGCGATCTGCTTGCTCCCCGAAAGCCTAGGATCGAAGAATAGGATCTTTCCCAACTTTTCTTTGTCCGCATTATGGGGATTTGCCAAGGGATGCTCCACTGGGGGCAATAACCCGATTTCTCGCCA
Organism: Pirellula sp. SH-Sr6A; assembly: GCF_001610875.1. Taxonomy (NCBI): domain Bacteria; kingdom Pseudomonadati; phylum Planctomycetota; class Planctomycetia; order Pirellulales; family Pirellulaceae; genus Pirellula; species Pirellula sp. SH-Sr6A. Next base: position 4,389,698 of record NZ_CP011272.1, on the reverse strand, counting down.
TTTCACGTCTGGATCGATGTTCGGTGCAGGCCATTGTTCCGGAGGCAGCGAGTACGCCTGTCGCACCTGTTGGACCCAATCGCGTCGCTCCGCTTCGGAGCGAGCAGGACGGGGCGGAAGTCGAGTTGTCGATGCGGTCGGTTCGTCGTCTTGTTCCGAAGCATCGCCTCGCGGAGCTGTGGGCTTCTCGGTCGATTGAGACAATCGCTGACGCAACATCGCTACGACCTCCTCCATTTCCTTTTCAGCGAGGGCATTGCGTTCGCCTTCGTTTGCGACGCGCACCGCTGCATATTTGGAAAACGAACGGATCCCCTCGGGGGCTTGCCCACCCGAATCGGTGCGACGATGGCATAGGGCGCATTGCGCAGCAAACGTTGCGTGCTTGAGGGTTCCATACTCCAAGAACAGGGATTGGGATGTGTCGGGGACAAAACGAAAATCGTTCATTGTCTCCCGGTGAGTTCCATATCGCGTGCGTAAATAGATCCAATGGCTCGACCCATCCCTGCTGCTTGTTGGATTATCAAAGGATAGCTCCGCCGAGCCAACCAACGCACGAACCCGCAATTCATCGATCACAGGAGTTACGATAGGATTCAATCGGTCATCGATCGCGACAAGTTGCTGCACCAGTAATGTCTGGGTAGTGGCTGGGACTTGGATGTCCGCAACGGAATTGGCTTGTGCTGAAGCAATCAAATCCTCCGAAGCTTCGCGGCTCCCTGCATGAACCCATACACGAGTAGCGCGAAGCGAGCGATTGGCGCGAAAGAGAGCCGAGCTCTTTCGCTCGATCTCCACCCAAGGATTGGTTGGAGTGCGTTCAAGACTTAAATCTCCAGGCACATACGGCAGATGTGTCGCGCGCGTCGAGTCGGTTCCCCTGAGCTGCAAGACATCCTCGAGTCCACTATCCAATTTCTGAAGTTCTTCACGCGGTTGGGCTGTGGCAACAATCGCTTGGCAAAACGCTTGAAGAAGCTCCTCGTCCTGATACTTCTCTCGTTCCAACGCCCACCAAACGGAGAGGAGATCCCACTGGAGTAGCAGGAGCGTTTTTGCATGGAGTTCGCTGCGATGTCGACGTACTTCATCAGGTATTTGGGAGAGAAGTCCGAAGAGGGCGTCCCGTTCGGAGGGTAAGAACGACTTGCGAGGGGACACACGGACATCGCCCCCGAATTGCTTCTTGTCTTCTCTCTCTCCTTTTCGCTTTTCAAAGTACCAGTGCTTCGCATACGTCTCCGAAGGCTCTCGCGCCAATCGTTTGCGTTCCTCTGGTAGTTCTGCTTGAATCTCCTCGGGTATCAGATCGGCGACGAACAACAGTTGGTGAAGCTGATTCCAAACGCTCTTCGGGTCATCGCCGTAGAGTGGTTGTGCTTCCGCAACGGCGGGGAGTCCTTCCAAGGCGTGGCCCGTGGGGTGGAAATGGGATGGAGGAGAGTCCAGGGAGAGCGCACGAGAGCTCGCGTTGTGGAGAACACCTAGCTGAACGACGAAGACCAGGAACGAAACAGTTGATTTCATTAGAATTCTCCGACAACCTCTCCACCTCGAATGGTCAACATTTGAACGGCGGTATCGGTATCGATATTCTCACTGATCAAATGCACGGATCCATCGGCTAATCCCACGTTGGCTCCTCCGTTATGGAAGCTGTAGATCGCGTAGTAATTCGTGCAATTCACCATGCAGGCACCCGGTGCTCGCCATCGATCGAACTCGTTGGCGACGGAATTGTCATACCGATAGCCACGCACAGCGAAGATGTTTCCTGCTGCCCAACTGGAGACAGCCACGTATCGGGACGATGGGCTGTTGATCAGACCAGAATCCGGGACCAGTCGTCGCTTTTGCCAAACTTGCGGACGCCCTGCCGATTCGACGAACATCACGGTGGAGGACGTGCCATCGGTGATATCGCGAATGCGTCGACCTTTGCGCCCCGGCTGGACTGTTCCGTCGAAGAAACCGTCTATCTCAGGGCGTGGGTACGAGACAAATGGAGGGGTCGCCGTCCACATGGTGGAGAGCGGTCCTGAGGAGCCTGCATAATCGGCTCCGACCGATCCCCAAGCTTCCGGACTGGAAGAGGTTGCAATCTTGAACCGAGGTTCCGGAACGGGGCTTCCTGGTGTGCTGGGGCAAAGGAGAAACGGGAGTGCGAACTGAACCGCCTCTCGGTTCTTGATGTCGTTGAAGCGAACCGAATAGTCGTAGAGATTCGCAAGAGGATTCTGCTCCAGATGGGGGAGGATCTGTGCCCCCCAATAATGCAAAGCCCCGTTGCCTGATACCGCCGTCGGGAAGCAATCCTGCGCGGCATGGAAATTATGCATCCCAATCCCCAATTGCCGAAGATTATTCGAGCACTGCATCCGTCTGGCCGCTTCCCGCGCCGACTGAACCGCCGGCAGCAGAAGTCCGACGAGCACCCCGATGATCGCGATCACCACCAACAGTTCGACCAACGTAAACCCACGCCGAAAATTCCGACTCATGTAGACACCATCCCCATCGATAACAAAAACAAAAATGCTTCGTCACCTTGGCTGGCTGGCTGGTCGGATCTGGGCGATCACACCGATTGGCGGGCTTGCTAAGTGCACGGGTTCGTGCAGAAAACTCAGGACTCAAGATCGGGCATCCTGGAGTTCCGAGCCGCTTGCTGATACTAAGTCTCAAAAGAATAGGCATCCCCCCTTTTTTGGCAACCCCAAGTGTGTAATATAAGGAAGGCAGCAATCTGTTGAGAGCGTCTCTCAACAAGAGGATCGTTCAGAAGCAGGAATCGAAGAGGACTTTCTGGTGAAAACCGAGCAAATCGTAGCCGTTCTCCCGGGTGCGGATCCTTGCGAAAGGATTGTGATCGCATTGGACAGTACGGCGGAACCCAAGCCGATTTCGGTTCGATCCGAGTCTTTCAGTTCCGATGTGGGGTGGTTTGCCCAGAGTGAGCTTAGGCTATCCCGGTCCGAAATGGCCGGTTTGCGAAATGTGCTGGGGGTTCCTGTCGCGAAGGCATGTCATTTCGCGGTCGATCAAATCGAGGAAGCCAAAACGGAAGAGGAGCCTAGGGTTCTGTCGTTCGCCGCCTACCGCAGAGCGTAAGCCACGAGCGTTTTAGTCGCTCGCATGGAGCGGGCGACCGGGCGACACGCCACCGTTTTGGATCAGCAACCGGCCAATCGCTAGCCGGACTTGCGAACCGAGGAGGATTGAATCGCTTCTTCGCCGTTCTTAAGGAGCTTGGTGTACTCTTCGACACCTTCTTGCTCGTCAGCCAAAATGTCCTCCAGGAAGATCACGAGAGGTCGATTTCCTTCGGCCAATTCCAATGCCTTGGTGTACATCTCTACCGCCTTGGACTCGAAGGCCAAGCTGTTTTGAAGCACTTCGACCAAGTTTCTCGATTGCTTGATTTCGTTTCGCTGTGCGACCGGAACACCGCCGAGTGAAACAATCTTGTTACCTACCAAGTTAGCATGCTTGAACGACTCTTTTGCATCCCCTTCAAACTTCTCAGCATAAACTTCTCGCCAAGGTCCCTCGATGATGAACGATGCTTGTGAATACTGCGCAACGCCGGTCCATTCATGCTTCAGAATCTCGTTTAACAGATCGATGATCGCTTGATTGCTGCTCATGTTTCATTCCTTTCGTGTTTTGAATTTCTATACTAATCAAAACGTAGCGGTCGCAGAGGAATCGATCAACCCCGTGATGCAGATGCTGAGTATCACAAAGCGGAATGGGACGTCGAACGGATGCTGAGAAGGGATCTCAAGACATAGGCGACACAGGCAACGCTCGTCAGCGCAGTCGCGCCCAAGAGAGTAGCGCCGAAGCTGTCGAGGTCGAATCGTTCTCGTCCTCTCGCAGTTTGAACAAGCGAAAAGATCAAGAAGCTGTAGCAGGACCAAGCGCCCCATCGAACGGCCTCAAGAGAAAACCTGTGGCTCGCGTGACGAGTCACCCAAGCGAGGAATGGCAAAGCTTGGATCGCGTGCAAGCCGGCCCCATGCGGAAACTTCAACACTCCCGCGGGAGGAACCAACTCGGGAGCCATGCCTTTTCCTATCAGGTATTTTCCGATAATCGTGATCGCATACCCCAACACGACCGAAGCCAACAAGAGATTCATGCCATGCCAAATCGCCGATTGCATCGGTGATACTGTTGGTTCGGAGAACTCCAGCCAAGTTCGCAGGGTAAGAAACACGATGATGACCGAGGCAGTGGAAATCATCAGGAGCATCAAGCTCTCGACTCCATTGTTGAACCAACCCTCGGTATTGAAGTGGCTGCGTGCACCTCGCCACGATTGCATGGTGATCAAAAAAACTTCGATCGCCAACGAAACGCTCAACACGTATCGAAGGATGGGGTCCCAACGTCTCGGGGGCAATTTACTGAACACCCAAAGTGCAGAACCCAGTGTGAGACCCGTGGAGATTCCGAACAGAATAGGTTTTCGGAACGATATGGGATCCTCCCAATCCCGTTCGCCGAAAGCAAACACGGGGAGATGGAGAAGCCCCGCTAGGATCATCGCGTAAACCATCAACCATAGGGGAGAACACGCCCATGAAGTAGTATTCGTTCTTGCGAATACGTCGACTTGATCGCCCTCCTCTTGAGCAGGAGTCCGCTTTGTCATGGCTTACTGTGGTGTCCCTGGGAGTCGGAAGAGTTTTCTCGCATTCTCGCAGAAGAGTCGCTCCTTCACCTCAGACCAGTCGCGGATCCATTGTGGGCCCAAGTTTTCCATGTCTTGCAATAGGGATGCGGAGCCGGCCAAGTATTGGTGATCGCGGTGACGGGTTCTTCGCGATTCATCAACCAGAATAGGTTGGCCACCGATCAGGTACTCCCCTGGAGGCATGCCGGCTGCGCTCATCGCGTCGCTGGTGACAATGACTCGATCCGGACCAAAGAGTTCCAACCAAGTTTTCAGTAGCCAGAAGGGAGCGTGGATACCATCGGCGATGAATGACACGACAAGTTCGGACCTGCAAGCCAATACGCGGTGCAGTATGTTGTCATGGCGTGATACCTCGAGAGCGCATCCGTTACCTAGATGTGTGAAGCCTTGAAGTCCTTGATCAATGGCCCCTCGCAATTGTTCGAGCGATGCGTCGGTATGCCCTGCGAAAGGAACAATGCCTTGATCGGCGAGCCATCGCGTGCCAAGGAACTGGGGATCTTCTTCCGGCGCTAAGGTGACTTGCCGAACCAAGCCGCGGCCCGCCTCCACCATTTCCTTTAGGAACTCGAGGCAGACTGGTCTTATCGCGTCGAGCGGGTGCGTTCCGCGGTAACCTGGTTTGGGAGAAATAAACGGCCCTTCGATATGCAGCCCACCTACGCATGCCTGCAATTGACTATCCGCAGTCACCCATCCTGCAATTTTCGAGACGCGCCGGAGGAGTGCATCGTGGGGCGCGGTGATCAGGGTCGGAAAGAACTGTTGGACGCCGGATGCGGCGAGTTTTTGGCATGCGTGGGAAAAAGAATCCAGGTCCAGGTTGTCGTCGTTGAAGTCGATCCCAAAGGCGCCGTTGACTTGGATATCGATAGTTCGCATTGCGGACGATCCGAGAGTGAAAGCAAGAGTGGCGAGACGCGAGTTGCAGGAACGGTGTTTCAACCGGCAACGAGCGTCTCGCCTCTCCTATCGGGGCAGCTTTCGCTGCTCCGAATCAAATTTTGGAGTTAGATGCGCCTGATCCAGACGCGTAGGCGCTAGGCCTTGGCGCTTTCCAGGGCAGCCTCGAGCTTCGTTCGGGGCGGAATTCCTTGAAATCGCTCGATGATCTCCCCTTCTTTGAACAACAGGAGGGTTGGGATCGCGTTGATGCCGTAGCGCTGTGCCAATTCGGGGTGGTCTTCAACATTGACTTTGCCAATGCGAACGCTGCCGTCGAATTTCACTGCTAACTCGTCGATAAGCGGAGCGATCTGTCGGCATGGCCCGCACCAAGTTGCCCAAAAGTCGACGAGGACGGGTTGTGAGGATTGAAGAACGTCGGAGTCGAATCCTTGTTCTGTGAATTCTGCTGCGTTGCCCATGAGGAGAACCTTTCCATTCAGTAAGTGACATCGGGGAACACCCGCCGGCTGCCAGATTTATACAAGACAAAAGGAGTTCGCAGTAGTGCAGGTGCCGTGCCATTCGACCGGAATCCTTAGGAGTTCCGCGGCGACTTGATATTGACCCTCGCAACGCGTTCCTCGTACATTCCCTGGACTACGCATATTTCACTGCGCGAGCAAACAACGGATTTGATTGCGAAAACGCACCCATTGCAGGGCACCCAGGCCCCCTTGGTTTCACGGAGGAAGCTAACCATGCCAACAATTTACCAACTTCGCCGCCTTGGATTCCGAGCCGCGTTGCTCTCGACTCTTTTGATCGGGACACCTGGTTTCGCTCAGGACCAATCCTCGGGAAATCGGGGTCGCGCCGTCAGCGCAACCCCTACCTCCGCCAAAAACGCCCCCTCCACGCCTGCCGCTGCGGGTGCACCGCGTGTCGCTGCGGTCGTAAATGGCCAGCCGATCTCGATCTCCGAGCTTGCGACCCAATGCCGACTTCGATTCGGTGAAGAGATCCTGGAGGACTTGATCAATAAGACGGTGATCATGCAGGCATGCCAGGCTCAAAACATCGTTATCAGCGAAAAAGACATCGAAGCAGAAATTGCGAGGACGGCGAGCAAGTTCAATCTTACGACCAAGATGTACCTCAAGCTCATCGAAGATGAACGGGACATCTCACCCGAGCAGTACGCAGCGGACATCATTTGGCCGATGCTGGCTTTGCGATCGCTCGCCAAGGACGCGATTGCCGTCACTCCGCAAGAAATCGATCGAGAATTTCAAGGCGAGTTCGGGCCCAAGGTCAAAGTCCGCATGATCGCTTGTAAAGATCAAGCCAAATTGGCTCAGCTTCAAAAGCAAGCGACCGAGAAGCCCGAGCTGTTTAAGGTGCTCGCGAAGGACCACAGCGAGGATCCTGCGAGCGCAAGCGTCGAGGGATTGCTCCCCCCCATTCGGCGATTCACGGGAGACGAAGAACTCGAGAACGTTGCCTTCGCCCTGCAAACCAATGAAGTCTCTAAGATCCTCAGCGCCGGGGAAATGTACGTCATTCTGCAATGCGTGCAGCACATCCCGCCCGCCAATCCACCGCAAGCTCAGATGCAAGAAATCCAGACTAGGATCAAGACCGAGTTGGAGGATCGCAAACTTCGCGAATCGGCAGAGCAAGTCTATTTGACTCTCCGTGAAAAGAGCTCCATCACGGTCGTGCATGGCAAGCTGGAGATGGAACGGCAATACCCGGGGGTTGCAGCCATCGTCAATCAGCAAGCCATTCAAATGGAAACCTACGACAATGCCTGCGTGAAGCGATTCGGTAAGAAAATCCTGGACGGGGAAATCAATCGAAAGCTGATTGAGGGGGCGCTGACCAAAGCCCAATTGCAGATTTCCCAAGCCGATATCGATCAGGAGATTCATCGGGCTGCTCAGTACTTCGGATTCGCTAAAGCGGACGGGTCCGCTGACATCCCGCAATTGCTGGAAAGCATCGAGCAAGAGGACAATATGACTCCCGAACTTTATGTTCGCGATGTGATTTGGCCGACGGTTGCTCTCAAAAAATTGACAGCTGGAAAAGTAGCGGTGACCGACGAGGATATTCAAAAGGGATTCGATGCCAACTACGGACCCCGCGCCGAAGTCCTGGCTATCGTGCTTAGCAATCAACGAACGGCACAGCAAGTTTGGGAAATGGCTCGCAACAATCCGAGCGAACAATTCTTCGGTGAACTGGCTAGCCAATACTCGGTGGAAGACAGCTCGCGCAGCAACTTTGGAAAGGTTCCGCCTTTGCGTCGCAACGGTGGGCAACCCACGCTCGAGAAAGCAGCTTTCGAGCTTCAACCGGGCGCACTTTCTGGAATCATCGAAGTGAACGGGCGCTATGTGATCCTCAAGTCGCAGGGCTTTACCAAGCCGGTGGTCAGCACCTTGAACACAGCGATCCGAACGGAGTTACAACGTGAAATCGAAGAGAAGAAACATCGTATTGCAATGGATCAATGCCTTAGCAAGCTTCGAGAAGATGCTCAGATTGTCGATTTCAGCGATTTGAAGAAGAGTCGGGTTAGTTCGCAGGATCTGCGCGAAGCCCAACAAGTCTTGGAGCAGCAACCCAAATAAGGTTGAAGCATGCGACTTCGGTTTCCCCGGCACCGTTTGACGGTGCTGGATATATTGGCTGCTTCGCGAACGGTGCCTGCATTCCCGATCCACCGAACGTTTCAGCTTGCATCGGTGGAACACGCGAGAAAAGGAAGTCCGGTGAAAATCGGCTGGACTGCCTTGTTTCTCAAATCTTTTGCAATGATCTGCACCGAAGCGCCCTCGCTGAGAGATCTTTTTGTCAGCTATCCGATTCGACATCTATATCGTCATCCCCATTCCGTCGCATCGGTGTCGGTCCATCGCTTGGATGCCAACGGAAACGAACGTTTGATATGGGGGCAGTTACGAAATCCTGAATCGCTATCTCTCATCGAGATTCAGAGGGATTTAGGTCGATTGGTGACCGCTCCTCTTAAGGAAGTCTACAAGGATGGTTTGATCCTCGAGTCGTTTCCGGTACCTCTTCGCAGGCTCGCATGGTGGTGGGGCATGCGGTGGAGCGGCCGAAAAAGAGCAAAGCACGTGGGGACGTTTTCCATATCCAGCCTGGGTGGGCAAGGCTGCTTGAACGCTTACCATCCGCTGGTGACATCCACCAGCCTCGCCATGGGGCCGTTGACCGAGCGAGGGACAATGGACGTCGTGTTGCTATGCGACCATCGCATGATGGATGGAATGCTGGGCGCACAAGCACTGGCTCGGCTGGAGGAATGGTTGACAACCGAGATCGTGAAAGAGCTAAATTCGTCAGCATCCAGCGACGTTCTCTGAATCAACGTTCTCTGAATCATCGTTCTCCGAATCATCGTTCTCCGAAACAGAGAACGATGGCCGTTGTTGATACCATCGTGAGCTTAACGGGCGACTTCGGTAAACCTCGATTCACGCACGACCGTCACTTTGATTTCCCCTGGGTAAGTGAGTTGTTCTTCGAACGCTTTGGCGATATCGCGACAGACCTTAGCTGCGATGGAATCATCGGTGTTTTTGGATGAAACGATCACTCGCAACTCGCGACCTGCCTGAATCGCGAACGCTTGCTCGACCCCTTGGAAATTCTTAGCGATCGATTCGAGCTCTTCCATTCGTTTGATGTAGCGCTCGAGAGATTCTCGTCGCGCTCCGGGGCGGGAAGCGCTGCAAGCGTCTGCGGTGGCGACCAGGAGGGTATAGGGGTATTCGGTGGTGAGCTGATCATGGTGTCCGAGCGCGGCGTGAACGACGATGTCGTTTTCACCGTTGCGTTTGAGGATATCCGCTCCGATTTTGGGGTGTCCCCCCTCGAGCTCGTGGTCCGCTGCCTTGCCGATATCGTGCAAGAGGCCTGCGCGGCGAGCAAGTTGTGGGTCCAGCCCGATCATCTCGGCCATCAATCCGGACAAGAAAGCGACTTCCACGCTGTGTCGCAGGACGTTTTGCGAGTAGCTAGTTCGGAAATGGAGGCGTCCCAGCATGTCGATCGTGCGGTCGTGAAGACCTTGGATGTTGACCTCTTGGGCGGCTTCTTCTCCTTTGCGGCGAATGAAACTCTCCATCTGCTTTTCGCTTGCAGCGACGATTTCCTCGATTCGCGTCGGGTGGATGCGGCCGTCGGTGACAAGCTTCTCCATCGCCGAGCGGGCAATTTCGCGTCGAACGGGATCGAAGCCGCTCACGATCACTACACCGGGGGTGTCATCGATGATCAGATCGCATCCAGAAACCTTTTCGAAGGCCCGAATATTGCGACCTTCCCGGCCGATGATGCGTCCTTTCATGTCATCGTTAGGGATGTCGACGGTGCTGGTGGTGCTTTCCGAGGTATGGGCCGAGGCGTACCGCTGCATAGCGGTCAGGAGGATGTCCTGGGCCTTCTGCTGGGCCACTTCGCTTACACGTTTCTCGTGTTTGAGGATCACGGAGCCCATCTCGCCTTGGAGATCGCGTTCCAGGACGGACAGGAGTTGTTTCTTCGCTTCGTCGATCGACATGCCGGTCATGCGTTGGAGGTCGGATTGAGCCTGCTGGATCAGTTTGTTGTATTGATCCGATTTCCGATTAACATCCTCCATCCGTTCCGCGACTTTGCGTTGGTTGTTTTCAACGAATTTTTCTTGCTTGCGGAGATCGTCCGACGACTGCTTGATCGACGCTTCTTTTCGATCGAGCTCCGATTCTCGTTTGCGAAGCTCGTCCTTTTGTTTTTGGTTTTCGCTGTCGAATTTGCTTTGGAGCTGAAGCAGTTTTTCCTTCTTTTCCAGTTCTGCTGTTTTCACCAAATTCTCGCAATCGAGTTTGGTTTGGTCGAGCAGTCTTTGGGACTGCGACTTCGCATCCCGGCCTTGCAGGTAGTTGATGAGGTACAGCGCCCCCGCCCCGAGGGCGACTCCGACGAGGAACACAATCGCAGTGACAGTCGTACTGCTGGATGAATCTGCGGCCAAGATGAAAAACTGCAGCCGATCCAGGGTTGCGGTTAGTTTCAACACAATTTGCTTTCTATGGTTCGCGGCGGGCTTCCTGCGCCGATTAGGAAATGATTCTCAGGGGCCAGTCGCGGTTGAAGGACGAGCGAAGGGCTTATCCTCCTGGCGGTCAGACTCCGTCCCTAGGCCCGATTCGCGGCATCACCCCTCCTTCATGTGACGAACCGGAGGAGAACCGCGACTCAATATTAGGACAGGGCACGCCACCGGTGTCGGGGGACGCGATTCGCACCGAGGGCGGAAGAGGAGAGTGGACAAGGAGGAATAATGGTACGTGCAAACCCTGCAAACGACACGACGAGACCGAGAATGGCAGGTGAAGCCCCATTAAGGTGGAGTCCGCCCGCCAGCTTCGGCGCTCGTTGCTGGAATCTCTTGCAGTTGGGCATCGGTTTTTTATGCCGACTTCGCTTATGCTACCACAACCGGGACTTGGCGGAAACAACCGGTGGAACAGCAGTTGACATTCTGCTGGGATACGAACACTCTAATGCGTTTTTCACGGTCCCATTCCTCGATTTGCGGCGGTCACGATCTTGAATTTGCTCTTGGAAACCACGGAAGCGGAATTGATCGAGATGGAATCGGTCGAGACCCTTTCAGGCTGTGCGTCCCTGGCCCCAACCGATGAGGAATTGCTCGTCATTCGCTGCCCGCTGGCTCCGCAGCCCAAGGCCTCCAAGCAGAGGGGGACTGCCGGAGGGGCTTGTTTGGCTCCCGCATCGGCCGAACCGGATTGGTTCGAGCTCGCCCTTCAAACCGAAGCACCCGTGGTTCGTCCGGTGGTGAGCTCGTGGGGGGACGACGACGACGAGGTGGATGAGGAGATCCCTGACGAAGATGCAGCGGAGGAAGACGAGGAGTCCGATCCCTTCGAAGACTTCGACGAAGAGGACTTCGACGATGATTTCGATGACGACTTCGAAGAGGAGCTTGAAGACGAATACGAAATCGAACCCAAGGATGATGGTTTCGCTTTCGAAGAGGTCCCCGAGGAAGTGGACCCCGAACTGCTCGAAGAGGATGGGGCCGAAACGCCCAACGAGGACGCGGACGAGTAATCATGTTCCGAGCTGTTAAACAGGACACGAAGTTTCCGCAACTCGAAGAGGACATCCTCGCTTTTTGGAAGTCCCATCGCACCTACGAAAAAAGCCTTGAACTGCGGAAGGACGGTACACCCTTCGTTTTTTTCGAAGGCCCGCCGACCGCCAATGGGCTTCCTCACCCGGGGCACTGTTTAACGCGTGCCATCAAGGATCTCTTTCCTCGCTACCGAACCATGCGAGGATACCGCTGCGATCGCAAAGCGGGCTGGGACACCCACGGCCTCCCGGTCGAGGTCGAAGTCTGCAAGGAACTCGGCATTCACGGCAAGGATGAAATCGAGCAATTCGGCATCGAAGGCTTCATCCAAAAATGCCAACAAAGTGTCTGGAAGTACATGCAGGAGTGGGAGCGTGTCACCGAGCGACTCGGCTTCTGGATCGATCTATCCCAAGCCTACGTGACCTACCATCAGAGCTTTATTGAAAGCGTCTGGTGGTCCCTCAAGACATTGTTTGATCGGGGGCTGCTTTATCGTGGACACAAGATCGTTTGGTGGTGGGCTCAGGGTGGAACCGCATTGAGCTCCGGTGAAGTTGGGCAAGGCTACCGCCAAGTCGCCGACCCGAGCGTTTATGTTCGCTTTCCTCTCGAAGGTACCCCGAACACATCCCTGGTGGTTTGGACCACGACACCTTGGACGCTCCCCAGCAATCAGTTTGCGGCCGTTCACCCGGACTTGGAGTACGCATACTGCACGGACGAAGAGTCCGGGGAGACCGTCGTCCTAGCAGCGGCGCTCGTGGATTCCCTTGCGGAGAAAACGAAACGAAAGCTTGCCGTATCGAAAACAGTCCGAGGCTCCGAGTTGGTCGGACTGCACTACCAGCCTCCCTTCGACTGCTACTCGAAAAACTTAGGCTCAACGGAGTGTTCACTCAAGACGGGTGGGACGCAGCGCCCGTGCTGGCGCGTCGTGGCGGCCGATTTTGTGACCATCGATTCTGGAACAGGCCTCGTACACCTTGCTCCTGCGTTCGGTGAAGTCGACTACGAAGTCCTCGCAAACGAACGGGCCCGGTTTACCGAATCCAACACGCCTCCCCTGCTCTGCGCGGTAGGTCCCGATGGCAAATTCACCTCCGATTTCCCAGACCATCAAGGGGTGTGGGTAAAGGATGCGGACAAACCGCTTCAGCGCACTCTCAAGGAGGCGGGAAAACTTTGGCACCAAGAACAGTACTTGCACGACTATCCGTTTTGTTGGCGAGCCGCTGAAGATCCCTTGATCCAATACCCGCGTGAAAGCTGGTTCATTCGCACTACCGACTACCGCGACGCGATGCTCGAGAACAACCGCCAAATCGGTTGGCTGCCTGAGCATATCGGTCCGGGGCGATTCGGGAACTTCCTCGAATCCAACGTCGACTGGGCTCTATCGCGCGAGCGCTATTGGGGTACTCCCCTCCCCATCTGGGTTTGCGAACGGACGGGGCAGATGGAGGCGATGGGAAGTTATGAGGAATTACTTCAAAAGCCCGGCGTGACGGGAACGGAAGTCTGGGCTCAAGCGAAGCAAGCCAACCCGAGCTTGGTGGAAGACCTCAAAGTACACAAACCTTACATCGACGCGATCACCTACGATTCGCCATTCGAGACCGGCGCCCGAATGCGGCGGGTCACGGAAGTGATCGATTGCTGGTATGACAGCGGCGCAATGCCGTTCGCGCAGTGGGGTTACCCTCATCAAAACCGAGAAACCTTCGCATCGCAATTCCCTGCGGACTTCATCAGCGAAGCGATCGATCAAACGCGGGGTTGGTTCTATAGCCAGCTGGCTATTAGCACGATGCTCTTCGGACGATCGGACAAGGAGACGGCTGAGAATACGGCAGAGCTGATCGCCCCGACCGGTTGTGAGCCACGATCCTACCCACATCCGTTTAAGAACTGCATCGTTCTAGGGCTGATGCTGGCGGAGTGGTACGAAAGCAAAGATGGCAAACAGCGATTCCTGACCGAAGAAGAGGCTAAGGCCGCTTGCGGATCGGACTACACGGTCAAGACGGGCAAGATGTCGAAGCAGCTTCGCAACTACCGAAGCCCGCAGGAAATCTTTGACAAATATGGTGCCGACGCGCTCCGTTGGTACCTTTTTGCCAACCAAGCCCCCTGGAATTCGATCCTGTACAGCGAGCGAGCGATCCGGGATAGCATTTCGGAGTTCATCCTGCGGCTCTGGAACTCCTTCAGCTTCTTCTCCATTTACGCCGAGATCGATGGTTTCGCGGGTCCATCCGAAATCACCGGTACGCTGGATCAACTCTCCAGCGCGGAGCTTGCTCAAGCCAAAACCTACCGCCCGATTTCAGAACGAAGCGAGTTGGATCGCTGGATGATGAGCGAGTTGGCGTCGACCTGTCGAGATGTCGCGGAGCGAATGGATCGGTACGACAGCTACGGAGCTTGCCAGTCCCTCCACGCTCTCGTCGATGCGATGAGCAATTGGTTTATACGCCGAAGTCGGTCGCGTTATTGGGCTCCCGACAAGCAATCCGTAGACAAGCTGGATGCTTACTGGACTCTCTATGAGTCGTTTGTGGTGATCACCAAGCTGATCGCTCCTTTCACTCCTTTCCTCGCCGAAACCCTCTGGCAGAATCTCAAGGGAGATCTCCAGCAGGTTCGCGAGAGCGTTCACTTGTGCGATTACCCCACGGGTGACTTCAGCGAACCGGATGCCGTTTTGAACCAGCGGATGAGTTTGCTTCGCGAAATCGCTTCCCTTGGGCGTTCAGCGCGGATGGATTCGAAGCTCAAGGTGCGACAACCGTTGCAACGGGTCGAAGTTTCGCTGGCAGACGATTCTCAAATCGACTGGCTGAAGATGCACGACGACATCGTTCGCGAAGAACTCAATGTCGACGAGATTCATTACGCCAGCGGCGCAAGCCCGTTTGTGGAATATCAAGTTCACCCCAATTTCCGAAAGCTAGGGCCTAAGGTTGGTCCGCTTTTGCCAAAGCTAAAGCAAGCTCTCGGGAATGCTTCCGGGGCTGAACTGCTGGATGAACTGACCCGCGAAGGAAAGATTACGATCGAGCTTGAGAATCGCACCCTCGAACTCGACGGTGAAGAGATTCAAGTGCGGATGCAGGCGAAAGAGGGTTGGGCCGCAGCGCAAGGCAAGTTTGCCGTCGTGGCGCTCAACACGGAACTAACCGATGCACTCATCCGACGAGGGATTGCCAAAGACGCTGTCCGTCTGATTCAAGACCTTCGCAAAAAGCGGGACTGTAACTTTACCGATCGCATTGCTATTTGGATCGTGGGCAGCACGCCGACCATCACCGAGGCCGTTCGAGAGAACGAAGAGTTCATTCGATCGGAGACGCTCTGCACCGCTATTCAGTTTGAGAATGCACCAGACGGGATCGCTTTGGACACCGTCGAATTGGCCGATGTCGAGCTCCAGCTCGGACTCTTTGCGTCCGCATAACCACCACCTGCACCGAGTTTGACAAGCGAGTTCGGTGCATTGTTTTGGTACAAGGTTGTGAGCGACTTCGATGGCACGCATGGAAGTCGCTCATCAACGTTTGAAAGGTTCCGCAAGATTATTGCTTGCCGCGAACCTCGATCATGACACTACCCGAGTGACTGTTGAATTCGGGAGCGTACATGCACTCGATGCTGGCCAATCCGCTTGGGTATTTACCGGCGTGTTGAACCCGCAGCGAGTACTCGAACACATACGTCCCTTTGCTCAAGTAGTCGATGAAGAAGTGAGACGCGGTATCGCGTGTGCTTTCGTAGTATCCCAGCCCATCTTGGTACTTGTACTGGCTCAGCACGTTCACCGGTTCGGTTCCGCTGCCGCGATGGTCCTTCAAGTGGACGTATTCCATGTCCCGATCGACGCGAAGAACGATCCGGCAAACCAATTCGTCCCCGATTTCCACAGGGCCATCGACCAGAACCAACTGTGGCCCCTCTTTCGTGAGCACTTTCTTGTAAAGCTGCTTCTCAAGTTTGAGAGGGGTCCCTTCCCAGGGGGTTACTTTGCTGATGTCTTCGAGGTATTGCCAGTGGATGCTTCCCCAGCTAACCCCCTCATCGGTTTTCGTAACCTTGATCTTGCCGTACTCCGGTTTGACCTCTCGGCGGATAAACTTCTCTTCGTAGAAGCCGGTTCCTGCCTCGACATTTTGAGGCTCGATCTTTTCGTTCCCAACCTCGACTTCGACCAAGGCATCTGAAGCGAGAAGGTTTGTACCGCGTAGCAGAAGCGCGTAGACGGCATCGGCGGTTGACTTCGTTGTCTTCCAGTTCTGTGTTTGCTTTTGTTTAAGCAACCAAACTTTGCACTCTTCGACCGACTTGGCGTCCTTCGCCACTTCATCGAAGGCTTCGATCATCAAGGCCTGGGTCTCGATCGGTGCGCGATACCACCACCAGGATTGTTCCTGGTCTCGCCAGAACATTCCCATCTCTTCATTCTGAGAAGAGAACTCTGTGATGCTCTTGAGAATCGCCTTGGGTGTTTCGCGATCCCCTAACCGGTGCAATCCGATGGCGATATGACCTTGCGATTGACGAGCTTGCGACAACCAATACTTGCGAGCCTGGTCTTGCCAATATTGGAATGCCTTTTGATTTTCTTCGGCGACTGGAAGCTCGTTCATGAAGAAGCTTCGACCGTAAAGATAGAGGCAAACCGTCGACGACAGGTGGTCCTTTGTGGGATCCGGCGAATGGGTCAAGATCCAATCGTGCTTCTTCTTCATCCAGCTGTCCAAGCTGTTAAGGGCTCGCACCGCCGGTCCGATATCTGCGGCAGTTCCCAAATGCTTCAGCCTTCCGAATCCGGTGACGATGTAAAGCGAGAGGTATTCATTGTCCGGTCCACCGGGGAACCAGGGCCACATACCATTCTCGTTTTGCATCTCCATGAGTTGCTTCATCGCCCTTGCATTCTCACTGGCTAATCGCGTTTCATCGAATAGGAGACCGACGTTTCGCCGAGCCTGCGTTTCCTGTTGCGCGTCACGCAACCAGGGTGTTTCTTGAATAAGAACCGACTTCAAGTCTTCGTTCTTTTCCAAGGGAGATTGGAGCGCGTCAGGCTGGAGATTCTTCCAGACATCGAGCACGCGCCGAATCTTTGGATCGCTTTTCGCGATGTGGTTTGCCAAGGTATTGGCGTAGAGTCGGTTGAACGTTTGCTCGCTGCATTGATGGGGATATTCCATCAAGTAAGGAAGCGCGAGAACAGCGTACCAAGACGGCTGGGAGACCATCTGAACCGTAACCGATTGGTGTTTGATCGTTTCCGATCCGGCCGACTCCAACAATTTCTTCAGCTCAAATTCTTTGGTCGTTTTACCTCGGATAGGCAAAGGCAACGACTCGGTCACCAAGACACGGTTCGAGAGTACGGGGAGCATTCCCTCCTCTCCATCGGAGGTCGCGCCGGTGCTGCCGATGGCGCGATAGATGATCGGCAGGGATTCGTCAGGAACCTGAAGCCGCCACGAGAAACTCTTCGATTCGTTGGCCTTCAACGTGAATGCTTTTTCATTCTCTCCGTTTCCGAATGCCGCGTCGACCGATTCGTCTTGCATTGCGCTCGACAGTCTCAATGCAACCTTGCCCGAAAGTTCCTCCGCAGTGGTATTCGATACCTTGACGCTGAATTCCAGAATGTCCCCTTCTCGCAGGAAGCGTGGAGGGTTGGGTTCGACCATCAAATCTTTGGACGTGACAACCTTTGCTTCCAAGTACCCGCTCTTGAGTTCGCGGTCATGGGAAAACGCCATGATGCGCCATGATGTGAGGGCCTCAGGGACCGTGAATTCCAACTCATATCCGCCATCGGCGTTCGCCGTCACGTGCGGAAGGAAGAACGCGGTCTCCGCCAGATTCTTACGAGGTGAAACTCCCTCCAAATCGACTTGCGGTTTAGGTATATCATTGGGAGGTGCAGCGCCTCCGGAATTCACTTCTGCCCCCAGAGCGAGCGAACTCTTTGCCATGGCGCCACCCATTCCTGCACCCTCTGCATCGGCCAAAGCAAAATCGGCGCTCGCAGGGGCCATTGCACCGAAACGCATTTCTGCTTCCCCACCATAGCCTCCCATCCCTCCGCGACGGTACATCATGCCGGGGGCACCCGGACCACGCCCGCCAAGCAACAAGTCCGTAGGAAAGTCGCGATAGGTCGCAACGACCGATTGCAAACGGTCTGCGAACATGCCGCGGATGGGCATCAAGCCCTCGGGATTGTTTTGGAATACCCAGTTCGACCAAGCGTAATTTTGACGAAAGACGTTGAACCTCTGCGTCCATTGGTGGGGATAGTAGGCGTCGAGCGAACCGTCATACATCGCAGCAACCATTTCGCTAATGGCCTTCGATGCTTGAGGCCCCTCCACAATCAATTTGAACTTCTCTTTCTTTCCAGGCTCCAATTTGGAGACCAATCGTTCCCAACGCAGCTTGAGATCTTTATTGGTCCAAGGAACATCGATGGTCCGTGATTCTAGATAGCATCGGTTCTCGCGGACGAACATGACGCGGATTTGCAGACCACCTCGCATCCCCTCGGAAATCGCTTGCTCGATGGGAATTTGCGTGGTCCCGGGCTTGGTCCAGAACCGTTGCAAGACTTCTGTCCCGTGCAGGACCTCCACGTAGGCCTGACCACTCTCATAGCCCGTTCCCCATACCGCGCGGAACGTTTCGCCCGGTTCGAGTCTCCACTTCTCGCCGCGGAATAAATGGGGGATCTTCAGGCCTAGGGATTTCGCAGCTGGGTCGATCACTTGCAAATTCGCGATCGCTTCGACGGGCTTACCGAACCGATCTTTCGTTTCGACGACTGCGCGATAGGATCCTTTGCCGAGAAGAAGTTCGATGGGCGGGTGCGAATCGTCGTTCCACTCAAAGCCCTTCTCCGATACCAATTCTCCCTGCTCCCAGTTCGCTATATTGGACAGGTCCTTGGGACCATCCCTTTGCGGGACTCCGCTGGGTAAACCTCTTCTCTGCATCGTACGGCGTCTAGGAATAGGGGCACCCCCTCCAAGGATATCCGGCCGCACAACGCTCTCCGGATCGATCAAGCGAAAGACTTTCAGTTTGCCTGCAGCCGGGACCGCTTTGCCATCGAACGAGGTCGTCTTGATCCCGAACGAAACAGGTTTCTCTGTCGTGAGCCACTCGTCGACAGCGATGCCGACTTCCATCGCGACATAGCCAACCGAGACGGACAGGCTATCGGATCGTGTCTCACCGGTGGAATCGGTGATGTCCGCGATAATCTCATAGCGGAAGATTGGATTGGTCTCTTCGGAAACACTTCGATCGGGTTTCGCCACAAAGGTGATTTGAAACTTGCCGTCCGTATCGGTGGTTGTCGTTCCGTGTGCGATCTCTTGCTGGTCGCCCGATTGGGGTGGGATTCGCCAGGGGTAAAACGAGGAGAACCAGATAGGCCAGCGAACAGCCCGAGTGACGCGATAGGTTACTTTCGCATTCTGGATCGACACGCCGGTGTAGCTGTTCGCTTTCCCTGAGACCACGACCGGCTCGTTCAATTTTGGTGACGTTTCGGGGGTGGTTAGTTCGACGATGAATTTCGGACGTTTGTACTCTTCGACCTGAATTGTTGTTCCGACTAAACCTTCGACTTGGAGAGACATCGCGCCTGTGCCGCGGTCGCGGGGAATTTGGAACAGACCGCTAAAGCTGCCGAAGTCATTGGATCGAACCGATTGCTTCCCAATTTCGTTCCCATTCATATCTCGAAAGCTCACCGTGGCGGTGTGATTGGGAACGACCTTGTAACGATTCGATTTAGGGTCTGCGAGCATGCATACCCCTTTGAACTGAACTGTTTGTCCAGGGCGGAACAGCGAGCGGTCGGTAAACAGAACGCATTGGATTCCGGGTTCACGCTCTGGCTGAGTGGTTCCGACGTACAAATTGTCGCGAACAGCTAGTTGTTGATTTCCTTTTTGAGCGATCAAGAACAAAGACTTCTCGCGCAAGGAGAATGTAAACCGGCCGTCAGCATTGGTAACGATGGATTGTTCGTTCAGATTTCCTCGATTTCGGGGGTCTTGCACCATCGCCGTTACGGTCGCGCCGAATACGGGAAGTCCGGTGCGATTGTCGACCACGAAGCCATCGAGTTTGTCCGAATTCCAAGCTTGATTCAGGACGAGGCCAAGGTTGGTGACCCAAAGCGAAGCCGCGGATACCACATTATTGGTATCGCGAAACCCTTCCTGCGGACTGGCAAAGAGGTAGTAATAGCCCGACGGCAAGTCATCGGGAGCATCGAAGTCCAGAGTCGTTGGCTTGTAATCCTCGGTGGCAGGGAGGTCGACGCTCCAACTGCGAACGGGTGTTGAACGAAAAAGGTTTTCGATCTCGGGCGGTTGGAGATAAGCGGGGGATTGCTTGGTCTCGCGCACGCGCCCCTTCCAATCCGCCGCATAGAGTCGGAAGTGCACTTTGGTGATGTTTTTATAAAGCACCCGAATCGCGGAAGGAGGATCGCTCCAAACACGCTCGGTAGTGATTTGAACACTCTTGGCCTCGATCTCCGCGATGAGGTTCGCGCAGTGTTTGCCACCGACGCTTTCCGGGTGGGCTGACACACCTACTTGAGCAACCGATCGAGCTTCCACGAACTGGCTCTTCTCCATTAAGAGGCGAGCCCAACGATGACGTGCTTCGGCGGAAAGTTCGTGCAATGCGTGCGCGTTGGCGAATCGTTTTAACGCGGCAACGTATCGATCCCATTTTTCGTCGCCCACCGCGTGAACGTATCCAAATTGGAGTCGAGCCAAATCCGCATCGAGAAAAGCGCTTCGATCTTCATCGTCGGCATGGAATCGAAGAAGCTTTTGGTAGAGGCGAATCGCTTGCAGCTTGGGCGACTTTTCATCGGTCGTAACAGGCTTCCAAGCGAGGAAATCTTCGGTGGACCCGAAGAGAGCCGAATCGGCTTCAAGTTCCAAAGCGTCTTGCGCCTTCGCGCCGGCTTGCTCCCCCGCGTTGTAGAAATCCAGTGCTTCGAAAGCGACGAAATCGAACAAAGTCGGACGGTAGTTGTCGGGCAATGTCCCAGGAGGCAGCAGATCGTTGTAGGTTGCGATCGGGATCTGTTGGAGCTGCGTTTCTGCGGCCAAAGCGGCAGAATAATGTTTCTCGATTTCTTCGAAGAGCCGTTTTAAATCCCAGGTGGTGAAATCGGGACCGGGTGCCGAGGACGACGATGTCCGCTGCGCGAACCGCCATCGGTTCTGTTGGAAGTAAGTCCAGTAGTAGTGGGCTTGAAGGGTTTGCAGGATGGGACGAATTTCGTCTGGTCCCTTTTCAATTTGGGAATCCATGAGTCGGATTCCTTCTTCGGCAAGCCGGCCTTCGATCTGCGTCTCCAACGCGATCCGCTTCGCGATGCCCCTCACGGCTTCTGCGTAACGCTTGTTTTCCAGCGCCGCCTCGATGATAGGACCGAGCTGCTCGATAGCGGTTTTAGGGAGCCCCTTTTTTATGGCGTCTTCCACTTTGATCCAACCTTCTGATTGGGGAGGCTTCGGTGATTGCGGCGATTGATAGGCCAGGACAGATGTGATCCAGACTGTGCTGAGGCAGAGGACCGTTCCGGTGCACGCTAGTGCACAAAACGACGCGACTGATAGCGTTCTCAATGACTTCCACACTTTCATCTTTTCGAACTCCAACCGATGAGAAGGGGGGACCCCGAAGCAACCTTGCCCCCGAAGCGACCCGCTCCATGGAGCCGCAGGAATCCAAGTTACCAGAAATACGCTGGAGCGTATCACTTCTTAGCCCCAGCCCTTCGAAATGGAAGGGAAACCGGAGGCGACGACAGTTAGACTCCTGGGGAGAAAGAGGCGTTCCAGAAAACCGAGCTTTGGGAGGAACTTTCCGATTCGCAGTCCTCTTCACTGTTTTGACTATTCGTCCAGGCTTTCCCAGATATCCGAGCGAGATGGCTTCGATTCGCCCTGCGGTTAAGAGTGTTCAGATTCTGATTTTTTGTTCAAATACCCTACCCAAGACGGTTCGACCCCGACTTGCCTGGAGTGCCATCTATTTATCACCCAATCTCCATCCATGATGAACGCTGAAACGCACGAAATCCCCAACCGTTTCGATTTCACGACTGCTTGCGCCGAGATTTATCAATCTTGGCAAAGCCACGGTTGCTTCGATGCAGAGGTCAATCCGAGTAAGAAGCCGTTCACGATCGTCATCCCGCCTCCGAACGTCACTGGTGCGTTGCATTTGGGACACGCCCTCAATAATACCTTGCAGGACATCCAAATTCGGATGCATCGCATGATGGGGTTCGAGGCCCTCTGGATGCCAGGAACCGATCACGCGGGGATTGCAACGCAGGCCGTGGTTGAGCGACGGTTGAAGGAAATCGAAAACAAGACCCGCCATGACTTGGGACGGGAGAAATTGGTCGAACGGATTTGGCAATGGAAGGACCAATACGAAGCCCGCATCCTGGGACAGCTAAAACGGATGGGCTGCTCCTGCGACTGGCGGCGAACCCGGTTCACGCTTGACGATCAATGCGCCAAGGCTGTTCGGACCACGTTCTATGACCTCTTTGCCAAAGGACTTATCTATCGAGGCAAACGTTTGGTCAACTGGGACACTTATTTGCAGACCGCGGTCAGCGACGACGAAGTCACACCCGAGACCGTCCAAGGTCATTTCTGGCACCTTCAGTATCCAGTGATCGATCCTCTGCCGGGTGAACCGACCCATGTGGCGATCGCTACCACCCGTCCGGAGACCATGTTGGGCGATACTGCGGTCGCCGTGCACCCCAACCCGCGTGAAGCTCTGGAGCGAGTCGAAGCGACCTTGCGAGAGAAATTGTCCGAAGCATCCGCCAAAGACCGCCCCGCGATCGAGGCCCAATTGGAGGAGCTTGAAGCCCGCAAGACAAACCTACTGCCGACTTTGGAAACGCTAGCTAGCATGGCCAAGGCGGGTCGGCAGGTCATGCTTCCCCTCGTCAATCGCCCCATCCCCATCGTGGCCGATATGTGGGCAAAACCAGAATTGGGGAGCGGATGTGTAAAGATCACCCCCGCCCACGATCCCAATGACTACGAAGTGGCGCTCCGTTGCGATCTTCCGATGATCAACATCATGAATTCGGACGGGACGGTCAACGAAAACGGTGGCGAATTCGCCGGGATGCGGATGACGAAGGCACGCGAGAAAGTCGTCGAACAACTCGATGCACTGTCGTTGCTCCTCAAAGTGGAAGATCGCGAAATTGAGCTCAAGCACAGCGACCGAAGCAAAACGCCGATCGAACCTTATTTGGCAGACCAGTGGTTTGTCAAAATGGACCGATTGGCCCAATCGGCGATGGACGCTGTTTCCGATGGAAGAGTGAAGATCTATCCGCCTCGATACGCGAACGGTTATCTGGACTGGTTAGGTGAGAAACGGGATTGGCCGGTCGGTAGGCAATTGTGGTGGGGACACCAGATCCCAATTTGGAGTCGAACCTTTGACTCACCACAGCAAGCGGCATCGCTCCAATTCCAAGTCGAGGCGATGTCCGAACGTGCGGCAGGGTTGATCGTTGCTCATATCGAGGAACCCGCGACGCTTCACGTTTGCGTGAAAAACGAAGATCGCGGCATCGAAGTCAAGCTGGAGTCTCTGGGGCTCGTTCGACAAAACGATGTCTTGGACACATGGTTCTCCTCTGCGCTGTGGCCCCACTCCACGCTAGGGTGGCCTGCACAAACGCCGGAGCTCCAATACTTCTATCCAACCTCCGCACTCATCACCTCCCGCGATATTATCACGTTGTGGGTCGCACGCATGGTGCTGATGGGGCTTAATAACATCGGCGAGATCCCGTTCCGCGAAGTCTTTATCCACCCAAAGATTCTCGATGGATACGGCGAGACCATGTCCAAGAGCAAAGGGAATGGGGTCGATCCGATCGACGTTATCGACAAGTTCGGTCCCGATGCGCTCCGATTCGGGTTGGCGTGGCTCTGTACCGAAACGCAAGACGTTCGCATGCCCGTTCAATACGAATGCCCGCACTGCGAAGCCAAAGTCAATCAGACGAAAGAGAATCGCCAAAGCCCGACCGTCGCGTGCGACAAGTGCAAGAAGCGATTCTCGACGCAATGGGCCGAATCCGACGCCGATAAGGCACATCCGAAAGCCCCCGTGGTGAGCGAACGATTCGAGGTCGCCCGGAACTTCGTGAACAAGCTCTGGAACGCGTCCCGATTCGTCATGCTCAATCTCAGCGGGTACGAATTCGCACCCCTATCGGAATCAGATCTCCCGCTCGAGGACCAATGGATCCTTTCCCGTCTGGCGACCGTCACCCAACAGGTCGAGGTGGATATCAAACACTATCGCTACGCCGATGCGGCTCGATGTGTTTATGACTTTGCTTGGGACCATTTCTGCTCCCTGTACGTGGAGATGGCGAAACCTCGATTGCAAGACCCCGTCACGCGAGCCCAAGTTCAACGTGTCTTGGCGCACGTCCTCGATCGAATGCTCCGATTGCTTCACCCCATCACCCCCTTCGTCACTGAAGCGATCTGGCAGCAACTCGCCCAGATCACACCTAAACGAGATGGAATCACGGGCGAGCCTGCGACCGAGTGGATTGTCCAAGCGGCTTGGCCAGCTGTGGACGAAGCGTTCATTCGGCCGGAAGTCGAAAAGCAATTCTCGCACTTTGTTCATTTGATCGGTGCGGTCAGAGAGATTCGTTCGCGTCAGAACATTGCGCCCAAGGATCGCGTCGGGTTTTCCGTTCGTTGCAATCGAGATACAGAACAGTTACTTGCGCCGATGTCCCGATTCTTAGAGTCGATGGCGAGCGCTTATGCTGTCCAGTGGAGCGAGTCCCCAGAAATTCCTTCGGTGCACGCTCATGTCTCGATCCCCGAGATGGATGTGTATGTCGATCTTTCTCAGTTCATCGACGTGGGAGCGGAGATCGCTCGAAATGAAAAGCTTCTTCTCAATTTGGTAAAACAAATACAAGGAAAAGAGAGCCGACTGTCCAATGAGTCCTTCGTGAGCCGAGCACCTGCTGACATCATCGAAAAGGAACGGCAAGCCCTTCAAGACCTCATGCAGCAACGTGTCGCTGCGGAGGAAGCAATCGAAAAGCTTCGTGGACTTCGCAGTTAGCAAACGGTTATTGCGGGACTGCAGGCCGTTTGCCCACCAACCATTCAAACAATGGCGAGGCCATAAGGGTCGTGATGATCGCCATGATCACAAGAATCGCGAAGAGCTCTTCTGAGATGACTCCTCGCTGCAATCCGATGTTGATGATGATTAGCTCCATCAACCCACGCGAGTTCATGAGCGTACCGATCCCCATCGCCTCTCGGTTGGGCAGACCTGTTGCTAGGGCAGCCAACCAGCAAGCGATTCCCTTTCCTGCGATCGCAGCAAACAAAACCAGCAGGCAATATCCCCAAAGAGACGGATTGTTCAACAATCCGATTTTGGTGTTCAATCCAGAGTAAGTGAAGAAGAGAGGAAGCAGCAAAGCGACCGCCAAGGGTTGGATGCGGTCAATGAGTTGCTCGGACATGAATTTGCGAGGCATCGCAGCCCCCATGAGGAAGGCACCAAAGACGGCATGAAGCCCGATCAAGTCGGTGCACCATGCGCCCAATGACATCAACGCCAAACCAATGACGAGCCCACCCTCGGTCAACACCCCGTCTCGCAAAAACCAACCCTCGATCCTCTTCATAATGGGTCGAACCAGGGCAAATACAAACACGACATAGCCGATCCCCCCACCAAAACTCATTACGACTTTCGAGGGATCCTGGTCAAAACTAGCGAGCACCAATGCGAGCAGACACCAAGCCATCGCATCATCGATCGCACCGGCGCCGATCGCGACTGTCCCCATCGTTGTTCCCGCCAACTTTTTGAAGTGAATAATTCGGGCCAACATGGGGAAAGCGGTAATGCACATCGATGCACCCAAAAATAGCATCGCTTCAAAGGGAGTTGTTTTCTCAGGAAACAGGGAACTGTTGTAGATGAAGTAATAAGCTAGTCCCGCGCCGAGTACGAACGGCGCTATCATTCCAGCCAAGGAAACTGCCACCGAACTCTTGAAATGGCTTCGCAGAATATCGACGCGAAACTCAAGCCCCACAATGAACATGTACAAAGCGAGTCCCAGCTGCGATGCAGGAAACAAATAGCTTTGGGTGTCGCGAGTCTGTTGCGCTACATCCCAAGGAAAGAGCCAGGACTGCCACTCGGGCCAAAACAGTCCGAACAAAGACGGACCAAGCAATACCCCGGCAATCATCTCGGCGACAACTTGCGGTTGCCCAACCCACTTCGCTGCAACTCCCACTAGCCGACAAAACAGAAGGATGACAGCAATCTGCGCAAAAAACTGCACCGCCAAATGCACGTTGTTCAAGCTCGCACACCCTTCACTAACCAGAATTCGAAACCAAAACGTTTTCACGCACGTCGATCAGAATACATGTTCAAACAATCAATGTCCAGACAGCTAAATCGGAAATTAGCCAAGGATTTGGTGGGTAGACGTTCCGATTTATTGCAGTGGGGAGCTATTCTAGAGGTTGGCGCACCCTAACCAGCCCCGCCCCCACCCCCCACCCAGGGCCCGAACCTTCGCGCATTTTTCATCCCGCCCTCACTGGACACCAACCTCCGTCCAGAGAATCAAGCCTGAGAAAATCACGGGCCATGCTTTACCTTTTTCATCCTCCTTTCCTCCCGATCACGACTATGCAGCAACGATATTTCCGAACGTTCCTTCTCTTGGTTTGTTTTCCTGCTATTTCCCCCCCAACGGCTTGGGCACATCCCCCCGCGTTCCATAAAGTTTCGACTCAGGGCTCCGCAGCGAATGCGCCGCAGAACGTATGCCGAGGTTTCGTCTTCCAAGATACAAACGGAAACCGAAAGCGAGATCCCGATGAAAAAGGAATGGAGGGAGCACGCGTATCGAATGGGAAAGAAATCGTCCTCACCAACGAAGAAGGCCGGTACGAGATCGGGATCAGCGAGGATTCGATCGTATTTATTATCAAGCCGCGAGGCTGGATGACCCCCGTCAATGCGTTGAAGCTCCCCGAGTTCTATTACATTCACAAACCAAACGGTTCGCCG
Organism: Pirellula sp. SH-Sr6A; assembly: GCF_001610875.1. NCBI lineage: Bacteria > Pseudomonadati > Planctomycetota > Planctomycetia > Pirellulales > Pirellulaceae > Pirellula > Pirellula sp. SH-Sr6A. Next base: position 4,362,732 of record NZ_CP011272.1, on the reverse strand, counting down.
GACTCCCGATTCCCAGGAGTCGCACCGACGGGGCCGCTGCCAGAGTCTGTCGACTTTCCCCTGACTCAGCAGGAGGAACCCGATCAATTCAAAGCGTTGATGTTCGGGGACACACAACCTCGCAACGTTCAAGAAGTCGAATACATGGCCCACGATATCATCGAACAAATCGTGGAAGAAGATGCGCACGACGCTTCGTTTGGTGTTACGCTTGGCGATATCGTCTTCGATGACTTGAGCGTCTTCAAACCGCACAATCAAGCGATCGCGATGATTGGAATCCCGTGGTACAACGTCATCGGGAATCACGACATCAATCTTGATGCACCGAACGATAAACTCTCCGATGAGACTTTCGAGAGCCACTTCGGTCCCAGTTACTATTCATTCGACTACGGGCCCGTTCACTTTTTGGCCCTCGACGATGTGGAATGGATCGGCGCTTCCGAGCGTCAGCGCGGGCATTACCAAGGTGGACTTGGGAAAGAGCAAATGGAGTTCATTAAGAATGACTTGGCTCTGATCCCGAAAGATCAACTCGTTGTTCTCCTGATGCACATTCCATTGGTCAACGTGGAAGATCGACAGGAACTTTACAGACTGATCGAAGAGCGTCCCTTCGCACTTTCCCTCTCCGCCCACACGCACTTCGTCAAGCATCATTTCATTGACAAAGAAGACGGCTGGCAAGGCAAGGAACCGCACCATCACATAGTGAACGTCACCGTGTGCGGTAGTTGGTGGCGAGGTGCTACCGATGAGCTTGGGATTCCGCATGCTACCATGAGCGATGGAGGCGCAAACGGCTATTCCATCCTGAGCTTCGATGGCTCCCAATACAAACTGGAATACCGAGCCGCGCGTCGCCCTGCGAGCCATCAGATGAGCATCTATCTCCCCCAAGAAATCCACTCTTGGCAGTCCCTTACGACGGCTCTGGTGGTCAATGTCTTCAACGGAACGAAGAAGTCCAAAGCGGAGATGCGACTACTGCCCGATGGAGAATGGAAGGAGTTGGAACGGGTGGACGGAGTCGATCCCTTCCTCGCCGATATCAAAGCTCTCGAAGCGGGTTCTACTCCACCCAATGGTACACCGCTCCCACAGCCCTCCGTCACCGATCACCTTTGGCGTGGACTTCTCCCGGCGATGCTCCCCGTGGGGACTCATATGTTCGAAGTCCGCACAACGGATATGCACGGGCAAGTCTATGTCGATCGAGAATCGATTCGGGTAGTCGCTCCACCGCAGCCTGCCCCGCCAGCGCGACCGAGAGCGACTCCACCTACTGCCGTTCGCTAATAAGTAGGACCTAGATCGCAAGCGAAGTCGAAGCTTACTGACAGGTCCACCCACCGTCGATGGTCAGGGTGGACCCTGTCATGAATGAGCTCGCATTGGAGCAAAGGAACAGAACGCCACCGGTCAACTCGTTCAGTTCTCCCCAGCGACCCATCGGTATCTTCGACACGAAGTTCGCGTACTGGACAGGATCATTTAGCAATGGGCGATTCATCTCCGTCGCAAACGGCCCTGGACACAAGGCATTGACGGTAACTCCTTGGGGGGCCCATTCGAGAGCCAGCACACGCGTCAGCCCCAGCAAGCCCGCTTTGGAAGAAGCGTACGGTGTCCTACCTGCGATTCCGATCGTGGACAGGATCGATCCAAAATGGACGATCCGCCCCCAACCCCTACGCGCCATCTCGGGCCCGAAGGCTTTCGCCATTAAGAAGGGGCCTTTCAAGTTCGCATCGACGACCTCATCCCAAACCTCGACCGAAAGAGTTTCGATCGATCCACGTTTGTTGAGCCCGGCGCTGTTGAGAAGGATGTCGACATTTCCGACATCGCGTTGCACCGAAGTGAACAACTCATGAACTTGTTCGGCTTGGGTCACATCGGCAGAAAATGCCCAGGTTCTCCGGCCAGTTGCTGCTTCAATCTCTCGGGCGGCGGATTGGCACATCTCCAAGCGTCGGCTCACGATAACGATCTGCGCCCCAGCTTGGGCCAGCCCTTTCGCGAGATGGAGCCCAAGACCTTGCGATCCACCGGTTATCAGCGCCGTTCGACCATCCAGTCGAAAGAGATCGAAAACATCCGACATAGCAGAGCCCGTCTCAATACGAAAAAACACTGTGGAGCGAAGTCGAACTCCACAGTGTGCGGGAATAAAATTCTTTATCAGCTTCCGTTCGACGGTTCTTAGAACACGTCGAGAATGAAGTGATGGCCCCAGTGGTATCGTTGCTGCGTGGGGTAGTAGTTAGCCCATTTGCGGTTGTACACCGGGATCTGCATCTCAGCGGGATAGCGGTGATAGAGGCTGTCGCTGCTGCGATAGTACTCGTTACCCCAGAAGTTTTGAGGATAGTACACGTACGGATAGTGGTTGAAACGCTGGTAGTCACGTGCACCAGCGGCTCCACCCCAGGAACGCCCGTAAGCTTGCGGTTGCTGTGCTTGAGCGCTCTCGGAAATGCTGAGGCCAGCTACGGCACCCAACGCTGCGACCATCAAGGCCTTGCGGATCATAATTCTCCCCCCCAGGATTCTTGTTCGTTCATGGTTCTTTCGAACAACTCATCCATCGGCAATTCCTACAACCGGAATTGAAATTTTATTCGCTACTACCCGACTTCGCTTCGGGTTTGTGGAGAATCACGGTCAACGTGTAATATGCTGGCGTTTGATCCTTGGCCACCGCCGGCTCTCCTCCCAGCCGACGAACCGTCCACGGCTTGGCAGGATTCCCTGGGTTCACCTCGGGTTCGAACTGATAATCACCAGGCTGAAGCGTCTCCGGAATCTCGAATCCTTTTTCTCGAAGCGACTGAGTAGCCTCACCCCAATATGCCACCGGTATGCGCAGCTCGAGAATACCCGGCTCGCGTCCCTTGTCTCCGTCGCTTCCCGCCGCTACGGATGATGGCATGCCCCGACTCAGTGCAACGCTTCTGTCGATCATCTTGTCGTTTCCATCTTCCAGTCCACGGCTCGCTTTCGGCGAGGACTCGCTCCACTCAGCTAGGTTGCTTTCCTGAAAAGCGTTTGCTTGGGAAGAAGCAGTGCCGGTCGTGGGCTGGAACAAAACGATGGCTCGATCTGCAATCGACGGGGTGGAGCGTTCAATATCCTTCGCGCGATCTACGGATGTCCATTGAAATTCCCACACGTCGCGTCGTTTGGCGAGAGTCGGCAAGTCGGTAGTCTCGGTAGCTTCCACGCCGAGAATTGCCACGCTCTCCTTGGCCCCCAAGAAATAAGAAAAGAATGAGTCGTTCCGCGATAGCACGTCGGGGCGAGTTTCTCGCAACGTTTCCACGGAAAAATCCAAGGACATCGTCGAGGACGCAGCTTCCGATCGCATCGGCGAGGGCGGAGGCGGACCATCCGAATCGGATGGTATCTTCGGAGCGAATCCGGTTGGCGCGTTCGTTGGATCCGCGGCAATTTCTTTGGAGCGAAACTCCTTTGCTGCTATGTCCGCCTTCTCTTGCATTTCTGGAGCTGGGGCCTGCGATCTGGTATCCATTCGCGTCGCAATCATTCCATTTCCCCCATTGCCCATGGGGAACCAATAAAGAATCGATAGCGAACCGATCACCAACAGGGACGCGGCAACAGTAAGCAACCAAGAGGGGGCATGCAGGAACCATTTCCCTTGGGAGGAGGTGGAAGAACTCGAGGCGGATTCGATTGTCGGAGAAGCTTGCAGCTTCGGTGCATCCCAAGGTCCCGAGCGGACGATACGCGCGTCGCTGGGCAACTCGATCTTGCAAGCCGCGATGGCGGCGCGAACGCGGACCAAACGGTCGAGCGTCAGTCGAAGGTCGGCCCGCGTCTCTAGCATGGTCTCCACGCGATGCCGCTGGTCGGGGCTCAGTTCGTGATCCAAATAGGCTGAGAGCCAAGATTCGTCGAAGTCATCCATGGGCTGATTATCCATTTGATTTTTCCCCATGCTTGAGCTTTTCCACGGACGATTCCAATGCACCAGGTCCGTCTAAGAGATTCTGCAATCCCCGTTTCTCCATGACCTCTCGCAACTCACAGCGCGCTCGGTGAAGGCGACTCCGGACGGTCCCCACTGGGATACCGAGAAGGCCTGCGATCTCGGAATAATCGAGGCCATCGATGTCTCGCAGCAGAATGATCGAACGCTGTTCCTCTCCCAGGGAATCAATCGCGCCGCGAACGCGATCGACTAACTCTTTGCCTTGAGCAACGCTATCCGGAGAGTTGACTTCGGAAACTTGCTGAGGCTCGTACTCGAAATCAACAGACGTCGTGCGTTGACTCTTGCTCTTCCTACGGGCGTCCACACATTGGTTGAATGCAATGCGACGGAGCCACGTTAAAAAACTGGCTCGATATTCAAAACTGGCGATCTTACGAAACGCGGTCACGAAGACGTCCTGCGTCACATCTTCGGCTTCCTGACGATTCCCCAGGAAGACAAAGACCGACTGAAATACCGGTCGTTCGTAGCGCAGCACAAGCTCGGCAAAGAATTGGCTCTCGCCCGATTTCACCCTTTCAATCAAGTCCCTATCCTCCATTTTGGATTCCATAGTTAAGGACGGTTCCTCATGCTATTCGGTTCCAAAGGAAGAAGTCAGAAGGGAAAACAACGAAGCCCTTCACGAGGGACGCACGAGTCTTTAGGAGGCGGTGAGATCGGGAATCATCGCCGTAATGATAAGCTCGGCGCGATATCCCTTATCGGCCAACGCAGGATGGCAGCAGGCCCGAACCGGGGCACATCCTGCCGGGATCCATTCATCCCACAGCCGATTGAATTCGGGAAGATCCTCGGGATAGGGCAAGTAAATCAGAACCTGCATCAGGTTGCGAATCGATGTTCCCAGCGCGGTGCAACGGGACTCCACCTGCTGAAAGAGCATCGCAAATTGCTCACCAGGGGAGAGTGTCGCGTCGTCCGGTACTTCGACGAAGTAGGCGGTGTTTTGAAAAACGACCGCATCTGACCACCGACGGGTCACTCCGAACCGTTTGATTTCAGGCATGGAATCTCATTCACAACGGGTGCAGCCACAAAAAATCCCCCGTGAACGTGCGCGGGGGAATTTTATGTTTTGAATGTCGGTACGAATTAGGCGTTCCGGAGTCGCTCCACAAATTACAGAGGACCGTCCCAAAACCCCATGGCCATCGATGAAGAAATGGCCGTCAACGACTAAACGAGCTTCCAAGCCTTGATCAGCTGCTCGGCACCGGGGCTGAGTCTGCGAAGCTTGTGCGCAATGACCGCTTTTTCCGTCTTGGACGATTTTTCCGCTTTCTTCTGAAGAAGAGTGAGCTTCTTACTTCGATTGCGTCGTCGGCGCAATTCTCGCTGTCGTTCGGTTCCTGCCATGGTTTCCAACTGTCTACGGATGATGTTGACCAGAATTTGCCAATATGAGGTCCCAAGATTAGCTGGAATCGCCATATTCGTCAATGTTTCCTTGCCAGCGAGGTCTCCGACCTTGGACAGTCGATAGAAATTTGGCAAGATGTGGGCTCGGTGAGATTTCGTTGCTTCGAGGAAGTGGAGATATGATGGTGCGTTCAACCGCGGTGATTCTTGCCGCTGGAAAAGGGACTCGCATGAAAAGCGATCTTCCCAAAGTTCTCTTCCCGGTTCTCGGCAGGCCGATGATTCACTGGGTACTCGACGCACTGGAAACCTCCGGGGTCACCCGAAAGATCGTCGTCGTCGGCTACCGAGACGATTTGGTTCGGAGCGAATTGGCCGGCCGAACAGGGATCGAATTCGCTCTGCAGGCGGAGCAACTGGGAACCGGCCACGCCGTGCAGATGTGCCGACCCCTGCTCGAAACCGGGCCGACCGGCCCGATCTTGGTGGTCGCCGGAGACTCCCCTTTGATTCAACCTAACTCGGTCCGTGCCGTCTTGAACGAGTTTCAACAGGGAGGGTGGGATTGCTTCATGGGGACCCTTCTCAAGGACAATCCCTTCGGATTAGGTCGTATCGTCCGCGATGCAAACGGTCGATTCTCGCGTATCGTCGAACAAAAAGATGCTTCCGAGGCGGAGCAAGCCATTCGTGAGGTCAACATGAGCACCTACGCGTTCGATCGCGACGGTCTCCTTCAGGCGCTCGAGAATCTTGGCAACAACAACGCACAACGTGAGTACTATTTAACGGACTGCCCGGCCTATCTTCTCTCTGTTGGGAAAAAGGTCGAGGCCAAGCCCGTGCTGAGCGACTGCGAAGCGCTTAGTATCAACACCCTCGATGAACTGAAAGCGGTCGAAGCCAAAATGCAAGAAATGGGGTATCCATGCGCGAACTAAAGATCTTCAGCGGAAGAGCAAACCCACAACTGGCTCGCGACATCTGTGCGTTTCTTCACCTGGAAATCGGCTCCATCGCACTTGGAAAATTCCCCGACGGCGAGAATTTTTGCAAGATCGAAGAGGATGTGCGCGGCCGAGATGTCTACCTGATTCAGCCCACTTGCCCACCCGTCAATGACAATTTGATGGAGTTGCTCATCATGATCGACTCCTGCAAAAGGGCTAGCGCCGCACGCGTTACGGCCGTCATTCCCTATTACGGTTACGCTCGCCAAGATCGTAAAGACGAGGGGCGCACCCCGATCACCGCAA